>CAJQNG010000046.1 GCA_905479635.1 uncultured Boseongicola sp. | reverse complement strand
TTCGAAGCGAAAGTGGGAAACGCTAGGACATCTCGTGAGACTACGAATCTACCCGGCCGTCCTCAAGCTGGTTTCTTCTGACAATCCCTGAACCACGATTGTCGCTGAATCTCAGCCAGAACCGTTAAATTTCCATTTTGTTCAGGCTCGTTCTCGCCCGAAGTACCTGATAAGCATGGCGATAGAAAACAAGCTAGCTTTGGATTGACTATGGCCATTATTGAACGTGTTGAGATTTCCATGGTGGACCTTAAGCCAAAGGTGCGCCGGACGGATGCGATTCAATCTTTTGATAGTCAGGAAACGCCCATTCTGCGGATCACGGATCGCGATGGCGCAGTGGGCACGGGGTATACATATACGATCGGGCAAGGTGGCCCGGCAGTAATGTCCTTGCTCAAGGAAACCTTGGTTCCTCGTTTGATCGGGCAAGAGGCAGAGGACATCGAGCGTATTTGGCGAGAGCTGTTGTTTTCGACCCACGCGACGGCGGTCGGGGCGATAACCTCGCTGGCGCTGGCTTCGGTCGATACTGCCCTCTGGGACTTGCGTTGCCGACGCGCCGGTCTGCCACTTTACCGGATACTGGGTGGCTCAAAGAATAACATTCCGGTCTACACCACTGAAGGCGGATGGTTGCACATTGACTCCAAGGACCTTGTTGCAGACGCGCTAGAAGCCCAAGCCAAAGGTTTTGCAGGCTCCAAGGTCAAAATAGGGCGGCCGCATCTGTCCGAGGACCGCGAGCGGCTATCAGCGGTTCGCGACGCGGTTGGACCATCATACGAAATCATGGTGGATGCCAATCAGTCCTTTACCTTGGCAGAGGCGACACGTCGCGCACGGATGCTAGAAACGCTAGATATTGCTTGGTTCGAAGAGCCCATGCCCGCCGACGATGTGCTTGAACATGCGCGCCTTGCGGCCAGCACATCAGTGCCGATCGCAGTCGGTGAAAGCATGTATTCGCTCAGTCAATTCAAGGATTACCTGGTCTCGGGTGGTGCCTCGATCGTGCAGGTCGATGTTGCGCGGATCGGTGGTATCACCCCTTGGATGAAAGTCGCACATATGGCCGAGGCGTTTAATGTGCCAGTGTGCCCGCATTTCTTGATGGAGCTGCATGCAAGCCTTGTCTGCGCGATCCCCAATGCGCCCTGGCTAGAATATATCCCCCAGCTTGATACGATCACGAAGACTGGCTTGCGGATCGAAAATGGCCGTGCCTGGCCCAGTGATGAGCCCGGACTGGGGATCGACTGGGATTGGGATGCAATTAATGCGACGAAGGTCGGCGCGCTGGACTTTTCCACCAGCTAAGTCGGCGATAAGAAAGGAGCCAGCCTATGCAACGAATGGGTATGGTCATTGGGCTAAAACCTGAAAAGATCGAGGACTATAAACGCCTGCATGCGGATGTCTGGCCAAGTGTTCTTAATCAAATCGCAGAAAGCAACATTCGCAATTTCTCGATATTCTTGAAAGAACCCGAGAACTTATTGTTCGGGTATTGGGAGTATCATGGCAGCGATTTTAAGGCGGATGCCGCGCGCATGGCCGCAGATTCGGAAACCCAAAAATGGTGGACGCTGACCGATCCCTGCCAAGAACCATTATCGGCGCGTAAGGACGGCGAGTTTTGGGCTATGATGGAGGAAGTGTTCCACGTCGATTGACACCTAACTGGGCGTCGGCGTCTCAGCAGACAGCAATCCTTCGGATTTGAGATCTGACCAGAACGAAGCAGGTATTTCTGTCGAATACCATGACAAAACTTGGGCGAATTCCTCTGGCGTCCGGGTGCCGGGTATCACGCTTGTGACAACCGGATGCGCCAAGGGAAATTGTAGCGCCGCTGCAGGCAAGGGCACCAAATGCGCGGCGCATACACAAGTTAATGCCTCAACGCGATCCACAATTGCGCTTGGGGCGGTTTCGTAGTTCCAAGTGGTTCCGCCGACCAGAATGCCCGAGTTAAACGGCCCGCCAACAACCACTTTGACGTCCCTTTCACCGAGGCGAGTAAACAGAGGATCAAGCGCTTCCTGTTCCAACAATGTATAGCGCCCAGCCACTAGGAAAATATCCCAGACGCCATACTCCAAGACTCGCAGGCTAACGTCAGTTTCATTGACGCCAATCCCGATGGCGGACACGTCGCCAGTACGTCGCAACTCGTCTAGCGCGCGGTATCCGCCGGTCATCGCATCGTTGAAATGGCGTTCCTCTTCAACCGGGTTAGTGTGGGTCGAGCGGCCGATATCGTGCAGATAGAGAATGTCGATGCGGTCGCGACCCAGACGCTGCAGGCTATCCTCATAGGATCGCATGACGCCATCATAACTATAGTCGTAAACCGGCGTGAACGGCAGCGGTTTTGGCCAGCCAAAACCCAACGGATCGTCCGGCAATCCGGGCTTAAGCACCCGTCCGACTTTGGAGGACAGGATGATCCCGTCCTGATTGCGGACCGCATCGCCAAGACGCCGCTCTGACAAGCCAAACCCATAGTAGGGCGCGGTGTCGAAATACTTTAGGCCCGCATCCAATGCGGCCTGCACTGTGTTAGCCGCCGCCGCATCACCGACCGGATCTAACAACCCTCCCAACGGGGCGCCGCCGAATCCCAGATCAGGCAAGTCCATGTTAAAATCTCCGAATTTTAAGTTGGGAACGCTGGACTTTAGTCTTGAAAGAAATCCCGATTTTCGATCATAAGCTGTTCGATGGACGCCCAGATTTGATCAAGATGGTCGCGCATTTCACTTTCCGCGCGATCGGCATCACCAGATTTGATGGCCTCGAAAATCGCGCGATGTTGCTGCTGAATCAAGTCACTATGCCCGGTTTCTGGAAGAATGAAGTACCGAACACGATCCAATTGCCCTTTAACACTTTGGATTACCGTCCAGGCGCGCGGCAACGCAACACCTTCGCTAAGCAGCCGATGAAACACCTCGTCGAGATCCATGAACCTGTTGTAGTCTTGGGCGCGTTGCGCCGCTTCCTGCTGGCGCAGGTTTTCCTCTATCCATGCGAGGTGCTTGGGCTCCGGGCTCTCTGCGGCACGGCGGACCACTCCAAGCTCCAGCACACGACGGATGAAATGAGCTTCTTTAACTTCGGCCATCCGGATCGGAGCGACTAAGGTTCCACGCTGAGGAAGGATATCTACTAGACCCTCTTGGGCAAGGCGAATGAAAGCTTCGCGCACAGGCGTTCTGCTTATACCAAGTTTTACTGACAGATCTTTCTCGCTTAGCGCCTCACCCGGCTTGAGGCGAAGTCGAAGGATCAGTTGCCGAACGTGTGCATGCACCTGTGCTGTAACCGGAGTGCTCTTGTCCAATTTAAGGTTCGGCAGATTTCTGTCTTCAATTGATGTCGCCAATTCCCGCCTCGCTTCTTGATCTCATTTCGCTGACACACTACCATGGCAGTGACAGTCCGGAAAGCCCTGCGGAGATAAGAACATGATTTCGATTGCAGTTGAACAACCGCTGTCTCTTGTGATCCGGCAAGACCAGCAGATTGAACCCGGACCAGCAGAGGTCATGGTGCGTGTCAAACGCGCAGGAATTTGTGGATCAGACGTTCACATCCTGGAGGGCAGCAATCCTTTTGCGCGCTACCCTAGGATTATCGGGCATGAAATGGCCGGAGTTGTCGAGGCTGTGGGACCCGGTGTTGAGACTGTTCGCTTAGGTGACTCCGTTGTCATTGACCCTGTGATATCTTGTGGAACCTGCCATGCCTGCCGGACTGGGCGCTCGAATGTATGTGCACAGCTTGAGGTGCTGGGCGTCCACCAGGACGGCGGGTTTCGCAGCTTTGTGACGGTTCCCGCTGCGAATGCTATTCGCGTCTCGCCAGACCTACCCATCGGGGTTGCAGCCTTGGCAGAACCGTTTTCGATCGCCGCCAATGTGTTGAACCTAACGGGTTGCGATGCAGCGGACAGTGTGTTGATTTACGGCGCTGGCCCAATTGGGTTGACCGTATTGCAGGTGGCCAAGTTGAAGGGTGCTCGCTGCATTGTGGCAGATTTGGATGCCGCCCGGCTTGAAACCGCCAAAGCATTCGGGGCTGATGAAGTGGTTTTGTCAAAGTCGAGCGCAGTTTCGTCGGCCGTTGCTGGCGAGACCGAAGGACTTGGCCCCACAGTGGTGATTGATGCGGCGGGCGTGCCGAGCCTATTGGCCGAGGCGCTAAAACTCATCAGCCCTGCCGGTCGGATTGGGCTGCTTGGCTTTTCAACGCACCCCGTTGAAGTGATCCAAAAAGACATCGTGAGCAAAGAGGTCGCCATTTACGGCTCTCGGTTAAGCCGAAAACTGCTGCCTCAGGTAGTGGATTGGTTGGAAAGTGGGATCTTGCGCCCCGAGGCGATGATCCGCCACACGTTTGCCGCCCAAGATGTCGAGGCCGCATTCGCCCTGATCCGCAGCGATCCATCCGCTACAATCAAGGTCCAACTGGAATTCTAAACGCACTCCATTTCGAAACGAAAGTGGCCGGCCCCATGAAACTTGACGCACACCAACATTTTTGGAGCTACGGCGAAAATCCGGGCGACTTCCCTTGGATGACGGATGATTTAGCAGTCATTCAGCGAGACTTTCTACCGATTGATCTTGCCCCGTTGCGTGCCGAAGTTGGGATCGACGGCACGATCGCCGTGCAAGCGCGGGAAATGGGCGTCGAGACTGACTTTCTGCTCGGGCTGGCTGCAGATGACGCGTCGATCCGCGGCGTTGTCGGTTGGGTCGATCTTTGTGCGCACGATGCAGAGGATCGTTTGGACAAATACAGCGACAATCCAGTCTTCCGGGGCGTTCGCATGCTGATCCATGATCGCGAAGACCCGGATTTTGCCGACAGCGCACCGCATCTGAACGGCGTTAACTGTTTGAACTCTCGGGGTCTGGCCTATGACTTGCTGCTGCGCACTATCCATATTCCAGCTGCGATCAGGTTAGTGGATGCCCTGCCGAATCAGCCTTTCGTCGTGGACCATATCGCCAAGCCAAAGATGGATGGCAGCGACCGCGAAGCTTGGGAAACTGGCATGCGTGGCATTGCTGAACGGCCGAATGTTTCGTGCAAACTCTCGGGCCTCGTGACCGAGGCAAATTGTTCAAACTGGACGACAGAGACGTTTGGGCCGTATCTCGACACCGTACTGGAGGCGTTTGGAACAGACCGCTTGATGATCGGCAGCGACTGGCCGGTTTGCACATTGGCGGCAAGCTATGCCAAAGCGATAGGCGTTGTCACCGATTGGAGCGAAAAACTCAGCAGCGATGAGCGCGCAGCGCTTATGGGCGACAACTGCGCGCGGTTCTATAGTGTTTAAGCCGCTGCCGTCTCATCGCCTTGGATCAAGCCCATGATCCCTTCGCTCATCTCGGTATAATCGCGGGTATTATTGAACCCGCCCATCACCGCATATTCATTCATCACGACGATGCGGTCCGCCAGCGCGATCATTTCGGGCATGTCGCTGGTGATTAGCAAGATCGCGGTGCCCGTATCGGACAATTCGCGGATCAACTCGTGCAGGTAAGCCTTGGTCTTGATGTCGATGCCGACTGAGGGTTCATCGATGATCAGCACCTGCGCCTCGGCTGCCAGCCATTTGGCGACGCTGATCTTTTGTTGGTTACCGCCCGACAGATTGCCGACCTGTTGTTCCAGCGACGGCGTGCGTACTTCGAGTTTCTGGATGAAAGGCACGGTGTGTTTGCGCACGGTTCCGTTTGTCAAAAAGCCGCCGAACTGCGACAGCCGTCGCCAGATGGGTATCCCGACATTTTCAAGAACCGAATGGATCAGCACCAGCCCTTCACTTTTGCGATCCTCGCTGACATAGCCGATCCGATAACGTCCAACAGCATCAGCTACGCTGTTGATCTTGGCGGATATGCCGTTGACCAAAACCTCGCCATCGGTGATCTCAAATTTACCCAGAACTGCCTTGGCCAGTTCACTGCGCCCGGCGCCGACCAGACCATAAAGCCCCACGATTTCGCCCTTGTGGACTTTTAGATCAACGGCTTTATGGCCAAGTTTTGTGGAAACGTTCGACAGCTCAAGCACCGGCTGGCCCTCGGCCCGATCACGGGCCACCCAATCTGGGATCATCTCGCTGCGCCCAATCATCAAGCGCACGATATCTTGCCGTCCCAACTCATCCAGACGACGGCTTTCGCAGGCATTTTGCCCATCCCGCAAAACCGTGACAGAATCGCAGATTTCCTGCACTTCTTCCAGCTTGTGGCTGACAAAAACAAGGCTGGCACCATCGTCGCGCAGGCGCCGCAAAATGCCAAATAACGTATCCGTTTCATGTGGCGTCAAAGAGGCTGTCGGCTCGTCCAGCATCAAGATTTTTGAGTTCAGCGACAAGGCTTTGGCGATTTCCACCAGCTGCATCTTAGCCACACTAAGCCTGTCCACGGGCGTCGCCGGATCAGCGTCAATCTCAAGCAGATCAAGCCAGCGTTGCGCGTCTTGAAAAAGCTTTGGATAATCAATCCGGCGCAGTGGTTGGTCGGCCAAATGTTCAAGAAAAATGTTCTCGGCGATGGAAAAACGTGGGATCAGATTGCGTTCCTGATGGACCACCCCGATGCCTTTCACGATGGCGTCATGGGTGTTTTGCGGCTCATACTCCGCACCGTCCAACATCATCGTCCCGCCGTCGGGGCGGTACACGCCCGTCATGACTTTGATCAAAGTCGATTTGCCCGCGCCATTTTCACCCAGCAATGCATGAATTGACCCGCGTGTCAGCGACACTGAGACGTCTTCCAAAGCTTTTACCCCGGGGAAAGTTTTGAGAATGCCCTGCGCGTTGAAAATCTCGGTCATATTGCCCCCGCAGCGATTTTGCGATGCGCGCGGACTTCACGATATCGGTTTATGCCGACCGCCCACAGGATCAGACCACCAAGCACGACCTGCACCAGAAACGGGTCGATGCTGAACAGGACAAGCACCTGAGTGATGATCGCAACGATGGCGACGCCCAGAAACGTACCCGCAACACTGACATGGCCACCGGTCAGGATTGCTCCGCCGATCACGGGGGCGGCAAAGGACAGGATCAGCCAGTCATCGCCAATGGTCGGCTGTCCGATTTGCAACCGACCAACCAACATGATCCCAGCTAAGGCCGCCAACAGACCGGAAATCGCATGGGCAACGATCACAATCCGAGGCACCGAGATCCCCGACAAAGCAGCGGCATGTTCATTGCCGCCGACAGCCAAGATCGCGCGCCCTAGTGGCAACCTGAACAGCAGATACCAAAGCAAAACCGCAGCCGCGACAGCAGGCAGAACAAGCCACGGCAGCGGGTGGAGGAACGTGTCGTTGCCCAGCGATTTGACCGTGTCAGGGATGTCGTAAAATGGCTGCGCCTCGGTGATCCCAAGGTTGATGCCCTTAAAGATGGACAGGCTGGCGAGAGTAATCACAAAAGCCGAAATCCCAGTGTAAGCGCACAATGCCCCATTGGCGATCCCGGCCAGCAGACCAATGCTGAGCGAGAGCACTGCTGCGATCGGCCAAGGGATGCCCCAAACCTCCATCATGCCGCCGAACGAAATCGCGGCCATCCCGCCGATGGCACCCACCGACAGGTTCATCTGACCGATGGCAATGATGATCATCTGGCTAAAGGCAATCATCGCGTTGACCGAGATCGCCAGCAACAAAATTTGAATATTAAAGGGCGACAGGAAAGACGGGTTCAATGAACTGACGATGACAATCGCCGTGACAGTGATCAGCAGCGGCCCGAACCATTCCGATTGCCAGAATTTCTGGTTCACAGCAATTTCCTCCGCTCAAGATAGGATCGCCGAGCAAGGTCAATCAGCACGGCGGCCAGCAGCAAGAGGCCAAGATAGGTTTGTATCCAGAATGCCCCGACCTGCATCAGCAACAGCCCCGTGGTGAGCATCGTCACCAAAAACGATCCCAGCAGCGTACCCAGCACCGATAACCGCCCGCCCGTTAACAATGTACCACCAAGCACGGGCCCGAGAAACGCGGGCAACAGCCAGTCTTGGCCCAATTGCCCCGCCATCGACGGGATGGCGGCCCCCGTGCGAGACACCAGCATCAACCCGGCAACCCCGGCCAATATGCCTGACAACATGTGGCAATAGGTGATCATGCGGTTCACTCGGATGCCCGAAATCTCTGCCGCTCGCGCGTTCGCGCCAGCGACAAGCATCTCTCGGCCCAACGCAGTGAAACGGAACAGGACCGACAACATGATGGCAACCGCAAAAGTAACCAATAACAACGGCGAGATAACGCCTAGAATCTTCATCCGCCCGTAACTGGTGAATGCCGGAGAAATCTCTCGATAGGATTCGGCTCGAGTGAGATAGATCATCACGCCGAAAAAGATACTCATCGTGGCAAGCGTAATGATAAATGAATGTAGGCCCGAGCGCACTATGATCACCCCGTTCAGCGCACCCAAAGCAGCACCCATTGCCAATCCGCCTATCACGCCAGGTACCCAAGGCATCCCAAAGGCCTGCATCAACCATCCGCCGAACATCGCCGCACCAACGCCGATCGCGCCAACGGACAGATTTAGCCCACCCGTGATGATGACCACCATCATCGAAAAGCCGATCATGATGTTAACAGCACTCGTGCGGCCAAGCGCATAGAGGCTAAATTTCGAAAGAAAGGCGGGTGACAGGGTTGAAAAAAGGATGCCAAATAATAGCACCAAAACGATCAACCCAAATTCATTGCTAAGCAAAAATCGAAGTGGTCCGCCCATCGCGCTTGGTCTGGTTTGACTGTCGTCACCCTCCGGAGCGCGGTCTTGAGAAGTATCACTCATCGTGCCAGTTACATCTCGATCAATGGAATTGGGTGGCGAGGCCCCGAAGGGCCCCGCCGAATTGATGCATCAGCAGTCAAGATAAGTCGACTCAAACTCGTCGAAGAGCACTTTGGTGATCGACTGCATTGAACCTACATAGTTGTCGACGTCGTTGGCACCGGCAAAAACAGTTCCACTGTCAATGAACTTATCGGTCAGCGCATTCGACTTAAATGGAGCATCGGCTTTGACTGTGCAGCCAGAGCGAAGCCTGTCAGCCACGAAAGACCCTATATAGCCTTGGCCATAGGGGTTTTGCAGCATTGTGCCGTGGACAAATCCATCTTTAATCGCCTGGATAACCACTTCATCATGGTCAATGCCAACCATAACGATGCGCTTGTCACCGATTTTACGCAGTGCATTCGAGGCTACAACAGCAGGAACCCAGGCCGTCGTGACGATTCCGTCCACCTCATCTACGTGGGCCGCAAGATAAGCGTTGATTTTCTCTTCGGCGGGTTCTGGTGCATCGATATCAGCGATCACCTGAATGACTTCCGCACCGCCCTCAGCTGCGGCCTTAGCGACAGCATCGATGCGGAGTTGTGTATTTGGATCAACCAGAAATCCTGTAAAGTGAACAATCTTAGCGCCGTCGCCCAACTGCTTGAGCAATTCTTTGGTGCCCAAATACGCGGAATTCCCGGTATCCGTACCCATACAGAAAACAGCCTCAGACGGATCTTTCAGGCAACCGGCAAGTGCCATAACAGGCGCTCCCGTTTCTGCCAGTTCATTTGCAATGGCGACGGTTCCGACGGGATCACCTGGGAATACCAGAAAGGCGTTATAGCCTTGGGTTACCAGCGATTCTAACATCTGGTTCTGAAGGCCCAATTCCCATTTTTGTGGAACCCGATAATCTGCTGAACCCAAACCAAAGTCCTTGGCAGCATCCGCCCCGGCCTGCTCCCAAGCAGCGAAATAGGGGTGTGGTCCACCGGGGACCAAAGCAACCCTTGTCGATTCATCAGCCAGCGTGGCGCTTGGCAGAAGTGCAAGAGAAAGTCCTGCGGCGAGAACGCGTTGTGCGGTATTCATGTTTTCCTCCAAATTTTTATTTGTGGTTCGCTACGGTGACTTATTGTCAAACTCTAATTATAAGCCGACGATACACTACCATGGTAGTGTGTCAAAGTAATTCTCCCTAGAGTGCTCTCTGGCTATCAAGCACTTCCTTAACCCCAATGTGGGCACTGTCAGATTGAACGCTGATGTGCGCCTTGCCGCTCAAAATCCAAATTAGGATTAGGCAAGGAGACGAGCGGATTCGAACCACGCGGTCGTTTTTGGTGAAATCCTCGGGAGCGCTTGCGGTTGAAACCGTCAAGCGGCCCTACCAGATTAAACTGATCCTGTAAGTTTCGACATAGAAATTTCAGTGCTGATCGCGGTCGCCTGCTTGGCTTTAGTCAAGCAAATAAGGAAAGTTTGATCCTGCACCAGAGAGGGTAGGCAGGGAAGAACCGGCCGCAACTTTTCTTCTGACAGCACCGGCCGAAGGGATGTTCGGGAACCCTGAGTGGACTGACAGTCTGGCGACGATAGGGCCGGTTCATTAAGCCGTTGGCCCCAAGAAGATCACCACGCAACTTGAGCGGATCCTGGAGACGGTCGCGCCCTGAAGGGGCGCAAATGAAAACCGGCGGAACCCTTCAGTCCCGCCGATCCATGTCTTAAAACGAAAAGCGCTTATGCCGCTGCTGTAGCGCGGCCTACAAGCACATCGTTCACCTGACTTTGCGCATCAAGTTCATCGCAACCACTGACGGCCGAGATCTCGCGAGAGAGACGTTCAATTGCTGCTTCGTAAAGCTGACGCTCAGAGTAGCTTTGCTCGCGCTGGTCGTCGGCGCGGTGCAGGTCGCGCACCACTTCAGCAATCGCGATCAGGTCGCCCGAGTTGATCTTCTGTTCGTATTCTTGGGCGCGACGCGACCACATGGCCTTCTTCACGCGGGCCTTACCCTTCAGCGTGGTCATCGCTTTGGCAACCACGTCAGGAGACGACAGCGTCCGCATGCCCACGTCGGCGGCTTTGTTTGTCGGAACGCGCAGTGTCATCTTGTCCTTCTCGAACGAGATCACGAACAGCTCCAGCATAAGGCCGGCGATGTCCTGTTCTTCGATCGAAATGATCTGACCCACGCCATGCGCAGGATAGACAATGAAGTCATTCGGACGGAATTCCATTTTCTTTGGCTTGGTCATGCAGATTTTATCCTTCTCGGCCCCAAATAATTTGACGACAAAAACACTCCGGGAACACATGTATCCTCCCGTCGCTTTCGATCTGTCGATGTCGGTGATATTGAAACGGTCCTGTCCCGGACCGCGTCATCCCGCTCTGTGTATTCCCTAACATAGCAAAAAAATGACCCATTTCCAAGTCATATGGCAAAATTGCTATACGCCGTTGCATCATTGGGTGTTTGGCTGCAATTCGCGCAGGGGTTGAAGTCGAATCGGTAGCCGATGCGTGACTTAGCCGCCTTCGCCCGGAGTCTCCGAGAACACGTCCATCTTACCTGGCTTGCCGTCCATCTCGTCCGCGGTAGGCAGCGGGTCTTTTTTGGTGATAATCACCGGCCACAGCTCGGAATACTTCCGGTTGAACTCGACCCATTTTTCCATGTCAGGTTCTGTGTCCGGGCGGATTGCGTCGGCCGGGCATTCTGGCTCGCAGACGCCGCAGTCGATGCATTCTTCCGGGCTGATAACCAGCATGTTTTCGCCTTCGTAGAAGCAATCCACGGGGCATACCTCGACGCAGTCGGTATATTTGCAGGCAATGCAGCTGTCATTGACGATGTAGGTCATAAAACGGTCTCATAAAGAATACCGTAGCTGCCTAGCCCAGCGTGGAAATTCATTCAAGCGGACCATCGCGGTAAAGGCGTTCATTGCGACGATCTTTCCCAGTCGGGCGACCCTTTCCCTGGAAACGCGGGTTTTGCGGAACAGGGTCTTCTGGTGGGGTCAAATCGGTGTAGAGCGCCTGGGCTTCGGGCGCTGGGCCGCGTCGGGTCGAGAGTGCCTCCACCCGGATCACTCGCACACGGCGTGATTGTGGAAAAGTCAGGGTCAGGCCGGGGCGCAGTCCGTAACTTGGCTTTGAAACGCGATCCCCGTCGACGCGGACACGACCCGCCGAGACCAACTTTGTCGCCAGCCCGCGCGTTTTAAAAAATCGCGCGTGCCAAAGCCATTTGTCTAAGCGCTGCGTCGCGCCTGCTTCGGTCAGTTTTTCTTACCCGTCAGACCCATCAGGGCCTGAGCAAACGGGTTATCCGGGTCGATGGCTTTTTCTTTACGCGGGGGCCGCGCCTCGAAATTGCGAGCTGCGTTTGCACCGTCTTTGCCGCGTGGCTTGCCTTTTCCCTTCGGCTTTCCGCCGGATTTGCCACCAGGTTTGCCTTGTGGACGTCCACCTTGGCGTTCTTGCTGCTGTTGCTGGCGGCCACGATTGCCACTCCAGGCGAAGGTATAGAAGACATCTAGAGTGTCTTCGGCTGGTTTTTCCAGAGTTTCGGCTGCTGGTTCTGCTGTTTTTGCCGGTGCTTGTTCGCCAACCGGTTCAACTGCTGCTGGCTCTTCAGGCGAGGCAGTCTCTGGGGCAGCTTCTGAGGTGTCTTCAGCCTCGGCTGCGGGCGTTTCCACAGGCGATTCTGCGGACGTTTCAACCGATGCTTCTTCGCTTGGGGTAACGACGACCTTGACCTTTTCGCGCGTTCCGCGCACAGCGCTGTAGCCCAGGCCTTCCATCAGTTTGGCGAATTGCTCAAGCGTCATGCCGGTGATCGAAAGCATGTCGGGGTTGGCTTCAAAACCGCCACGGCTGTCTTCTTTGCGCAGCATATCCGCAAGGCGTTCCAGCATATCGATGCGGATCGAGCGTTCACCTGCCTGTTTGTAGCCAGCCATCAGCGCGTGATTGGCAGGCGTGCCTTTCGCGGTCGGGATAGTCACAAGGCCCGGTGGCGGGCTTTCGGGGAATTCATCAAGGTTGTTGGCAAGCGACCAGAGAACAAGCCGAAGCCGCGTCTGGGCGGGTTTAAGCAGAAGCGGCATGAAGACCGTAAACTGGCCAAAGCGCACGCCGTGCTTGCGCAAAACCGAGCGCGCATCCTGATCGAGCGCTTTCACGTCATCGGCCGCATCGCGGCGGTCGACGACGCCGAAATTCTCGACCATGCGGAAACCGAAGCCCCGTGCGAGGCCAGTCAGCGTTTCGTCACGCTGGATGTTCATCAGCGGCTCAAACAGCGCGGCAACTTTGCGGTCGATGAAGTGCTGGAGGCGGCGCTGGACCTTTTCGGCCACGTCTGGGCCGGCTTCGTCATCGACGAAGGCCTGCGCACGCGGCTTCATCGCGTCATCCCCGGCGACCAGTTTGCCGATCGCGTGTTCGCCCCACATGAGACCGCCTTGTTCGGTGAAGTCCATCTCGGTGTCCGGTGCGTTGTAGAAACGGTCGGCGCGGAGATGGAATTCGGGCTGGAGCGCCTGAATGGCGGCAGAGCGGACGGTCTTCGCTTCGTCCCCGGTTGCCGTGGCGTCCTGATGGAAGCGGAATCCTTCGATACGGCCGACGAACTGGTCCTCGACTGTGACTTCACCCTTATCGTTAACTTTGGCCACCAGGCCCTCCTTCTGTTTCAACCGGCGAAGCAGAACAGACGTCCGCCGGTCGACAAATCTCTGCGTCAGAGCGGTATGAAGCGCATCCGACAGGCGATCTTCTACAGCGCGCGTGGCGTCACGCCAATGACTTTCGTCCGAACACCACCCGTTCCGCTGCGCCACATAGGTCCAAGTGCGGATATAGGCCAGCCGTTTCGACAGGGTATCGATATCGCCGTCGGTGCGGTCGATACGGTTGATTTGCCGTGCAAGCCAGTCGTCGGGGACGCGCCCCAGTTCGTGCAGGTACCCGAAGATGCGCTCAAGAAGCTGGGCGTGTTCCTGGTGGCTGATACCGCGAAAATCGGGGATGCGGCAGACATCCCACAAAAGCCTGACCGATTCTCCGTCGCTGGCACGGGCGCTGACTTCGGCCACTTCGGCCAGGGTCTTGAGCGTCATCAGGTCGTCAGCTTCGCGCGCACGGACGAGCCATTCGTCTTCGGCCGCGACTTCCAGCGAGGCAACGAGATGACTGATTGAGCCGAATTGCAGCGAGGTGTTGCGCCATTGGAGTTTTTTGAGCGGGGTGAAGTTGTGGGCGGTGATTGCTTTGACCACATCGTCTTGCAGAGGGGGCGCTTCGCCGGTGACGCCGAAGGTCCCTGACGTCATGTAGCGGCCCGCGCGGCCGGCGATTTGCGCTAGTTCGTTGGGCTGGAGTTGCCGCATCCGGCGGCCGTCAAATTTCCGCAAGCCCGAGAACGCGACGTGGGTGATGTCGAGGTTCAGACCCATGCCGATGGCGTCGGTGGCAACGAGGTAGTCAACCTCGCCGTTTTGATACATTTCGACCTGTGCGTTGCGGGTGCGGGGGGACAGCGCGCCCATGACGACCGCTGCGCCGCCCTTTTGGCGCTTGAGCAGTTCTGCGATGGCATAGACGTTGTCGACCGAGAACCCGACGATTGCGGCGCGGGGAGGCATGCGGCTGATTTTCTTTGAGCCGGTGTAGGTCAGTTCGGAGAAGCGTTCCCGGCGGTTGAAGTGCGCCTTTGGCCCAAGCGCTGCGATAGCGTTTCGCATGGTGTCAGAGCCCATGAAGAGCGTCTCGTGCAGGCCGCGCGCGCGCAAAAGGCGGTCGGTGAAGACGTGGCCACGTTCGGGGTCGGCGCAGAGCTGGATTTCGTCCACGGCGAGGAAATCCACGCCGATGCCTTCGGGCATCGCCTCAACGGTACAGACCCAATACTGCGTGCGGTCCGGGACGATGCGTTCTTCCCCGGTGACGAGGGCGACGAACGACGGGCCCCGGATCGCAACGATGCGGTCATAAACTTCGCGCGCAAGCAGCCGAAGCGGCAGACCAATGATACCACTGCGATGCGCAAGCATACGCTCAATCGCATAGTGCGTCTTGCCGGTGTTGGTTGGGCCGAGCACCGCGACAATGCGGCCTTGGGATTGGGACATAAGAAATGCGGTCTCGGGTAATGCGGGTCCGGGGGGTTAAAGCGGATCGCGCAGGGCGGAGCAAGCGCGGGCATTTACCACGGACGCCTTGTAACGTTTACTTTTCGTTAGTCCTGTCAAATTAAAGCCACAATCTTGCGTTAGTTTGGAAAAGTTAAGCCGTGTTTTTGTTTTTGTAACCAGTTGAGTATATTGCCTTATGACGTGTGGATTCCAACACTGTATGGGCCGGCATGAGTGTCTTTTGAAAGATACTTCGCCCTGCCCCGAATTCGAATGCTCCCAGACCTTGATGGAAATTGGCCGCTCGCGCAGCCGTATGACCTCCTACTCCCGAAAGGGATTTGTGGACGTGGATGCGCTTGTGGGGACCGAGCAAGGGGCAACGGCCCGAATACAATCACGACAAACGGTTTTTTAGCGCCGGTTTCAGCCGTCCGCCTCGGGCAAAAGCGCCTCTAGCACCGCATAAGCGCTTTCGCCGTTCCATTCGGCTTCACCGCGCATTCGGGCAATCTCGTTGCCGTCTGGATCGAGGATCAGCGTGATTGGCAGGCCAAGGACAGCCATGTCGCGGGCCAGTGCAGAGCGTGGATCAAGGTATTTCGGCAGGTTCTCGACGCCGATTTCCTCAAAGAAGCGGTCTATGGCGGGCTGAGGGTTGCGACCTGTAGCGATTGTGACGACCTCGAATGAGTCGCCGCCAAAATCGGTCTGGATATCAGACAGCATCGGCATTTCTTTGCGGCACGGCGCGCACCATGTGGCCCAGAAGTTGACCAGCACGTGCTTGCCTTCGAAATCAGCAAGCGTGAATTCGCCGCCTGATGGGTCAGTGAAGGTCTTGGACGACACAGCCTTGGGCTCGGAGAAGATCAGCTTCTTCATCATCCCCTCGCGCGCCGCTTCTGCCGCCGCAATATCTGCGTGGGCGGCGTTTGCACCAAGGACGAGGGCCGTGTAGAGGACGGCTGAGATATAACGCATGGGTCCCTCCGAAGGACGATTACTGATGACCGACAACGCAAATTCGATGTGGGGCGGCCGCTTTGCCGCTGGACCGGACGCGATCATGGAGGCAATTAACGCCTCGATCGGGTTCGACAGACGACTGGCAGGCCAAGACATCGAAGGCTCGCGCGCCCATGCCGCCATGTTGGCGGCCACGGGCATCATCAAACCTAGCGACGCTGAAACGATCCGGGAAGGTCTCCTCACGGTTTTGTCAGAGATTGAGACGGGCACATTTCAGTTTTCGACTGCGTTGGAAGACATTCACATGAATGTTGAGGCGCGCCTGAAGGATTTGATCGGGGAACCTGCGGGGCGTTTGCATACGGGCCGCAGCCGGAACGATCAGGTAGCTCTCGATTTTCGGATGTGGGTGCGCGACCAGTGCGATGGCGCGATCATGGGGATCGAGGCGTTGCAGAAGGCGCTTTTGTCGCAGGCCGAAGCGGGTGCCGACTGGGTGATGCCGGGGTTCACGCATTTGCAGACAGCGCAGCCTGTGACGTGGGGCCATCACATGATGGCTTACGTTGAAATGCTGGGTCGGGATGCGTCGCGGTTTTCGGATGCGCGGGCACGGATGAACGAGTCGCCTCTCGGCGCGGCTGCTTTGGCAGGCACGTCTTTCCCGATAGATCGCGAGATGACAGCGAAGGCACTTGGCTTTGACCGCCCGGCCGCGAATTCGCTGGATGCAGTGGCGGATCGTGATTTTGCATTGGAGTATCTTTCGGCTTCTACGATTTGTGCGATGCATCTTTCCCGGTTTGCCGAGGAACTGGTGATCTGGTCGTCGGCGCAGTTTAGTTTCGTGGTCATGTCGGACCGGTTTTCGACCGGGTCATCCATCATGCCGCAAAAGAAAAATCCGGACGCAGCCGAGCTTGTCCGAGCGAAGATCGGGCGGATTCTTGGGGCAACTGTCGGGTTGTTCACCGTGATGAAGGGGCTTCCGCTGACCTATTCAAAAGACATGCAGGAAGACAAAGAGCAGGTCTTTGATGCTGCCGACAGTCTAATGCTTGCCCTAGCGGCGATGGAGGGCATGGTCAGAGATATGCGTGCGAACGAGGGGCCTTTACGCATTGCTGCGGCCTCTGGGTTTTCGACGGCCACCGACCTTGCCGACTGGTTGGTGCGCGAAGCCGGGTTGCCGTTTCGCGATGCGCATCACGTGACCGGACGTTTGGTGGCGATGGCCGAGAAACAGGGCTGTGATCTGCCGGATCTGACGCTGGATCAGATGAAATCCGCTCATGACGCGATCACAGAAGGTGTGTTTGACGTCCTTGGCGTGGACAATTCGGTGAGAAGTCGCACATCTTATGGAGGCACTGCACCCGATCAGGTGCGTGCGCAGATAAAACGCTGGAAGGAACGTCTGGTATGATGAAGAAGCTTGCAATCCTCTTGGCCGTTCTCGTGACGGCGGCCTGTGAAAACCCGCAACTTGGCTTCGGCGCGACATTCGGCAGCGGCGGGATGAGCGTTTCGCCAACCGTTTCCGGAAATGTCAGTGGCGCACGCGTTGCGGTGAGCGGATGAGACCAATTCTGGCGCTGGCGTTTCTGGTTCTGGCCGCTTGCGGTGTTGACGGGGATCCAGAGCCTGTGTCGGGCGGGATCACTGTCAGTGGTGAAGCGAAAATCGGTGTCCGGGGAACGCTGTAGATGTCGGCCCTGAGAATGGTTTATCTAGCGCTTGCTGTTTGGGGCGCAATCCACCCGATGTACTATTTCGTAACCTATATGCGCGAAACCGGCACCGGACTTAGCGGTTTGATTGATGCGTGGTACGTGAATGCGTCAACCACCGGGCTGACCTGGGATCTGACGATTGCGGCGATTGCTTTGACCGTGTGGATCATCGCGGAAACCGTGGTGCGCAAGAACTGGCTGGCGCTTTGGGGCATCCCGGCGACATGGTGCATTGGCGTTAGCTGTGGTCTACCGCTTTATCTGTTCCTGCGCACGCGCATCCCCAAGTGAGGACGTTATGACGAACACTTTGTATCAGGGCGATCTGCCAGACGATCTGGATCTGGGCGACATGGTTGCCATCGATTGCGAGACGATGGGGCTTAACCCGCATCGCGATCGTCTCTGTCTGGTGCAGCTGTCGGGTGGCGATGGGAATGCGCATCTGGTGCAGATCGCCAAGGGGCAGACCAGCGCGCCGAATTTGGAGCGTTTGTTGACCGATCCCGAGGTTCTGAAGCTGTTTCATTTCGGACGCTTTGATATTGCCGCGATGTTTCACGCATTCGGGGCGCTTACGGCGCCGGTGTATTGCACCAAGATCGCCTCGAAGCTGATACGGACCTACACGGATCGTCACGGGCTGAAGAATCTGCTGGATGAGCTTTTGAGCATCGATATTTCGAAGCTGCAACAGATGAGCGATTGGGGCGCGCCTGAATTGAGCGAGGCGCAGTTGAATTATGCAGCGTCCGATGTGCTTTATCTTCATGCCATGCGCGACAAGCTGAACGAACGTCTTGAACGCGAAGGGCGTATGGATTTGGCGCAGGCGGCGTTTGATTTTCTGCCGACGCGGGCGCAGCTTGATCTGGCGGGTTGGCCTGAGACTGATATTTTCTCGCATTGACCGCGGCGATGGAGGGGGTGTCTGCTCCGGCCCCCTTTGGCGGACCTCCACCGAGGATTTTTAAATCCAAAGAAACAGCCGATCGGCGGGAAGGCGACCATAGCGGCGCTTGCCGGTTTCTAATCGTCAGTTCAGTCCTTATATGAGCAGTAAGATGGCTTCGGTTGATAATTCATATTCGCGGCTGGTTCTCTGGCTGAAAGTGGCGCTGCCTTTGGCGGCACTGGCTATATTATCAACGCTTTTTTTGCTGGCGAAAGCGCTCGATCCGGAGGCTGCTATTCCTTACGCAGATGTGGATGTGGAACAGCTTTTGCGTGATCAGGGGATCACGCGGCCGTCG
Organism: uncultured Boseongicola sp.; assembly: GCA_905479635.1. GTDB lineage: Bacteria > Pseudomonadota > Alphaproteobacteria > Rhodobacterales > Rhodobacteraceae > Boseongicola. The sequence goes on along the minus strand of CAJQNG010000046.1, from coordinate 5,010 downwards.
TTTGGCGGAGTGACGCCGGACGGTGCGGCCTTGTCGATAAGTGCGGCGGCGATCCGTCCGGGTGAAAGTATCCGCAACGAGGTTATCGGGACCGAATTGGAGGCAACCATTGTTCTGCCGGGCGGGACATCAATCCGCATCACCAGCCCGGAAGGTACGATTGATATGGCCGCCAAGGTGGTGCTTTTGCAGGGCGGGGCGCGCTTTGAAAGTTCAATTGGGTATACGGTTGAAAGTGCGAATATTGTGACCCGGTATGACGAGGTTCGGGTGGCGACCGGCGAAGCTGTTGAGGCGACCGGACCTGGAGGGCGGATTACCGCAGGGGCCATGGGGCTTGACCGAAACGCAGCGAATGGCGCCTATGTTCTTGTTTTCAAAGATAGCGTTCGCCTGATATACGAACCGCAACCTTAAGGAGCCGCCACGCGTGACCCGTTTTCTGTTCGTCCTTGCCGTTTTGCTAAGTTTTCCCGCAGCCCTTGTGGCGCAAGGCACGTCTATTGCGCTGAGCACTGGTGCATATGACAGCGGTTTGCCGGTGGAGGTTTCTGCCGATGAACTGAGCGTAGATCAGGGCAGCGGCGAGGCGATTTTCGATGGTAATGTTCTTGTCGTTCAAGGGGATGTGCGGATGTCGGCCGGCAAGGTTGTCATCGTTTACGCGACAGGCGACAGCGGCAGTACAAACGGAATTGCACGGCTTGTAGCATCCGGTGGCGTGACCTTTGTGACGGCGACGGATGCGGCTGAGGCAGAAACAGCAGATTATTCGATTGAAGGCGGGACCGTGACTTTGACGGGCAACGTGCTTTTGACCCAAGGGCAAACGGCGATTTCCGGCGAAAAGCTGGTGATTGATCTGGCAGCGGGCAGCGGGCGCATGGAAGGCCGCGTGCGCACTGTGATCGGTGGAGGCAACAACTGATGGTGCCCAACCTCTTAGTTGCGGAGGGCGATCAGGGTCTGAAGATTCGGAATTTGCGCAAATCCTATCGCAAACGGCCGGTTATCCGCGACGTTAGTCTTGAGTTGAGACGAGGCGAGGTCGTCGCGCTTTTGGGGCCGAACGGATCAGGCAAGACAACGTGTTTTTATTGTATCGCAGGCCTCGTAATGCCGGACGGCGGGCAGGTTTTGATTGATGGACAGGACGTATCGACCTTTCCGATGTACCGACGCGCAAAGCTAGGTATTGGCTATTTGCCGCAGGAACGATCTATTTTTCAGGGGCTTAGCGTCGAAGACAACATTCTTGCGATCCTTGAGATTGTTGAGAAAGACCGGACGAAGCGGCGTGAGCGGCTTGATCAGTTGTTGAACGAGTTCTCAATCGCGCACCTGCGCCGCACCCCTTCGGTTGCTTTGTCCGGCGGTGAACGGCGACGGTGCGAGATAGCGCGCAGTCTGGCCGCGAACCCAAAATATCTGTTGTTGGACGAGCCGTTTCCCGGAGTGGACCCGATTGCCGTTGGCGACATCCGCGATCTTGTAATAGATCTTAAAGAACGCGGTATTGGCGTGTTGATCACCGATCATAACGTCCGTGAAACGCTTGAAATTGTGGACCGCGCTTATATTCTTCATAACGGTGAAGTCTTGATGAGTGGCACGGCAGAAGAGGTGGTTGCGGACGAGAAAGTGAAGCGTGTGTACCTTGGCGATAGCTTCCGAATCGTTTGAAACACGCAATCCAACCATTGACAGCGCACGCTGATTTATCGCCAAATAAGGCTAATGATGGACCAAATGTCCTTGCATAACTGCCCGAACCAGCCGCCGAAACTGCGGACGGCTTTCGGCTATCCTCCAACAATTAACGACCTGTTTAAGCCCCTGTTTTAGGGGTTTTAGACGACTTTCAACTGTCCATAGGGAGACCCGTATGCGCTATCAGATTACCGGCAAACAGATCGACATTGGCGAAGCTCTTCAAACCCATGTGAAGGACAATCTGACTGAAGTTATTGAAAAATATGCCGGGCGGCCCACAGATGCGTCCATCGTATTTTCACGCGATGCTCACGAATATGTCTGTGAGGCGACGGTACACCTCTCCACCGGACTGACAGCACAAGCCAAGGCGCGTGCGACTGAAATCTATGCTTCTTTCGATGGCTGCTCCGAAAAAATGGAGAAACAGCTTCGGCGATACAAGCGGAGGCTGAAAGATCACCACAAAGATCGCACGACTCCGGTTGAACTATTGCAAGGCTCCTCGTATATCCTCGCCGCATCTGATGAACCGGAAGAATTAGAACCTGAGACCCTTCAGCCTATGATCATTGCCGAGATGGAGGTTAAGATACCTTGGCTATCTGTCGGCGAAGCTGTGATGCAAATGGAATTGGCAGGGGCTCCGGTGTTGGTCTTCCGCAACGAGAAGCAGGACACCGGCGTCAATATCGTCTATCGCCGCGATGACGGAAATATCGGGTGGATTGACCCGGACTAAAGACAAGCGGACCGCGCCATGTTTTAGGCAAAGCCCCAGGGGATACGAAGCGTAATGGAACTGGCTACAATTCTGCGTTCGGACGCAGTGAAAGCTTTGCATGGTGCGACAAGCAAAAAGCGCCTGTTTCAGGAGATTGCTGACGTTGCGAACAGCGTCAGCGGTCTTAACCTAACCGATGTCTGTTCCGCCCTTCAGGAGCGCGAGAACCTTGGGCCGACCGGTGTGGGTCACGGTGTAGCCCTTCCGCATGCGCGGCTGCGGGATGTTGACGACGTGTTTGGGATCTTCATCCGGCTAGAGAAATCGCTAGATTTCGGTTCGGTCGACCGTCAACCAGTCGATCTGGTCTTCGCGCTTCTGGCGCCCGAAGACGCAGGCGTTGAGCACTTGAAGGCTCTGGCGTTGGTCTCGCGAACGATGCGGGACGCAAATATTTGTGCAAAACTTCGCGCGAACAACGACCCCGCGACGTTGCACACGATTCTGACGGAAACGCGGAACGTTCAAGCCGCCTGAGGCGGCTCCCAGCGGTCAAACCCAAACGTCATGAAATCGCGCTGGTCGGAGGCGCGGGTTGCGCCGTCGAGCGCCGCGTCGCGGACATCGGCCAGCGCGAAGGGTGTGGACGCTGAGAATTCGCTTTGGGCAGGTGGGCCGGTGACGCCCGCTTCCTTTGCGATATCGCTCAGACCTGTTGCGAGGGCGTCTTCACGGATCACGCGATCTGGAAGTGCGAAGTCGGTGATCGCTTGCAGCAGAATGCCCTGATTGGCCCGTGTGGTGTCGACCCGAAGCGACGTCGGTCCGCCCAGATTACCCTTGAGAAAACCGGGGAACACCAGAAACGCCGCGCGTTGGTTGGCGGGGCTCCATGCTGTGTCTGATCCGTTTGGGAACAGCGGCACACCATATCGGTCGATCAGATCGGCGTCAGACAGATCGTCTTAGTCGATGTGAAGCGCGGTCTGTCCGGTGGTTTGAAGGAACCGGGCAAGGTTGGTCTGAAATGACGCCAGAGTGTTCAGAAAATCAGCATAATCATTGCCGTCTAACTGCACTTTTGCAGCGCGTGCGGCGGTCAGGCCTCCGAACCAACCTTGCGCCGTTTTGCGAGCCACCTTCAGCGTTACTTAGCTGTCGATGGGGCGGCGCGTGAGGATGATCTTGGCAGCTATAGGGTGTTCACGACACGTGGGGCCCATGGTCATAGAGCAGCCGAAGCCCGGCATGCCTTCGCCGGTGGGCTGCATGGCTTCGGTGACGCGAACCGGATCGGATTCGCGCGCGGTCATGGAAGGACCGAATTGCCAGATCTGCTTGGGGTGGCCGAAGAAGTGCGGGTTGAAGAGGTCACCCTGGACGGTGATGTCGGGGAACGCAGCGAGATGTTCTTCCAAAAGGTTCGAGCCGGTGCGCATTCCGCCGAGGACAACCCAATGGTGGAATTTTGTGGCTGGCATTCCAGACAAGCTCCTGCACATTCGGATGATCATGCGGAGCTTCGACCCCTGCAATCGGTCCGGCTGTATGCGGGTTGATACCCCTATTGCCCAGGTCTTGCAGGAAGGTGGCAAGGTGGTTCATGTCGCGAAGCGCCTCCATCACGGTCAAAGGCGGACGCCCCCGGCGCCAAGTGATCTTTAAAACGGACCGCTAAGGTTCGGCGAGGGGCTTCCAGCACCTTGGCAAGGGTCGAGACACGGACCCAAGCACAGGTGCGCCGTTCGCACAGAAGATCCAAAAGGCGTGTTTCGCACTTTTGCAGGTGGGCCGCCTACCGGCGCAGGGTGTGAACCGGCTTGCTGGTGCGACGCAACGAAAGGGCCCATCTGGCGCCGATCAGTGCGATGGGAGCGTTGGCGTACGAGCTTTCGTCCAGAATTCAGGCGCGTGATAGATGCGGCCCTGACCCAAAACCGCGCGCACCAGGTCGAAGAAGGCCGCGCGGGTAGAGATCACGAAGGAGCGTACCAAAGGTGCGAATGTCGGACTGGTCAAGCCAGCCGCAGAGCGCTGACAAAGGGCGCGTGTCACAAGTACGGGTAGATGAGGAATTCGTCAGGATCGCGCGTAAGCGGCCAATGGCGTAGCGAAATTTCAGCCAGCTCAGCCAAGCCGTGCCAAAGCGGCTTTCGCGATACCATGCGTCGGTGTGCCAAAGCGAGACATCGGGCTGTTCCGTAAGGTATTCCGCGCCGCCGTCAGAGGACCCGTTGTCGAAAAATAGAAATGGTCAACGCCAAGGCTGCGGCAAAAATCCAGGAAATACGGGAGGCGGGGTTTTCGTTGCGGATCGTGAGGAAATGAAGGATCGCCTTCAGGCCGATCTGATCCGTGCGGTTGGCGACAGACGTAAACTCGCGTAGCTTGCAAATTGCACACAATTTCCGTTTCCGACAGTCGATCCTGAATTTGAGTGCGGCTGTTATCCCCACGTGACCGGCTCGACTGCTTCCGACGGGACCCGAAGTCGGGCGCAGCGATTAAATTAGTTCAAAGACACGGTCGAAATGTTTTTCCCACGTTGGCAGCCCATAAGCGAGCAATTCAGC
>CAJQNG010000045.1 GCA_905479635.1 uncultured Boseongicola sp. | reverse complement strand
GATCGGTCCTGAAACGGAATACCTGCCTCGTGAACCTTTGTGCCGGGGGCCTGGCCGGCGATCAGAATGCGCGCGCGTTTCTCAAACCACACAATAGGGCGTGGCGTATGGTGCGTGGCGGTCGCGGCAAATCTGTCGGCGCAAATGGCGCAGCCCGATAGGTCGTCTTTAAGAGAAGTGAATGCGGCGCTCATGAGGGACGACCTAGCGCTGTGGACGACCGAGGTCCATTGGCACTTGACTTTATTTCGTTAATTCTAGAAATATAGAAATATGAAACATGAAAATACCGCATCCCTTGATGTCACGCGGGCAGCGTCGACATTTGCCGCCCTTGGGTCCGAGCAGCGATTGCACGTGTTGCGCGTTTTGGTGCGCGCGGGCCCGGAAGGGCTAACAATCGGCGAGCTTGGGGCACGGTCCGGCGTCACGGGGTCGACGCTGACGCATCATATGAAAATCCTGGCAGCGGCCGGCCTTGTGGATCAAAAGCGGCGGGGCCGGCAGATTATTTGTATCGGCGTCGATTTCGCGCGGATGCAGGATATTGCCGCGTTTCTTTTGAAAGAATGTTGCGCAGATAGCCCGCAGCCACACGACACGCATGAGGCAAACCATGGCTGAAACCACGCAAGCTCCCGCACCCCGCTGGAAAATTGACCGCGTCTGGTGCTTTGTTCTGGCGCTTCCCTTTGTCATCGCCGTGTTTGATCCGGTCCAGGCAATCGAGACGGTGCGCTTCGCCCTTGAGGCGATGGGGCAGACCGGAATATTTATTGGATTTGCGGTTCTGGCAATCGGATATCTTAAGGCGAGCGGCGCGGAAGCCTTGCTTGCGAAAGCCTTTGAGGGGCGCGAACGCCGCATGATCGTTATGGCGGCCTTGCTTGGTGGACTGTCACCGTTTTGCTCCTGCGAGGTCATTCCGTTCATTGCCGCCTTGCTTGCAGTCGGCGCTCCGTTGTCGGCGGTGATGGCGTTTTGGTTATCGTCGCCGTTGATGGACCCGGCGATGTTTTTCATAACGGCCGGAACCTTGGGCATGCCGTTTGCAGTTGCTAAAACCGTGTCTGCCGTCGGGCTGGGCCTTTTAGGCGGCGCCACGGTGTATCTGTTTGCGCAATCACCCGTCTTTGCCGATCCGCTGCGTCCAAAGCAGCAGTCCGGGTGCTGCGGATGTGGGCCGTCCCCCTTCAGTGGCGTAGTTGAGTGGCGGTTCTGGGGCGAGGCCGACCGCAGGGCAGTGTTCCGCGATACTGTTGTCGAGAACGCGCTTTTCCTCGGAAAATGGTTGCTTTTGGCTTACATGCTTGAGGCTCTGATGCTGCGCTATATCCCGTCCGAATGGATCGCCGGATTCTTAGGTGGACAGGGGGTCTGGCCGGTCGTCATGGGCGCATTGGTGGGCGCGCCTGCTTATCTAAACGGCTATGCGGCTGTGCCGCTGGTCGATGCGCTGTTGGCGCAAGGAATGGCGCCTGGCGCAGCCATGTCGTTCGTTTTGGCAGGAGGTGTCAGTTGTATTCCGGCCGCCGTCGCCGTCTGGGCCTTGGTTAAGCCGCGGGTATTTATGGCCTATCTTGCGATTGCTCTTGTCGGCTCGGTTCTTGCCGGTTTGGTGTGGAGCGCAAGTGTGATGTGATGTAGCACTCCTATTGCCCTATCGTTTTTGGCATGGTCTATCATGTTGAAAAAGAACGGGAGGCCCCCGGATGTATCGCGTCTGGAGCTTTGTTACCGACTATTCGCTGATGCTGATTTTAGGCGCGCTCATCGCGCTGGTCTGGGCGAATACAGATGCATCAAGTTATTCCCACTTCGTCAACTTTGAGTTTGCCCACGATTTTTTCATCGGTCATCCCCATATTGATGAAGCGGGGCGTGTCGAATACCGGTCTCTGACGCTGCAGTATCTTGTGAATGACGTGTTGATGGCGTTCTTTTTTGCCATTGCCGCCAAGGAAGTCTGGGAAGCGGTGATCCTGAAAAACGGCTCACTTCGCGGCAAAAAGGTTGCGACGCCTTTGATTGCGACGGTCGGCGGGATGGTTGGTCCCATCACCGTCTTTCTTGGACTGGCCGCATTTCTTGGGTCTGACGTTTATGACGCGGTTGCCAACGGCTGGGCAATTCCGACCGCAACGGACATCGCGTTCAGCTACCTAGTCGGACGGATTGTCTTTGGTGCGGGCCATCCTGCGGTGCGGTTCTTGTTGTTGCTGGCCATTGCCGATGACGCGGCTGGCTTGATTATTCTGGCGGTCTTTTATCCGCTTGAAACGCTCGTCCCTGCATGGCTTTTGCTGTCTCTTGCTGCGGCGATCGGCGTTTACGGTCTCTTTAACCGGTTGCCACGGAAGATGGACCACGGCGACCAGCTCCGCAAAAAATCGACATGGGTGCGCGAGAAACTGAGCTTCTGGCCGTATCTGATTGCCGGTTGCCTGAGTTGGTATGGCTTTCAGGAAAGTGGTCTGCAACCCGCGCTGGGCCTTTTACCGATTGTGCCGACATTGCCCCACGCGGATCGTGCTTTCGGCCTCTTCAGCGAGGCCGAGCGTTATCTGACCGATCTATTGAACCACTGCGAGCATATCCTGAAGTATCCGGTCGAGATTTTGTTGTTCTTTTTTGGTCTGGTGAATGCCGGCGTCGAATTTTCCTCGATCTCGGAGCCAACTTGGCTGGTCTTGGCAGGCCTAATGATCGGGAAGCCTTTGGGCATCTTTCTGTTTGGCTATATCGCGGCGCATCCGATGAAGCTTGGGCTGCCGCAAGGAATGCGGACGATTGATCTGTTTGTGATCGGCTGCGCCGCGTCAATTGGCTTCACGGTGTCACTCTTTATCGCGACGGTCGCGCTCCCGCCGGGAGATGTGCAGGATGCTGCCAAGATGGGGGCGTTATTCAGTTTCGGTGCTGCGATTGTTGCGGTTATCGCCGGGATCGTCACACGCGTGCAGAAAGTCTCGCATTGAGCGTTGCGGCAGCAATGCGTGATGAGGCTTGGGCGATTTCGGCTGAAAATCGCCCAGGGTCCTGATTTCGTCGAAACACCATAACCGGGATCACACCCGTTAAACGCCGGTGTTTGGCCCCATGAATGGGGCCAATGTCGCGAAAGTCTCTGAATTCATTATACTTCCATGGAGCAGGTCACTGTGTCTGCGCGCACCCACCGCGGCCGTATCTGAGCAAGGCACGAAACGGTGATTCCCTTTAGGCGAAACCTCCGCCATAATGTCGCCAAAGGGCCATGAAAGGTCTGGCAGGACAACAGAGTTAACTGTTGGTAAATTGGGGCATCGGCGGATCGTCGGATGATCGAGTTCAGGAACGTCAGCAAGTCCTTTTGGACGGGCGAACGGCGCAAGGTCATTCTTGACCAGGCGAGCTTTCGTATTGAGCTGGGCACATCTCTTGGCATCCTTGCACCGAACGGTACCGGCAAGACCACATTGATCAACATGATGTGTGGGCTGGAAAAGCCTGACGAGGGC
>CAJQNG010000044.1 GCA_905479635.1 uncultured Boseongicola sp. | reverse complement strand
TGTAGCCAATAAAGATGTGCAACTTGTGTGCAATCTAAAGTGAAGGTCCGCAAAGCTCGCGAAAACAGCCTTTGGCGCAGGTGCAGCGAAAGGCGGCAAAGTCCGCACACCGACGTTTCAGCCAACAAAATGCTGCGCTCTGCACGGATGGCCGCAATGACGGGCCGCACCGCAGCGACTAAACCCGCGACGAACGGCAGCTTTGGGCCGAAAGCACCAGTTCGACAGATTAGTGTGGACGACGGCATTGTCCCGCAAAGTGGCCATTGATGATGGGCGCCGCGAACGGCGGCTTTGACCCAAGTGCGCGTTGGCAGGCTTTGAGAATGAGATACGTCGCCGGAGCACTGAAGGTGCGGGCGGTTGGCGCGGGCCTATGTGCTCATGACCGCCTCAAGGCCCACGCGGAGGCTCATTTCGCGTTCTGCAGCACATTCCAACCGAATGCGAGCACGCCTAGAAGCACCAAGAACTCCGATATTGGTGCAAGCGGCACCATTGCGGCTTCGGTGATAATCTTCGCGAGCATTAAGAATAGCATCAGGTTTACCATAATGGCACCGACGAAGTGCAGCCAGAAATGTGAACTTGCGAGACGGCCCTCGGCCATTGCGGGATAGGCCTTATAGGTCAGCGCGAAGACCGCTGATAGCACAAAGCCAAGCAGGTTTATATGTGCATGGCTCAACGCCAGAGAATGATCTCCCGATCCGCCCATGTACATTCCGATCACGATGCCCACGACCAGAAAGGCTGAACCAAGTAACATAAAGTTTCGAGATACGTTCATATGACTGTCCCTTTTGTTTTCTTCCTGCCCCAGCGTATCACGAAAGCGTGATCGGATAAACCGCAGCTCATAGGGAATAGAGATCGTACCGATTTTGCGCTAAAGATCACGGCTTGCTTTCAGAATTGGTTAAGCTGGTCATATAGATCCTTGCATCCTCTTCGCTGACAACCCGACTGACGTGTCCGCGACCGGCGACATCGGTGCTACGCCAAACTTCGCCAGGCGAAAACCTTCTAACCTGCCCATCACCAGCCTCAATCTCAACGCTGCCCTGAAGCAGAATAGCGAACCCATCACCCGGAGAGTTGTGCCAACCGCTATCCCACCCTGAAGGCACAGAAACAAAGCCAGCGTCAGATGATAGAAAATCAGACTTCAAGACTGGATTTGATTTGGACGCAAAGTCGCTTGGAGAGAAAGAAACCTCTACATCCCGAAAATGGGACACTCCATTTGGATCACTGTAGATTTTCACATAATTCATTTGGGATGCACCGTTTAGGACTTAGCATAACAGGCGTGACAATCTTTTCTGTCTGATTTCACAGACTATTCGGTTTGCGGGCTTCTGTCGAATTTTTGGCACTATCAGGAACGTCCCAAAGGGCAGCTTTGTCCCGCAACTGAGACATCGAGAGTGAGCGCAGCGAATGGCCGGATTGGATTTTGTCGACTTGGCATGTTGCCAATATCGGGTTTGGCGATTTTTCGCTGCGCTGCCGCAGAACCTGTGGGTGTGGGCCGTGTGCCGAGGCCATGATCTACGCCGCAACCGCATCAGGCCGGTTTGTCCGGAGGCTGTGTGAAAACTCCGCGAGATCAAAAACCACGAGAACTCCATTCCCTCCAGCGCCATATCGCAGGACTTTGTTCCCAAGTAGGTGGATGACGGGTGTCCTGGTGGAAAAAAATTCTCCCGGAATCTACGATCACCGAGTTTTCACACAGCCTCTCCGCTTAGCGGACCTCGGCGCTGACTTGAGTGAAGGTCGGCTTTGAGTCCTTGGTATCGATTGCTGCACCTCAACGATGTAGTAGCTTAGCGTCGGATGCGAAGTGTTTTCGGCAGGTCGGTTAATGATGCCCAATAGTAACTCCACGAGAAGGCTGGCCAGATCGGAACCCTGGCATACGGCGATGGCATTTAGAAAATGCCACCTAGAGTCTAAGAATGAGGAGCGCCTCTCGCATGACCTGCGGGTCGACGTCCACGCCGGTCCAGTATTTGACGCCGATGACGCCCTGCTGCACCAGCATCCCCAACCCGTCGACCGTCTTACACCCGCGTTCCTGCGCTGCCTTCAGCAGGCGGGTCAGTGGTGGGTTGTGGATGCCGTCGGCAACAACCATGTCCGGCGTCAGGCTGTCGGTATCGATGTCGGGTATCGCATTGACGTCGGGATACAACCCGACCGAGGTTGCATGGATCACGATATCGGTGTCTTTTGGCACGGTGAAGGTGCCCTGCCATGGCGCATACACTGCCTGCGTCGCGGTGCGATTTTTTAGCACATCGACAACCGCCTTGCCTCGGTCGGTACTTCGGTTGACGACTGTGATCCGCGCGGCCCCGGCCAAGGCCATTTCGACCGCTACGGCCCGCGCGGCACCACCTGCGCCGAATAGGACAATGGACTTGTCCTTGGGGTCCACCACCTCGCGCAGGGCAGCGACGAAGCCGCGCCCGTCGGTGTTTTCCCCGATCAGCCGGTCGCCGTCCCGTACGATAGTGTTGACGGCACCGATGATCTCCGCCGATGCGCCAAGCCCGTCCAGATACTCGATCACCGCGACCTTATGCGGAATCGAACAGTTGAACCCGCGCCAACCCATCGCCCGCGCGCCCCGCACGGCATCACCGAGATCATCCGGGGCGACCTCGACGTTTATATAGCGCCAGTCGAGGCCGTGATGCTGGTAGGCGGCCTCGATCATGGCGACGGTCGGATTTTCGGCAGCGGGTTGCGCGAAGGACCCTGTGAGCGGCAGCAGGAAATTCATTGGTCTGGTCCTTTTTTGGTCAGGTGACGCGCGTGGCGCGCAAGTGCGCCCCAACCCGCAGCGCCTGTGCTGCGATGGTAAGGGCAGGGTTCAGCGCGGCAGAGGACGGAAAGAAGCCCGCATCCACCACATACAGATTGGGATGGTCGTGGGCGCGGCACAGGGCATCCAGTGCAGAGCTCGCCGGATCGTGCCCCATGCGCACGGTGCCACATTGGTGCGATGGGGCTTGAATGCCAAAGCCGTGCCGCAGTACGACCGGAAACCCGGCCCGCCGCAGAACGCGCTTAACATGTCGCACGAAGCGATCGTGCGCAAGCGTTCCGCCGGGGCGGTAATCCACCTCCACCTTGTCACCGTCCAGCAACCGCACGCGGCTGTCGGGGTTCGGCAAATCCTCTGACATGGCCAGCACGTCGACGGAATGGCGGCCCAGCCAGTTGGCCAGTGCCTTCGGCGTGGCGGGATAGGTTGCGCGGATCATCGCACCTTGAATGTTGCCGAGCATCTGGATGTTGCCGCGCGCTTCACTGTCATCCGGCAAGCCGTGGTAAAAATCATTGACGGACAGGGTCTTGGGGAACTTCGTCTCATTCAACGCAAATGGTTTCACTCCCATCAACCCCGTCAAATGATGGTTCATCAGATTACGCCCCACGACTCCGGATCGGTTGGCAAGGCCATCCGGCATGACCTGACTGGCAGATCGCAGCAAGATAAGCGCCGAATTGATCGCCCCCGCGCTCAGAACGAACACCGGCGCTTCGACACGCTGCATCTCGCCGTCCCGGCGTACCTCTGCTGCGATGATATCATGACCCCGATCGTCGGCGATCAGGCGGGTGACCTCTGCACCACGTTCCAGCCGCACGTCTGGATGCGCCAGCAGCGGGCGCAGCACGCGGGTTTCAGCGTCGCCCTTGGCATCGAACTGGCAGGCGAATGCATCGCAGGTTCCGCAACGTTGGCAGGTGCCGCCGGGGCCATAATCCACCGCAGACGGCATATGAAACGGACGCAAGCCCTGCGCGCTCAGTCGGTCCGATAGGGCGGCGATTGTGGGCTCATGCGGGATCGCGGCATGGGGAAAGGCTGCACGGGGCGGCTCTGTCGGGTCGCTGCCCGCCTTGCCGCGCACACCGTAAAGGCGTTCGGCGGCCGTGTAGTGCGATGCAAGTTCGTCGTAACGCACCGGCCAAGCCGGCGACGGCACACCGCCCATCTCCGTGGCCTCGAAGTCGCTTGCGCGAAAGCGGAACATCGCGGTGCCGTAGAATTTGGTATGCCCGCCAACATAGTAATACTGACCGGGCCTGTAGCGCGCACCCCTGGCATCGACCCATTCATCGCGTGTCTTATAGCGGGATTGGACGAACACCGCCTCTGCATCACTATTCTGCGGCTCATTGGGCAGGAAATCACCACGTTCGAGGATAAGGATCTTCGCACCACTGCCTGCCAGTTGATGCGCCACGGCAGACCCGCCCACGCCCGAGCCGATGATCACGATATCCGCACTGATCGTCTGCATCGTCTGTCCCACTTTGCCTACTTCCATGCCAAACTGCAGGACATCGCGCCATTCCCCATTACCGCGAGTTCTTGTATGATTACCGCATTATGGACGAGAAATGATACGCAATTCCCATACCCCAGGCTTATTTCGAGACTGTGGCGATCCCGCCCGACCGGTCCTTGCTGGTCTTTGACCGCCACTTGCCGGAGTTTCGGTTCAACTGGCACTACCGCCCGCAGTTCGAGCTGAGCCTGACTGTCAACAGTCGCGGGATGCGTTTTGTCGGAGATCATGTCGGGCAATATGAAGACGGCGATCTTGTCCTAATCGCCCCAAACTTACCGAATGCTTTCCAGTCGCAGCCCTGATCGGTGACGCGATGAACCACCGTGGCGTTGCATGCAGCTTCACCAGGCTGGCCATTCGCAGCAACAGCAAAATCCCAGTTTAGGTGAGCTCACAGAAGCGGAAAAGCTCCGGTTCATTGCCTCGTTCTGAGGCTTGAGCACCCGCGCGCCGCTTATCTAGTAACGTAAACAACTTGGGTCTGCGTCATGAGTATCCACTCAGTTCCGGAGGTCTGCCAGCCTCGGGTCACAATTGGCTTACGACCGACTTCGGCAAATCCAGCATTGGAATAAAGAGCCCGAGCGCTCGCATTATTTGTTCGACACGCAAGCGCCATGCCCGCAGGTCCAGTCCTCCCCTTCAGGTGCGGTAGTGAGGGTATTATCTTCATACGGACCAACTATTCTGCCTCGATAAGTCAAAAAATTTGCCAATACCTATTTTGCCCCTCTTATTCGGGGGCCTCTCTTATCTGCTTTCACAATATCATCAGGCGCACTAGGCATCCCTATCTTCGCTATTCCGGAAAAAAATCATGGCGCAAAAAGCCACCATTTATAAAGTTGAACTTTCCGTTTCCGATATGGATCGTCACTATTATGAGACCCATAAACTGACCGTTGCCAAGCATCCTTCGGAGACGGATGAACGGTTAATGGTGCGTATTCTCGCTTTTGCACTGAATGCCCATGAGCAATTGGAACTCACTAGGGGCCTTTCAACGGATGACGAGCCAGACATTTGGCAGAAAAGCCTGAGTGGCGAGCTTGAGTTGTGGGTCGCGTTGGGACTTCCGGGCGAGAAGATTGTTCGTCAAAGCTGTGGCAAAGCTAACGAGGTGATTGTCTATTGTTACGGCGGCAGGACGGCTGAGATGTGGTGGGAGAAGATCAAAAACAGCACCACCCGGTTTGATAACCTTCAGGTTATAAATTTTTCTGAGAAGGACACCAGCGAACTGGGAAAACAGGCAAGTCGCTCGATGAAGCTGCAGGTTAATATTCAGGACGGTGATGTGATGGTCAGTGTTGATGGTAGCATCGTTTACGTTACACCGGTCAATTGGAAAGATGCTGACCACTGATCGTCAACCAGCTCACAATGCGCATAAGAGCCCAGAATGTAGAATACTGCGTAGGCGGTGAGATTGTAGTCACTACATGATGAACCTGTTAGCGGTCATCTGCAGAGGTTTGGCAAAAGGTCGCTACGACCGCAGAGCCGTTTGGGCCTTCTATTCTTTAAAGTTGGTCACGCTTACATGCCCGCCGGACAGTTTAAGATGATTTGATGGGCGAGGATTTCTCGGTGACTTCAGGCTTTGCATTCGATGCGGTACTGGCGCAATCGCAAGCAGTCTCAGCGATAGGATTACCTCATACAGCATGGCTCTGCAGGTCATTGAACAGGGCGGGCTCGCCAGTCCAGTTTGTCAACAAAGCGATAGCAGCGGCCATGCGCTTGAGGCGCAACGCTCGCTGGAACTTGATGGACTTTTGAAGGCTGACCGATAGTGCCGACGGCATCCAAAAGGTCACTATAGCTTTGCGGCTTGAAACAAACATACTACCTCTCACTCGCAAACAATGCACACACTTCACTTAACACATATTTCTTATCGCATGTAATTCTGTCGCAACTCAGGCCGCGGGTCGGCTAACCGGAGGCTTTCCCGAGGTCGATAGTCAATGACCATCTAGGGCGGTGGGATATGCGGGACAAAGCTGCCGTTCAATACGGTATCACGGACGTCCGACATGCGGACGTCCGTGACGCATGTACTCTTGCGCGCTTCTGCCAAGATTTAGCTGAGACAACTTGCCTTCGGCCCGAACAGGACAGCCGGCATGGTTCCAGTACGACCGGCGTGTGGGCTCCGCCAAGTGTAATTTTGAGGCAATCACCGATCACACCTCACTAGGTATTTATGGACCCTTACTGTGTCTTTGGGCCAAAATCGACCTTTCGGCCGCAAAACGACCTCCTTGAGCCATTTCCGCTCGCCGCTGCCGCTTCCCACGAATGTGCGGGAATAATACCAGGTGACTGTCTTGAGGTCCGGACGCATTGCGTGACCGGCGCAGTCCATTCCAACGCACGCAAGATGCCGTGTTGCTTGATCGCTGCTGGATGTCGGGTACAGATAAATACCTTCGGAGCCCGAAAAAAGCTGCAGCGCAATTTCCCCTGTACGGTCATTCGGGGGAAACTCGATAGATCAGTTTCATTCCGGTCGTATGCCACACTCGTTTTGGAGGTTAGGGGTTTGCGTTTCCGGCCCCTCAGAAGAGCTTTCACAGGTTCACATATGCGGACTTTTCGCGCACAGTGCGTGTGTCTCGCACCGCACAAATTGGAGGAATGTGGATGGTCGTTTCTTTGGGTAAAGGTCGCCACTCCTACAAACCGGTTACAGATTGGGCGAAGTTGCCGACGGACATAATGCTGGGCGACGTTGCTGGAATTGCCGTGGACAACAAAGACAGGGTTTACCTTTTCAACCGCGGCAGCAATCCCGTCGTGGTCCTGAACCAAAGAGGAGATGTGTTGTCGAAATGGGGCCAGGGGACCTTTGCGAACCCGCACGGGGCCTCGATCGGGCCCGACCAATGCATCTATCTGACCGATAATTTCGACCACACGGTGCGAAAGTTTACACTGGATGGAAAGCTCCTTTTGCAAATTGGGACAGCCGGGGTGGGTTCTGGCTTTATGAGCGGCAAGCCCTTTTGCAAGTGCACGCATTCGGCAGTTTCACCGTCTGGCGATATCTTTGTGTCAGATGGATATCAAAACGCCTGTATCCACAAGTTTGACCCCAAGGGCAGATTGTTGAAAAGCTGGGGAACGCCGGGAACAGGACCTGGAGAGTTTAATCTTCCCCATAACATTTGCTGCGACGCCGATGGCTGGATCTACGTCGCGGACCGGGAAAATTCTCGGGTCCAGATATTTGATGAAAATGGCCGGTATGAGACACAGATCAACAACATGCACAGGCCCAGTGGATTGGCGATCACGCCCGGCTCTTGCCCAGACTGTATCGTTGGTGAGTTGGCCTCGTACCTGACGGTCAACCGAGAGTTCCCAAATCTTGGCCCGTTTGTCAGCGTTTTTGATCAACAGAGCAATTTGCTTTCACGGCTTGATGCACAGCAGGGACCGGGTCTGGGTCCGGGTCAATTTCTGTCGCCACACAGCATCGCCTATGACAGCACTGGTGATCTTTATATAGGCGATGTTGTGGACGCGGATTGGGCGCAGGTGATGGGCGATTCTGAGAAACCCGGTCAACCAAGAAGATTTCAGAAATTCAAACGGGTTGAGAACGCTCAGAGTGAGAGCGAATTAACGCCATTGCAGAGGTGAGGGCGTAGCGCGCTTCAGCCTCTTGGATAGCATCAAATCTGGCGTTCTTGTTTCGGCAGACCGCGGTCTTAAAAAGCCCCTCGGCATTCCTGAGCTGCTTAAAGAACAGAATGCTTGTGTCGATATCTTGGTTTGAAAAATTCAGGATCGGCAACACGCCTTCAAACAGCGCGCGCGCCGCATTGTGATCCCCGCTTTCATAGTGCGTATAGATCGCGACATAGACATTTTCCATGCCGGTCGGAATGAACGCGTTAACCCCACGCGCCATTGCGTCCATCAACTGTGTTACGGCCCAGCCACCACAAACGTTCAGCGCATTATTCGTGGCTTGCAGAACCGCTGAATATTTGGGGCCAGCCTGCTGTGTTTCAATTTTCAACCAGGAGAATTTAGTAACATTGTCGAAGAGATAAACGATATCGTCGAGGGGCAGGCCGCCGCCCACCCAATCGAGATCCTGAACCATAAGTATTTTGGGCGCGTGGCGGGACAGGTCCTGCAAAAAGGCCAGGCTCTCCTGGCGGTCAAAACCGGCAGGAATTTGCACACAAATTCCTGCCGCGCCGATAGATTTGGCTAATTTCGTCAACGCGAGGCTCGCATCCATATTTGGAGCAGTGACGCTGACGATGAATGGAATTCGCTGCGCGTTGGTCTCTGCCACAGTTTCTGCAAACCGGACCTTTTCTGCCTGGGTCAGTGTCGATTGCTCTCCGGCAACTGCAAGGCCCAGCATGCCGCCACAGCCTGCATTCACGGTGTGGTTGACCAGTTTGCGCAAGGAGTCATGATCAACGGCACCGTCCTTGTCAAAGGGCGTGTTGAGGCTGGGAACAATTCCTTTCATGACCTACTCCTCAGCGCAATGCACTGGCTTCGGTCAATGGACGTGACGCGGACAGGCAGCCGTATCCGAGCCCGTTGTGCGCAGGCGGATTTGGTCCCGCAAAGCGTTCGTCCATGGGATCTGCGGCAGGTTGGAACCGGGTGTCGCAAGATAGCCGGATCAATCCAGCGCTCGAGTTGTTGTCAAAAGATCCGTGGACGGTGAACATGCCAAAGATCAGGCAATCACCCAGATTAAACTCCGCCGTTAGAAATTTGCTGGTTTTGCGTTGTGCCAGCGTAATTGGGCTTTCTTCGATATGCCCGGGGCGGGACGGTTCACGATCCACATCATGGCCGTCAAACTGTTGTCGAATGTCGGGCCATTTATGAGAGTCCTTCAAGATATACAGGGGTCCGTCGGTCAAACTGATGAGGCATAGCGGGCTCCAACAGGTGACGAGCCGCTTGGATCCGCGGTTCATATAAGGGTGATCGACATGCAGTGGGCTGGCACGCCCCGCGGTCATGGCACGCAACCAGGCAAAGGCAAAATGCTGGACCGGTTCCTGAAAGAGTTGGCTCATGACGCGCATGATACGTGGCCCGTTGATGACTCTTCGCACGGCTTTGCCTTCGCTGACGGACCGCCAAAAAGTCCCTAGATCATCTGTAGTGGGATAGGTTTCTCGTCGCCGAGACGTGCCGGACGCCAGGCCACATTTGACAGGGTCCTTAACCTCGCCAACTTCTGCAAGCCGATGCAGGACCTCTAGTCGTGCGGCGTCGACTTCGACCGGATCATGCACGCCACGCAAAAAAAGATAGCCGTTGTCACTTAATTGTTGCGCAATATCGCCATTCACGTCAGCGGAGCGTAATTCATCCAACGATGACTCAGGAACTACCGCGCCGTTCACAGTCAACGAATGTTTGGATGTCTGCATCATTGTGATCCTTCCCTTGATTGCGTCGATCCTGAGCCTAGCAGGGCATCCACTTCGGCAGCAGTCGGCAAAGTCTCATCGTGTATCGGACGACTCACTTTCAAGGATGCGGCGGCATTTGCCCAGTGAACCGCTTCATTTTCCGAACACCCCTTGGACAGCGCCAATGCGAATGCGCCATGCCAGACGTCACCGGCACCAAGCGTATTCACCGCCGTTGTCGGATACGTCGGAACCTCGGTCAAACACCGCCCATCGTGGCACAATACCGGCAGAGGGCCTCGGGTTACTGCACACCAGTTTCCAAGCCGCTTTTGGGCCAATGTCAGGGCCGCTGCGTCGCTGCCACCGCAATAATCGGCCAGGCCCTGCTCAGAGAAAACAACATGGCTGGCGAGGGCGAGCACCTGTGCTGCGTGGGCAACCGGAGCCTCTGCGTCGACAACAGCCGGTTTGCCAATGCGGCGTGCGGCCTTCACGATCAGTGCTGCACCCTCGGACCACCGCGTGTCGACAAGTGCCGCATCAAACTGAAATTCAGGCGGCAGGGCGAAATCGCAAGGGATAAGCGCGGAATCGCGGTGGTTGATGATTGTCCGATCGCCATCGGGCGTTAACATATTCGCGGATCGAGACGTTGGAATCCTTGGAATCGTGCTAACAAACTGGTCGTCAATCCGGCGGTCCGCCATCTTCTTGCGCAGGAACGCGCCCGATGCGTCGTCGCCGATGGCACCTGCAAGGCTGGCATCACCACCAAGGCTGGCGATCGTCGAAGCCGCGTTCAGGGCTCCGCCACCGGTGGTCATGTGGGATCCGGTTGCCCGGTTCTTTGTGCCCTTCACCGGAAATTCTGCGACGTCGAACACCAGATCCGCAGCGATTAAACCTGCGCAAATAATCCTTGGCATTGCATGCAATTCCCCATCCGATGCAGCCTTTGGACGGTGACCGCATTCCTAACATGTTACGTTTACAATCAACCCGCAACCAATAGTATGATCCGCAGTAGCGGCAGCGAATCTGACGACAACGAATGGGTACGAACATCGAACATTTTGGAATCTCTGCAGCATTGCTGACCCCGTTTCATTCGGATGGCAGCCTGAACCTGTCGCTTTTTTGCGAGCATGCGAATTCGATGCTGCAAAGCGGCGCGAACGGCGTCACGCCTTTTGGCACCACGGGCGAAGGCGCCTCTATCGCCTTTAGTGAGAGATCGGGCGCAATTGCGGCCTTAATCGACAGCGGTATCCCAAGCAGCAAGATCACTCTTGGCTTATGCGGTTCCGCAATCGGGGATGTGGTGGCACAAGTCCAACAAGGCGTTGGGTTTGGTATAACGAATTTTCTGCTTTTGCCGCCGTTCTATTTTAAGGATTTGGACGATGTCGGGTTGTCCGAGTGGCACGTAAAGCTATTCGAAGCGGCTGATACGCAGGCCAAGTTTATCCTCTATCATATCCCGCAAGTGACACATGTTCCGTTGTCACTCAATCTCGTCAAACGTCTGCACACGGCCTTCCCCGACCGCATTTTGGCGATCAAGGACAGCGCCGGACAATGGGATAACACCAGCGCACTGTTGAAAAGCGGTGAAATACCGGTTCTGGTTGGAGATGAACGGCTATTGCACAAAGCAGCAGCGATGGGCGGTGCCGGATCAATTTGCGGACTGGCCAACCTGTACCCACAGCGCGTGCGCACTTTGTTCGACACACATGTCGAGGATACTGCGTTGTCCTCTGACGTGGATTTGATTGTGTCGGTTCCGGTTATTCCGGCGTTGAAACAAGCCATGATGGCCAAAACCGGAAACGCAAGCTGGGGCAATGTTCGCGCGCCGCTACAAGCGCTGACGGGCGAAGCCCACACGGCGATCGCGGCAAGGTTTCCCGAGCGCGAGACCACATAGAGACTGGCCCGCCCTTATTAAAGGGCAGCTTTCAACTGGTGCCTTGTGTCGCTTAAGTTCGACCACAATCACGTGGAGACGTGGCTGACTTCTTTATCCGGTGAGTAGATGTCGAGGATATTCCAATGCCGGTTGTTGGCGTTGGATTGTTAATCATCGCCATGGCGCATTAGCCGAGATAACCGAATATCCGTGGCAGCCAGAGCACGAGTTCAGGCACCAAGATCAGAACGAGGAGTGCCGCAATAAGTACCGCGAGGAAGGGCAAGACTTCGCGGATGATCTCGCCCAGCGGGATGCGGGTTACGGCGTTGATCACGAACAGAAGAATGCCGTAGGGTGGCGTGATCAGGCCGATCATACAGTTGACGACTGCGACGACGCCGAAGTGGACCAGATCGATTCCAAGCTCGCGGCAGGTCGGCAGGAACAGCGGGATGATCACCAGTATGATCGTTGTGGCGTCAAGTACGCAGCCCAGCAGCAGGATCAGCACATTGACCCCGAGCAGGAAAATGATCGGTTCGACGTCGAGCCCGACCAGCGCATCGGCCAACATTCCGGGGATGTTTTCTGAGGCGACGACAAAGTTGAGGATCAGCGCGCCGCCGATCACTAGCCCCACCGCCGCCGACGACCGGGCGCTCTCGACAAGGATGCGATAGAAGGCATGGATGCTGAGCGCGCGGTAGAACGCTGACGCCAGAATCAGCGCATAGAACGCAGCGACGGCGGCCGCTTCGGTCGGCGTGGTGACGCCGCCGTAGATACCGTAGAGCAAGATCCCGGGCATCAGCAGCGCCGGGAAGGCATTGACCGTCAATGCCGGCAATTCGCGAAGTGGTACGGGTTCCTCAGTCAGGAACCCACGCCGGAGCGAGATGAAATAATTCATCCCCATCAGAACGGCCCCCATAAACAACCCCGGCACGATGCCGCCCAGAAACAGAAAGCCGATCGAAGTGTTCGAGACGAGCGCGTAAAGCACCATCGGGATTGAGGGCGGTATGATTGGGCCGATGGTTGCCGAGGCTGCGGTGATAGCGGCGGCGTATCCCCGGGTGTAGTGGCCCGATTTGGTCATCATCTCGATGATGATTTTGCCGATACCAGCAGCGTCCGCGATAGCAGAGCCGGACATGCCAGAAAAGATCAGCGATGCCACCACGTTGACGTGCCCCAGCCCGCCCTTGAATCGGCCGACAAGACCGACGCAGAACCCCAGCAGCCGGTCCGATATCGTGCCGGCGTTCATGATGTTCGCGGCGACAATGAACAGCGGTACGGCAAGCAGAATAAAGCTGTTATAAAGCCCATCCATCAGTACCTTGCCCGCGATACCTACGCCGGCGCCGCTTGCGGTTAGATACACGAACGAGGCGAGCAGGATCGCATAGGCAATCGGTGTGCCGATCCCAGCCATTATGAACAGCGTGAACAGGCAAAGCCCGAATTCAAGTGTCATTTCTCGAAATCCTCGGGCCGTCGTCAGACGATGCGGCAAGTTCGTCGTAATGGTGCAGATCGGCATCTGCGCCATTGCGGATGATATC
This sequence comes from uncultured Boseongicola sp., assembly GCA_905479635.1. Taxonomy (GTDB): domain Bacteria; phylum Pseudomonadota; class Alphaproteobacteria; order Rhodobacterales; family Rhodobacteraceae; genus Boseongicola. Next base: position 13,242 of record CAJQNG010000044.1, on the reverse strand, counting down.
CCAGGTGCGCCAAGCATAGCGCAGCGCCACGACCACTAGGAATGCGAAGTAGATCGAATAAACGTGGCGCACCCGAATCCAGTCGCCGAAGACGTTTGACAGGGTCGGTGTCTTCTTCAGGCGCAGTATATGGAACTTTTCCCAGGTCGGCTCTAGCGACAACAACAACCCGACGCAGATAGCAACGGATGCGATAATAGCGAACCACTTGCGCAGCCGTGGGTTCACGCTGGTGTAGACGATATCGAAAATCACATGGTCGCGTTGGCGCACGATAAAGGAATTGCCCCAGAAAACGATCCACACCCACATCAATAGGCAGAATTCCAGCGTCCAGCCATGGCGGTTGGGGTCAAGGAACGGCACAGCCTCGGCGATCCATTCGGCGCGCGCGGTGTAGCGCACGGTGACCTGCAGGATGAATGTCGCAAACATGGCGGCCATCATCATGGCCGCCACGAATTCTGTTCCACGGGTTATTCCGTTAAATATCGGTTTCACCGGATCCCGCGCGCTGTCGTTCTCAGATCAGTTTCCGAGCGCATTGATTTTGTCCAGCACGCCTTCGGGCCAATCAGCCGAAGCGTCGGTGGTCAGGTACATCGACTGAACATGGCTGCGGAAGGCGGCCATGTCTGGCTCGTAGATTTCCAGACCTTTTTCCGTCAGAAAGGCCCCTAGTTCGGCCTCTTTTTGAAGCTGGATCTGACGCCCGCTTTCGGCAGCAGCATCAGCCGCGGCCTGAACAATGGCCTGCTGATCGGCGGACAGACCGTCCCAGACAGCTTTCGAAAAGGCAACATAGTTTAAGTCAACCAGATGCGCTGTCAGGACGATCTGGTTGGTGACTTCGTAGAACTTGGCGTCAACCACAGTCGGAAGCGGGTTGTCCTGACCATCTACTGAGCCGGTCGAAAGCGCTGTATAGACTTCCGTGAAGGCCATCGGAGTCGGGTTGGCACCCAGCGCTTTACCCAGGAACTGCCATGCATCGGTGCCCGGCATCCGCAGGTTCACGCCAGCCAGATCCGCAGGTGTCATCACAGTCAGCTCTTCTTTGGTCTGACGCAGGTTTACGTGGCGCTGGCCGAGATACATCACGCTCAGCAGTTTGACGCCAAGCTCGTCTTCGACCGTCTGCTTAAATGGCTCCATAAGCGCATCGTTGAAGACCGCAACTTGATGCGCGGCGTCCTGGTGGACATAGCCGGTAGCGAAAATCGAGAATTCAGGGAAGAATTGCGCTAGTTCCTGCGCCGAGGTGATCGACATTTCCAGGTCACCAGAAGCAATGGCTTCCAGCTCGGAGTTCTGCGCGATCAATGAGCCATTGTAGTGCGGCTCATAGGTAGCAAATCCGGCGACGGCAGGGGCGAACACCTCTTCTAGGGCGATAGAGCGCTGGTCGGTGGCCGAGGCCGGGGTCGACATGCGTAGGGTCAGCAAATGGCTGCCGGCAAATGCCGGGGCACCAAGGCCCACCGCAAGGCCGAGTGCGGTCAGCGATGCAAAAGCGACGCGGCGATTCAATTTTTTGATCATTGTATTCCTCCTTTGGTTAGGGCGATTATAACGCGATAATCTCAGTTAAGGTGAATTTTTTTGTTTAACAAAATAATTTGTTAAACGTCAGATATTTTAGATGGTTCGCGGACCTACCAATTCATCCGCGCTGGTCATCTCGGACTGCTTATTTCGACCGGGGATCATTTCTGAGTTGCCCGTGCTTGCAGAGGTCGCAATCGCCTCGACCACTTCTGACGACTGCATTCCCACGACACCCGAGACCAGTGGCGCATCGTGCCAACGGATAACTCGTCATGATAGACAGGCCGTTGCATGTGCCGCCGCCGCCCCGCACTGCCTGATAGATAAGGTCCCGTTGCGGAAAGACCAGAAAGCCCAACAGCACCTCGCCGTTTTTGACATAGGCCAGTGAAGTACCCCGGGGCGGAAGTCCCGCCTTGAAATTCGAGGCTCTGTCGATGGGGTCCGCCACCGAAAGCGATGTCGCAGCCAGCCCTCGGATTCTTTGCCCCCAAACCCATCATCGGGAAAGGCATTGGCAAGATCAGTCTTTACGTGCTCTTCGACCGCCTGGTCCGCGCCGCTCGCTGCGATTTCTGCACCGCGCTGCCTACGGTCTGTCAACTCATTCATTTGCCCACCCCCGATTTGGTGCTTTGCGCGGCGACACAGCAGGATTCCGCGCTGCTTGCGCTCACAGCAAAAATTCTGTGCTTGTGCATTGGGCTCTGAGCCGCCATCCGCCGCGCCCTTCATCAATGTCCGCTCTGCCGAGAGGCTGTGTTAAAACTCGGGATTCTTCATGATTTCGCGCCGCTCGTTTTCGGGAGTTGCTAAATTGATGGTTCAGCTCGACTAGAGAGCGCCTGAATCTGGCAATTTTTGGCATTTGTAAAAGCCCTCGATAGATTTCGCACAGCCTCCGGACAAACCGGACTTGTGCAGGTGCAACGAATGCACGTGCAGAAATCTCCGAAACTTGTTCGCGGATGCGGAAAAAGATGCTTTGCAACGCAAGAAGATGTCTGAGTCCGGCCATTCAACCAGGTGATCCCGACAGATATCAAGCTACAATTTTGCTGAGACTGACACCAAAAGGCAGGACGGGGAGCACCGTACGGCTTTGGAAAGGCAGCACCTGATTTCAGCGCATTGCGACAATGGTGACGCGTGCATATTCTACATTTCAATTCTGGCCGCGTTGACCCGGACCGACCGTTTAGCAAGAAATCTTGGATACGTTGCCCACGCCCAGCAATGTTGCCTTATCAAATAGGTCTCAATCGAGGTCTGCCCCCGAAGTTCTATGCGGTCTTCTTGACCGCCGCTCATGCAATCAAAAGTGTAGGGCTTCAATAGTTACCCACATTGCTTCGTGGCGCGATGTACTGGAAACTTGATGGTCGATCCATGAACCAGCTTCTTTGCGTAACCGGCGGGCGCGCGACAGATACTCATATGTTGTCGAGCCGCAAAAACACCATTTGACCTCAATTGGCACTCGCCAGCCCCTAGGGGAAAGTTATGCCTGTAGACTAGACATTGGCTCATCAACACGCTGGCGTCGGGCTCTGAAAAGGTTGGGCGGTTCACCGTATGTTTTTCTAAACCAGCGACTGAAATGAGCTCCGTCTGAAAATCCGCATTCCAGCGAAATTTGCGTGATCGTTCGCGTGGTGTTGATCAACAACCAATGGCCGTGCGTCAGACGCATGCTTCGGCAGATCGCTGAGGGAGGCTCGTGGGCATGTTTTTTGAAAGCTCTGTTGAGTTCACGTTCAGACGTGTTCAATCGCTCAGCCAGACCTGCGACGCTGTAGGGGTTCGAAAAGTTCCTTTCCATCAGGGTGACCGCTTGTTCAACCCGCCAGTTCCCGCAGGATGTAAGATACCCAAACGGCCGCTGCGGCATGTGATGCGACGTTCGTTGGCGATCAACCAGCAAGGATGTCAGGGCTTTGATGGCGCGAGCCTTGCCGCAATGATTTTCGATCAGGTTAAAGGCGAGATCAATCGCCGAGGTGCCACCGGGGCAAGTAATTATCCCGTTGTCATCGAGATAGATCAGATCTGACTGTGTCCGGGTATCAGGAAAGAGGCGCTGAAACTGGGCGCGATGTTCAACGTGAATAACGCAACTTTTGCCACGCAACAGACCTGCACGCCCGAGGATGAAACTCCCTGTACACAGGCTAATGATCTTGGTGCCGTTTGCATGCGCAGCGCGCAGATAGTCAAACGTTTCATCAGGCAAATCCAGGCTCCATGGCAACTGGCCGCCGACCACAATCAGATAGTCCACGTCCGTGGCCTCGCTAAAGGATGCGTTGGGCGTGATGGATATACCGCAACTGGCTTCGATTGGCTCCAGATTTGGCGCGGCGACGGCCCACTGGCAATAGATCTGCCTGCCAAAATCGGCCTCGTCTGCGGCGTGGCGAAGGCAGTCAATGAAGCCCGCAAACGACACAAGGGTGAAGCGGGGCGCCAGAATAAATGAAACGCGCAGATCAGGTTCTATCGTCGGCGCGGGCGGCGGTGGTGGGAAGATGTTTTGCATGTCGGTCACATCACGCGCTTTCAATGAGTCTGATATGTTCTTTTGAATGTCTGATACATACAAGACAATAGCGCGATTCAGAGTCAACCTCGCGAGGTAACAAAAAGATCGCGCCGGATGGCCCGACAAATGACAGAGGAGATTTGCATCAATGAGAATACAACAAATTGGGAAGCCATTTCTGAGCTTGGCGCTGGCTTTATCGCTTTCGACAGCCGCCTTTGCTGAAGACATCAAACTCAGCATCGCGGGCACTTGGCCAGCAAAGCACTTTGGCACTGAGATCATGGAGAACATGGTCAAGGAAATTGAGGCCGCCGATGTCGGGCTGACGGCCAAGTATTTCCCTGCATCGCAATTGGGGTCCGGCGAGGAACTGATTGAAGATGCCATTCGCGGCAACGTCGATATGGTGCAGGCTTTTGTCTACGCCCAGACAGACCCGCGCCTAGAGGTCCTGAACCTGCCTGCAATGGTGACCACGTTTGATGAACTCAAAGCCGTCTATGGCAATCCCGAATCAAAGCTCAATACAATCCTTTCAGGGATCATGGCCGATCACGGGCTGGTTTCCCTCGGTCTTGTTGGTGAAGGCTTGATCGGCATTGTCGCAAGTGAAAAGCCGACCGATCATGCCGGGTTTGGCGACAAGGGCGTGAATATCCGTGTCTGGAGTTCGGATATTGCTAAGAAAACTGTCGAAAGCATTGGATACCGGTCAACGACGATGAATTGGGCCGAGGTGCTTCCGGCGCTGCAATCCGGTGTGATTGACGGCGCGATCTGTTGCACCCCGGAATGGGCCTACACGACCTTTGCGGTTGCCGATATCGGGAAATATTACATCCCGGTCAATACGTTTATCGAAGCGTCGTCGCTCTATGCCAGTCAGAAGACCTGGGACAAGATGAACGACGAACAGCGCGGCGTTGTTAAGGCGGCTGCCGAAAAAGCTGCTAGCTCCGCAATAGATAAAGCCTGGGAGCGCAGTCAGGGTTTCATGGATCAGATGGTCGAATCCGGTTACGAAATTCTGGATTATACACCCGAAGAACGGGCCGCAATGGTCGCCCATATCAAGGAAAATGTATGGCCGGAATTGGCTGGTATCATCGGCCAGGACATCATGGATGAACTAATTGCCGAGTAAGCTGCTCATCCCGCTATAATGATACGATTGGGGAATGCTCTGACGAACGAGTGGGCATTCCCCTTTATCTGGGGGCCAGAAATCCAATGATCTTGTTTGAAGACGCCCTTCCGCCTGGGCTGCGCGGCCTTGTCCGGCTGATGATCCGGATAAAGACAGTTTTGGTCGTCGTATCGCTGCCCCTTCTACCGATCACATTCTTTGGCGTTGTGTTCTTCAGATATATTCTGGAACGCGATCTGTTTGCCTATGAAGAGTGGCTGCTGCCGATTTGTTTCTGGATTTATTTCCTGGGCAGTGCGCTTGGCACTTACCATGACAAACAGATCAACGCAGATCTTTTGGATGCCATCACCGAGAACCACACTGTTTTGTGGCTCCGCAAAATCGCGATCACTGTCATTGAACTCGGCATCACGCTGGTCGTGCTATATTGGGCGTATCTGATGCTGGCGAACGAGATCGCAGACTATCCACGCTGGAAGACAACGATCGCCCTTAAAATCCCCTTTTTCATTCCCCGAGTGGCTATCTTTGTGGGCTTCTTTTTCATGGCCTTCTACAGCGCCTTGGCCATCTATCTGATGTTGAAGGTCGGGCCGGACCGATATGCAGAGACCCGCGACGCGACGAAACAAGTAAACATCGACGCGGGGAATACATGACATGGTAATCGCAATTGCAATCCTACTGATCTGCGTCCTGCTGGCAATTGGTGTGTCCGTACCTTTGGCCTTTGGCGGGGTTCTGATCCTGCTGGCCTACACAGCGGGCTATGATGTTTCTGGATTTCTCGCCACCGGGCACTGGAAGATGAATTCGGTGATCCTTTTGGCCATTCCGCTGTTCATTATGGCCGGTGACATCATGCAGCGTGGCAAGATCGCCAATCCAATTGTCGAGATTGCAGAGCTTATGTTCGGTCATCTCAGAGGAGGCTTAAGTGCTGCCGCCGTCGTCGCCAGCGCCATGTTTGGTGCAATTTCCGGCAGTGGTGCTGCGACACTTACCTGCATTGGCGGGATAATTATGCCGCATCTGCGCAAGGCAAAGTATCCCGATGGTTTTTCCGCCGCCCTCGTCATCAGCGCCAGCCCACTTGGCCTGCTGATACCCCCCAGCGGCGCGCAGTTGCTCTATGCGTGGGTGGGCCAGTTGTCAGTGCTCAAGTGTTTCCTGGCAACGGTTGTTCCCGGCCTGATCCTGACTGTGATGCTGATCATCGTAAATTTCGTGGTCCTGCGTAAAAACACCAGCATTCAGATCAGTGAGATCCCACAGCGGTTTTTCTTTCAGCTTAGCAAAAAAACCTGGACGGCACTGCCTGCGCTATTCATGCCCTTTATCATTTTGGGTGGGATCTATGGCGGCATCATGACGCCGACTGAGGCCGCTGGCGTTGCTGTGATCTATGCCATCCCGATCGGGTTCTTCTTTTACCGCGGCCTTACGCTACACACGTTCTACGAAAGCCTGAAGGATTCGGCGACCACCATTGGCGTGGTTATGGTGATGATCTTCATGGTGTTGATCACCAGCAGGTTCCTGATTTTTGAAGACATACCAGGTCTCGCCGAAGACTTGATCTATTCGATTTCGGACAACCCGATTGTTGTTATCCTTATGATCAATCTGGTCATGCTTTTGATCGGCATGCTGATGGACGATATCAGCGGCATCATTCTGAGTGCATCGCTGCTGCTGCCCATTGCTGAGAACGCAGGCATGGACCCGATTCATTTTGCAGCTGTCCTGGGGGTCAATCTGGGGATGGGGAATATCACGCCGCCCACGGCCCCGCTGCTCTATCTCGGGGCGCAGGTCACCAATGTACCGGTGCGCGACCTCATCGGACCGACGATGATTTTCATTATATTCGCCTGGTTACCGACACTTCTTCTGACCACCTTCATCCCTGAGATCGCGCTCTTCTTGCCTGACTTGCTGCTTGGCAATTAACACTTTTGGAAACGAACATTGAAAATCACACGGATCACGACCACGCCTTTGCTGGTGCCTTACAAGAAACCTTATCATTGGGCCAAAGGGATTATTCGGGGTGCGGGTGTGGTGCTGGTAGAGGTTCACACTGACGATGGGCTTGTAGGCATTGGCGAATGCGTCGCAACTCCGTCGGCACCGGCGATTGAGGCCTATCTGAACGTTGCCGGGGATATATGTATCGGCCGCAGCCCGTTTGAGAACACGCGCCTAATGGGCGAATGTTATCATGCCCTGTTTCAGGCACTCGGCACCTGTAGTGCACCGCGCTATTCGGGCCAGGTTTTGGCGGGTCTGGAGATGGCGCTTTGGGATGTGATGGGCAAGGCCACGGGGCGCGCGGTGCACGAGCTTCTTGGCGGGGCGGTGCGCGACGAGATCCACTATTTCGGCTTCCCTCAGGGCGCCACAGCCCAAGAGGTCGCCGATGAGGCGCGCGAGATGGCAGCCGCGGGCTGTGATGTGATTTATTTCAAGGTAGGGCGCGGCGATGCATTGGATCTGGAGATTGCGCGACTGGTGCGCGCAGCGGTCGGCCCCGACAAACGCCTGCGCATGGATCCGAACGAAAGCTGGTCCCCGGTGCGGGCCGCACGGATGCTGCGCAAAATGTCCGAGTTCGATATCGATATGGTGGAACAGCCAACTAACGCGGAATCAATCGCGGCCCTTGCGCAGGTCCGCGACCGCAGCCCGATTGCAATTGCTGCCGATCAACTGGTTTTCACCCCGCAGGATGCCTATGATGTCTGCCGCGAAAAGGCGGCTGACATGATTACACTTGGCCTGCATGAAACCGGTGGCATCGCACGGTTTCGCAAAGTGGCCCATATCGCAGAAGCTGCTGGCATAGATATTTGCCTTCACGGTCTTTACGAGACCGGAATAACAACAACGGCGGCCAACCAAGTGGGCGCAACCCTGCCCAATCTGGATGACGGCAATCAATATATGAACCACTTGCTGGAATGGGACATCGTGAAATCTCCTGACCTGCGGTTGCAAGAGGGACGTCTGCCCATTCTGCGGGGACCGGGTCTGGGGATCGAACTGGATGCAGATGCCTTGGCCCGCGCCGCCGAAGGACATATCAAAGAGGTTGAGAAAAATGGGTGAATTGGCTGCGCTTAAGACCGCCGTTATCGAGAGTTTCGGCACGCCGTGCCCTGTGATTGATCTGGATGTGGTCGAGCGCAATATCGCCCGCGCCCAGCAGCTGTGTGACGCGGCAGGGGTTGCCAATCGCCCGCATATCAAGACCCATAAATCACCCATTCTGGCAAAGATGCAGATCGCGGCAGGCGCGCGGGGGATCACCTGCCAAAAACTGGGTGAGGCCGAGGTGATGGCGAATGCCGGCATCACGGATATTGTGATCGCAACCAACCTGTTGGGGGCTGCACGCTCTGGTAGGCTAGCGGCATTGCAGCGGCGTGTCGCCCTGAAGGTTTGCGCCGATAATCCGGTTTCGCTTAGCGCCTATTCTGAGGCCGCGCAACGGGCTGAACGCCCATTGGATGTAATGATCGAATGCGACACCGGGCAAAAACGTGCCGGTGTTGAGACACCGCGCGAAGCGCTTGCGCTGGCCCAAATCATCCGTGATAACCCATGGCTGAACTTTGCAGGGCTGTTGTTTTATCCAGCACTTGATAGCTGGCCGCAGACACAGGTGTTTCTGGATGAGATGACCGCCGGACTTGCGTCTCTGAGCCTCAAACACAAGATTATCTCCACCGGTGGAACCCCCAATTTCGCCAATATCGGAAAGCTGAAAGGCGCTACCGAACATCGCGCAGGCACCTGCATTTTCAACGATCGCATGATGATTGAAGAAAAGTTTGCAACCCTGGGCGATTGCGCGCTTCAGGTGTTTACCAGCGTTGTCAGTCGCGGCGGCGAAGAGAGGGGCATTCTGGACGCAGGCTCCAAGACTTTGACGTCCGACACCGGCGGTCTGGAAGGCTTTGGTTTGATCATGGAGCATCCTGAGGCGCGCATCCACAAATTCGCAGAAGAGCATGGATTTCTCGACCTTTCGAGATGCAACAACAAGCCGGTGGTTGGCGATATCGTGCGTGTGATCCCAAATCACGTCTGCGTTGCCGTGAACATGGCGGATCAGTTGGTGGCGGTTCGTGGCGGCGAGATCGCTGAAGTGATCCCGGTCGCCGCACGTGGCATGCTGGTTTGATCTGAACAGAGGTATCGAATGATGAACGGTCAAATGTCCGCACAGCTGGATTTCACCGGCAGGGTGGCGCTGGTGACCGGCGGGGCGAGTGGGATTGGCCGTGCGGTGGCCACACAACTGATCGGGCTGGGGGCCAGAGTTGCCATCGCTGATCGCAACACCGAAGGGGCCGAGGCGGTTGTAAAAGATTTGGGCGCGGATCGCGCCACAGCGCTGACGCTTGATGCCGCCAACCCGGAAAGTGCCAATGCGATAGCTGATGCGGTCATGGAGCGGTTTGGGCGGCTGGATATTCTGGTGCATAGTGCGGGCGTCGGGATTGAACGCAGTTTTCTTGAAACCACACCCGAAGAATGGCAACGCCTGATCGACATTGATCTGTCAGGCACGTTCTATTGCGCTCAGGCGGCGGCGAAAAAGATGGTTCCGCAAGGCTACGGGCGCATTGTGACGCTGTCGTCCACCGCCGGGCTGCGCGGCGGCACCGGGCGGGCAGCTTATGGCGCGGCCAAGGCGGGCGTCGTTGGGCTGACCAAAGTGATGGCGGTTGAACTGGCCCGACATGGCATTACAGCCAATGCGCTGGCCCCGGGTGCAATTGAAACCGAATTGGTGGCGAAAATGCATTCCGACGAAACGCGCCGCGTTTACCGGGCCGGAATTCCAATGGACAGATACGGCAGCCCGGATGAAACAGCGTTCACAGCTGTATTTCTGGCAAGTGAGCAGGCAGGCTATGTCACTGGCCATGTGCTCGGCGTTGACGGGGGCTTTTTGGCAGCCGGGGTTATGCACCGCGACAAAAGTTGAGAGCGCGGCTATGCGGATCAAACGACTCCCCCTCGACGACAAAACCAATGGCTGGAGCGCAATCCTTGCACCCCGTACCCCAAAGCCTGCGCTGGTTGGTGACCTGACGGCTGATTGGGTCGTTCTTGGTGCTGGCTTTGCAGGTCTTGCTGCGGCCCGGCGTCTGGCAAAGAACTGCCCGGAACAACACATCGCTGTAATCGAGGCTGGCGCCGCTGGAGAGAACGCGTCCGGGCGTAATTCCGGATTTGCGGTTGATCTGCCACACAACGTGGGGGCGTCACTTGATGAACTGGACGGGTCACATCGGTTCATGCGTTTGGCCAAAATGGCGGTTGGTGATCTTGATGAAGCCATAAAAATTAACGATATCGATTGCGATTGGTCCCGTGATGGCAAGTATCATGCCGCCGTGTCGCCGCGCGGCTTGAAGCAGGTATTGGTACCCTTCGCCAAAGAACTGGAGGCACTCGGCGAGCCCTTTGAATGGGTTGAAAAGCCCGATATTGCCCAAGTAATCGGCTCTGAGCATTTCACAGCAGCAATCTACACACCGGGCGGGGCGCTGCTCAATCCATCGGCATTGACGCGGGGGCTGGCAGACACGCTGCCATGCAATGTGACGCTGTATGAAAATTCGCCGGTCCAAGAAGCCACCTTCGAAAATGGAGTTCATTTCAAGACGGCGCTTGGGTCTCTGCGCAGCGCGAAACTGATCATGGCAACCAACGGGTTTTCACAGCAATTTGGCTACTACCGCAACCGGTTGCTTCACCTGGTTGCCCATTGCAGCATGACGCGCAAATTGACAGAGGACGAACAGAAGACATACGGCGTTGAAAAGCCGTGGGGCATGACCCCGGCCAATGCCTTTGTCGGCATCACCATGCGTTACACCAATGATCACCGGATCATCATTCGCCATGGTCTGAATTATTGTCCGAACCAACGCGTCTCGGCCTCTGAAATCGCCGCTGTAAAGCGCCGCCACAAGGCGTTGTTTGATCAACGGTTTCCCATGCTGCCCGATGTGGACATGGAACATACATGGAGCGGTTTTGTTTGCCTGTCGAAAAACAGCGCTCCGGGTTTCGGGCAACTGGCTCCGAATGTGTGGTCCGCTGTATGTCAGAACGCAATGGGTGTGGCAAAAGGCACATTTAGCGGAATTCTTGCCGCTGACCTTGCCTGTGGTGTTGACAATCCTTTGATCGCCGACATCCAGAGCCTTGGTCAGCCAAGTCTCTTGCCTCCTAGACCGTTTCTCGACGTTGGCGCACGTGGGCGACTAGCGTGCGAACGTTGGCTCAATCGACACGAAGCCTGAAAGTATGCTTGCGAGGTAACGCTGTGCCTCAAATAAATGGGAATTCCGACCAGATAATGACGGCGAAACCCGATGCTTTCAGTTCTCAATCAGGCAGAGGCCTCGATCGTTCAATTTCCGCTTGGCAGCAATATTTTGATATCGGCTGGGCCAATGCCTTTTGCCTGATCGCCAATTTACCAAAGACCAAATAGATCACCGGCATTCGGGTGCAGCCGGGATGTCATCTCGCCGCGACACGCTCGAACCTGACATTTGCATGCCTACAGCATAAGTTTGGAAAGTCCGCGTCGTGTGAATCCATCGTTTCAAATTTGCTACTCTACTGCCGAAATGGCCGTATTCCTCTCTGCGTTGTAGTAGCGATTTCGCGGTGACGCCGCAGGTTTTTGCACTGCGAGCGCACGCAGCAAGATTTTGACACTTCTGCTATGCGCTTATTTTGTTGAAAACTCCAAAATCTGAAAGGCGTATCGAGGCCGCAAAAGGATTGTTTGCTCAGGGAAGCGGTCCCGCATTGGTTCTTTCACCTTTCACCTTTCACCTTTCTGTATGGCCGACACGTCAAGATTGGGACCTGGACCTTCGTAAACTTTGGCGCCACGTTTCTTGATGCAAAGATGATCACACTCGGGGATTTTGTTGCGGTTGGGCCCAACGTCCAGTTTATTACTGACACCCACCCGTTGCGCCCAGAGGACCGGTATAAGCCGCCAAAGGAGGGCGACACGCTGCCGTTCAGGGTTGTTAATTATGCGTTGTCCATCACAGTCGGCAATTATGCGTGGATCGGCGCAGGAGCAATAATTCTACCCGGAGCGAGAATTGGAGATGGCGCTGTTGTCGCCGCGGGATCGGTCGTCACAAAGGATGTTGCTCCGCGGATGATCGTGGCGGGAAATCCGGCGCGTGAAGTTCGTTCGGTGGACGACTAAGGTTTCCGGCAGTAGCGACCTATGCTGCGGCACAACCAGACTTCCGTACAGGGCTCGAACCTGCCGTTAGCTGCAGATTGAACGAAGGTCCGGTATTGGGCGGGAATCCTCAGGCAATTCCGCGATTTACTGGAAGCAAACCATCGTCGGCATCTGCACATCGCGCAGGAAACACTTCTTTGTACGCAAAACCTGGTCTGGCTGGGCTCTTGAGCGAGCTGAAATGCAGTGTAACCTAAGGCATCACTTTCAGGGAGGATGGGTGCGATGGCCGGAAATGGCAAACACGAAAACGAGGGTATTTGGGATTCAGCCGCGCCGGGCTGGGCAAGATGGGAAGCCGAATTGATGGGCGCGGCGACCGAGGCGACTGAACAAATGCTGGATGCGGCCAACATTAAGGCGGGCATGCGAGTGTTGGATCTTGCCTGTGGCGCAGGCAGCCAAACGATTCACGCCGCTCGGCGTGTGGGGCCGTCTGGCCGGGTTTTTGCAAACGACATCGCGTCAAAAATGCTGACTTTCGTGGCCTCCAATGTCGCCACCGCCGGGCTGACCAATGTGGAAACGCTGCACGGCCCAGCCGAAGGCCTATCCGAAAGCAGACTGCGCGTTGATGCGGCAACCTGCCGGCTTGGCCTGATGCTGTTCCAGTCGCCTCAAGACGCGCTCGCGGCCGTGCGAAGCGTCTTAGCGGAAAACGGGCGCTTCGCAGTGCTTGTGGTTGCCTCGCCGCAA
>CAJQNG010000043.1 GCA_905479635.1 uncultured Boseongicola sp. | reverse complement strand
CGCACCTCGACAGCTAATGGCGTCCCTGTCGGAACAAGGCTGGAAGCGTGCCTATGTCGACGGCGGAAAAATCATTCAAAGCTTCATGCGCGAAGGATTGATCGCAGATATGACCGTGACAATTGTTCCGATCCTTATCGGAGCGGGCAAAAGGATGTTCGGGAGTTTGGATGCAGATATTGACCTGCACCTTTTAGAGTCGAAGTCATTTCCATCTGGTTTGGTCACTTCAAGATACGAGGTTACTTAGGGCTCGAAGCCGTCGTTAGTTGCTCGATGCGTCAGGTTTCGCTGTGCGGAGAGGCTGTGTGAAAACTACCGAGAGCTTTTACAAATGCCAAAAATTGCCAGATTTGGGCACGCTCTGGTCAAGCTGAACCATCAAATTAGCAACTCCCGAAAACGAGCGGCGCGAAATCATGAAGAATCCCGAGTTTTCACACAGCCTCCGGACTTTGCTGCCATTGAGATCAAAGCTTTTCCCAAGTCGCTTTCAATCTTTGTAAGCGACTTGGTCACTTGCCAAGAACTGCTCCACCCAATCTGGAAGGCGCATCCCTCTGGCTATCTTGTCGTCCTGCGCCTGCTCGGCGCTCCGAATGCGTTCCAGGTTGTCGATCACCTCATCCAGACGCTCGAATGGAACGACCACGACACCATCTTGATCGGCTACGATCATATCGCCGTTCTCAACCTCTTGCGCACCTATCTGGACAGGGAAGCCAACTGATCCAGGTCCAGACACGTGCGGCGATCCCGGAGTTATCCCCGTACACCAAACTGGCAATCCAACCGAAACTATACCGTGATAGTCGCGGAGCGGACCATCTGTGACAAAACCCGCAGCGCCACAATTTTTCATCATTCCGACCAGTCCATCTCCACCGGCAGCGCACCCAGAGTGTGCTGAAAACGCGGAAACAACGACGTCACCGGGTCGAATAAATTTGAGTGACGCAAAAAGTGCCAGCACATCAGCGGCACCACATTCCGCGGTCAATGCTGGTCCAGCAGCAACGCAATTGAGTTCACGACCACCGCCAAGCGGCTGAATGTTTTGAGAAAGTGCTCCGCCACCAAACATGGCATCGACGACAAAGCCTGTTGGAATACCCTGAAACGCTGCGATTTGGGTATCGCTCGGACGCCGAAAATTCGTTTTTACTGTAAGTTTTGGTGGAACCTCAATCACGTCCAAGTCCTTTTTCTATCTGTCATCGAGCTAAAACAATTTTCACTTTCGATGTTGTTAGCGTGTCCGCAGCCCAGTGTCGATTTCCACCGTGAGAGGTCTATTTAGGGCCTTGGCGCTGCCAGGTTATTTAGCAAAGCTCACGCTCAGCTGCGCATCACGCTATTGCGTCTCGCTGTGCGGCTTTCTTTGCTGCGGCGGACCTTAGTGACAATTGCCTTCACAGTCTGTCTCACCAAATCCCGCGTCTCTGCGGCTTGCATGGCACGCGCCTGTCGGATCTTCTTTTCTGCAATCGAACTTGCGGTTTTGAAAAGTTCGGTCTGGTTGCGGGTCATCTCGGTTTTCCTTCTTGGGTTGCGTTTGAAGACAAGATCACCTTCGCAATTTCGCTGACGTCACGCTTCCAGCCGCTGTCCTGAAGTCATCCAGAATTCTTCCATTTCCATCCAGAAATCGTTGGAAACGCCCTGGAACCGTGGTTTTCTAAGGAGATGGGTGGAACAGAATCGCAGATCGTCAAAATCGGAGCTATCGAGCTGGACTTTAGCCGGGGTGAAATCCGCCGAGACGGCGCGCCGGTTGCAATAGAGCCTCAGGTCTTCACTCTGATCGCCTATCTCGCCAAGCATCCGGGCCAAGTTCTATCCCGCGACGATCTAATCGAAGCGGTTTGGGACGGGCGGATCGTCTCGGATTCCGCCATAGCATCCCGCATCAACACTGCCAGAAAAATCCTTGGCGATGACGGCAGCGCTCAGAAAATTATCCGCACGATCCCAAAACGCGGCTTTCGGTTTGAGATTGAAACCGAACCCGCCGCACCGCCGCTCCCCGACAAACCTTCCATTGCCGTGCTTCCCTTCGAGAATATGTCCGGCGACGCCGAGCAGTCTTACTTCTCGGATGGGATCACTGACGACATTATTACAGAGATGTCGCGCCACAAGGAACTCTTCGTCATCGCGCGGCATTCCTCTTTCGCCTTCCGCGACCGCGACCGGCCTTTGTGCGAGATCGCTCACGCCTTGGGGGTTCAATATATTGCCGAAGGCAGCGTCCGTCGCGCAGGGAACCGAATTCGCGTGACCGCGCGCCTTGTTGACGCGCTCACTGGACAAGAGGTCTGGTCTGAGCGCTATGACCGCGAGTTGGTCGACGTCTTCGCGGTTCAAGACGAGATAACCGGAGTGATAGTGGCGACCCTCGCAGGGCAAATTGCGCACGAGCGTTATCGCCGCACAACGTCGCTCAGCACAGACAGCGTTGACGCCTATGACCACGTGCTGCGGGCAATCGAACACGGCTTCCGGGTCGAACCCGATGACAATGTCCTTGCGCGCCAATCGGCGAAACGGGCTGTGGATCTCGATCCCTCATCGGCGCGAGCCCACGCAATCATCGCGCTAACTCACCTCAATGAGGGTAACAACTTTTGGGTCGCGGACCAGCCAAGAAGCTTTGATCACGCGCTTGTATCCGCCAAACGCGCGGTCGGCGAAGACGCTCTTGATCCGCTCGCTCACGCCATGCTTGGAATGGCTGAGATGTGGAAAAACCGCGACTATGTCCGCGCCGTCAAGCATCTGGAGCGCGCCGTCGAGCTAAATCCCAGCGGCGCCTATTACCGTGGTATCTGGTGCTATATTCTTGCCTTTTGCGGCCAGCCCGAAAAGGCACTTGAGGAGATTGACCTCGCCATTCGCATGAACCCACTTTCGCCGGGTTTGAATATCGGCTTCCGCTGCCGGGCGCTTTTTTTGCTTCGCCGTCTCGAAGAGGCTCTACCGGATCTGCAACTGCAGGTCACCCTCATGCCGGGACACTCGAATGCGCTGGCTTACTGTGCGGCCACCTACGCCGCACTTGACCGGCTGGACGAAGCGCGCGAACTAACGGCTCAATTGGCGCGCACGACACCGAACTATCGCCTCTCAGCGGTTCGCAGGATTATGCCGTTCCCCGATCCCGCAGATGTCGAATACTTTGCTGACATGTTGGAAAAGGCTGGTATGGCCGAATAACGCCCAAGCCACTAGCCGCGGATCGCCAACCCGGTCCAACCGGGAGACACAGACCGCTCAATTCGGCCCGCCTCGATCCCGACGTGCCCGCGCAATGCCTTACCTCGTAGCCCGGTAAGGCTCAGAGCTGCTGTTGCCAACGGAGCGCGCCGAGCAAAGGTCAGCAAACGGGTCGAAAGCAGACCTCCGCTGCAACCGAGCTGGATGACTGGTCTGCGGACACAGTCGCCCTAGGGGCGTAGAATATCGACAATTTCAGCGGCGCAGATTTCCACTCAGCGGCCGCTTCATTCCTGAATACTTTGAAGATAGTCCACAAGGACTGCAATTCGTCCACGCGTAATAATTTCGG
>CAJQNG010000042.1 GCA_905479635.1 uncultured Boseongicola sp. | reverse complement strand
TGGCTGATCTCTTCCTCAATCTTCGCCGATATTACCACCGATGCCGCACCCTGCTCTGCCGCCATCGCCGCGACCCGCGCGGACAAAGCGTTGCCCTCGGATGCCTCATCCTCCGCCACGTTGCAGACGAACAAAACCGGCTTGGACGTCAAAAGCTGCAGCATGCCCCAGGCTTTGGCATCGTCATCAGACACCTCAACCGTCCGTGCGGGCTGGCCGTTCTCAAGCACAATACGCGCTTCGTTCAAAAGCCGCTCCTGCTGGACCGCTTCCTTATCGCCGCCACGCACTTTGCGCACGATATTCTGTAAACGCCGCTCGATCGATTCAAGATCGGACAGCATCAACTCGGTTTCAATCGTCTCGGCATCGGCTACCGGATCAACACGGCCCTCAACATGTGTCACATCACCGTCTTCGAAGCACCGAAGCACATGAGCAATCGCATCGACCTCGCGAATGTTCGCCAAAAACTGGTTGCCAAGCCCCTCGCCCTTGGACGCGCCCTTCACCAAACCGGCAATATCGACAAACGTCATGCGCGTCGGAATAATCGTCTTCGATTTCGCAATCTCGGCAAGCGTATCAAGCCGCGTGTCCGGCACCGCAACCTCGCCGACGTTCGGCTCGATCGTACAGAACGGAAAGTTCGCCGCCTGCGCCGCCGCGGTCCGCGTCAACGCATTGAACAATGTCGACTTACCAACGTTTGGCAGCCCCACAATACCCATCTTAAAGCCCATCTGGCGCTCTCCCTGCCCGTGTTGGGAGAAGGCTCTACCGCCCGCCCCCCAAAGGTGCAAGCGCCGCCACCGTAATCGCGCTCTGCACGCGCGGTCGCGGCCTGAAAAATGATGAACCACGCCAGCAGAATATCCATCGGATGCGTCAGCCCGCCCGAGAAAATCAACGCCGGAATCCAAAGCAAAAACACCAGAACTCCAAGGAACGGACGGCCCGCAAAGGCAATCGACAACGGCGGGAGAAGGATTGCAGAGATATAATTTATGGGCTTCGAGCTAAGAAGTCCGCCTCACGATGTCCATGGCGGTCTGAAAGTTTCCCCTCCCACTTGCAAACATCGCCGCATTGCGCGACACGAAAGTCGAGATAAAGAAAGAGCGCTGCAATGACCCGGATCGACGCAAAATTCGCTGAATTGAAGGCCCAGGGCCGTAAAGCCTTCGTCACATACATGATGGCAGGCGACCCCGACTTCGACACATCACTTGAAATCGTGCGCGGCCTGCCCGCCGCGGGCGTCGATGTCATCGAACTTGGACTGCCTTTCACCGATCCAATGGCCGACGGCGCGACCATCCAGCTTGCAGGGCAACGCGCGCTTGCAGGCGGCATGACGCTGCAAAAGACACTCGATCTGGCGCGCTCTTTCCGCCAGGAAGACGACACCACACCGATCGTTCTGATGGGCTACTACAACCCGATCTATTCGCGCGGCGCGGATACTTTTTTAGAAGACGCCAAAGCCGCCGGCATCGACGGCCTTATTGTGGTAGACTTGCCACCCGAGGAAGATGCCGAACTTTGCATTCCGGCGCAACAGGCGGGCCTGAACTTCATCCGGCTTGCCACACCCACCACGGACGACAAACGCCTGCCGACCGTGCTGCAAAACACCTCCGGCTTCGTCTACTACGTCTCGATTACCGGGATCACTGGCGCCGCAAGCGCTGTCGCAACAGACGTCGGTCCCGAAGTCGCACGCATAAAATCCGCGACCGATCTGCCGATCATTGTCGGATTTGGGATCAAGACGCCCGAAGGTGCCGCTGATATCGCCCGCGTCGCGGACGGTGTTGTTGTTGGCTCGGCCATTGTCGAGAAGATCGCAAACGGCCTAAGCCCGGCCGACGTGCTCGCTTTCGTCAAATCACTTGCGGATGGCGCTCACACCGCCTGATCTGCGCCCGGCGTCTCGTATTCCGACCCAAGCCGCGAGTAGCGCCGCTCAGTCAGATTATCGAGAGGCGCCTCTGTGACCTCTTTTGGTCTCCGACGCCCAAAGACCACTCCAAAAAGCGACTCAAGTATTGAAGCCGTAAGTATAATTCCGGCGATTGTTAGCAATTCCATGACGTCATCCCTCTGATCAGCCCCCACTGAAAAATTGAGGGCCCGCGTCCGCACGGAACAATACTCCGACGGCTGTCAGGACAGCACGGCGCAAAAGCGCGGGCTGACCGTCAGCGGGCCCTGCTTTTTAAGTGCTGTAAGAAACGTATCTACGCTGAATAGGACGCTCGTCCGCTTCAGGCTCTTCCGGCTGTTCGGGCCAGATAAAACGCTCGTAGTCAGCGGAGTGCTCTGCACGCCGTGCATCCAAACGAGCTTTGATCAATACGATCGCAGCCACGATGAACGGCGCAGAAAAAAGGACGTACGGAAGGTATATAGAAATCTCACTCATAACCAAACACTCACTAACACAAAGATTTACAAAAACTTTTATAGATTATCTCTATGGCCATTTTAGGGCGCAATCTGGGCGTTTACGCCATATTTCAGCCGCACGTCCGCCACATTCATATGGGTTACAAACGAAAAAGCCCGGGCGCGAACGCCCGGGCAAGTCACTCTTTAGCTGAAAAGAAGGGAGGATCAGCCTTTCGAGAAGTCTGGGTAGGCTTCCATACCAAGCTCGGATGTATCGAGGCCCTGGATTTCCGCTTCTTCGCTCACCCGGATGCCCATCACGCCCTTCAGCACCATCCAAAGGATGTAGCTGACCACGAAGGTGAACACGCCGTAAGCAACGATACCGGTGATCTGTGTCACAAGGCTCGCATCGCCATTGTAAAAGACAACCGCGATGGTGCCCCAGATACCTGCAAACAGGTGAACCGGGATAGCACCGACCACATCGTCGATCTTCAGCTTGTCAAGGAACGGAACCGCAAAGACCACGATCACACCGCCGACAGCACCGATCCAAAGCGCACCAAACAAAGTCGGGGCTAGCGGCTCAGCTGTGATGGACACCAGACCGGCAAGCGCTCCGTTCAGAACCATCGTTAGATCAACCTTCTTGTACATGATCTGCGTCAGGACCAGCGCGGCGATCGCACCGGCAGCAGCAGCCATGTTGGTGTTGGCAAAGATCCGCGAGATGTCTGTGATGTCGCCAACTGTACCGGCCGCAAGCTGCGAACCACCGTTAAAGCCGAACCAACCAAGCCACAGGATGAACGTACCCAAAGTCGCCAGCGCCAGGTTCGAACCAGGCATCGGAATGACCTTACCGTCCTTGTATTTGCCAAGTCGCGCACCAAGCACCAGCGCACCAGCCAAAGCAGCCCAACCACCGACCGAGTGAACAATCGTCGAACCAGCGAAGTCCGAGAAACCCATCTCAGAAAGCCAGCCGCCGCCCCACTGCCAGGAACCCGAGATCGGATACATGACACCGGTCAGGACCGTGACGAAGATCAGGAATGGCCACAGCTTGATACGCTCCGCCAAAACACCCGAAACGATCGACGCAGTCGCTGCCACAAACATCAGCTGGAAGAAGAAGTCGGATCCAACGGACGCATAATCAAGCGACGCATCCGCAGCCGCCAGACCAACTGGCTCAA
Organism: uncultured Boseongicola sp.; assembly: GCA_905479635.1. Taxonomy (GTDB): domain Bacteria; phylum Pseudomonadota; class Alphaproteobacteria; order Rhodobacterales; family Rhodobacteraceae; genus Boseongicola. Next base: position 18,539 of record CAJQNG010000042.1, on the reverse strand, counting down.
GCGCGGTGATCGAGAACCACGGACCCATCCAGCCCGATACCCACCAGCCATCGCCAGGGTACATCAGGTTAAAGCCGATCAACCAGTACATAATCGACGCGATCGAAAAGAGCGCTATATTCTTAGTCAGCTGCATTGTGACGTTCTTCGAACGCACAAGCCCTGCCTCAAGCATCGCAAAACCAGCGGCCATCCAGAAAACAAGGAAACCACCAACAAGAAACAATAGTGTCGTGAGAATATAAGGTTGAATGTCTGGCGCAGCATCCTGTGCCAGTGCGAACGTTGGCAGCAAAGCAGCTCCAGCCGACGCAGATATGAGTGTCTTATAGTTCATCTGAGTAAATCCCTTTCTGCGTGGATTAGATTGCGTCATCATTCGTCTCGCCGGTGCGAACCCGCACAGCGCTTTGCACATCGAGAACGAAGATTTTGCCGTCGCCGATTTTGTCGGTCTTGGCCGTGGTTGCGATTGTCTCGACGACTTGGTCAGCCATACTGGTAGCGACCACGATTTCAATTTTGACCTTCGGCACAAAATTCACGGCGTATTCTGCGCCGCGATAGATCTCCGTATGACCCGACTGCGAGCCGAAGCCCTTAATCTCAGTCACCATCATACCGCGCACCCCGATGGACGTGAGCGCCTCGCGCACCTCCTCAAGCTTGAACGGCTTAATTGCTGCAATGATAAGTTTCATCGTTCCCCTTCCGACTAAGCGGACCCCTTCGCCCGCATTACGGGACGTCAAAGAACCTTGCTGCGGCGCGGCGGCAAGGAAGCAGGGGGCTGATAGCAGGGCAAAAGGGACATAGTTGCACAATTTTTGCGCAAATTAGTACTTTAGATTAATTTTTAGGCGGACGGCAAAGTCATGTCATAGCGATCTGCACAGAAATCCCACTCCACATTCACTAAAGCAGTCCCTATGTTAGAAGCAGAGCAGCATTGGACCCAAAGAGTATGAGTGGCACGGGCAGAGGGCGTCCGCCGTTGATTGCAGATAAACGAAGCGCAAAAAAAGCAACCGCAGCAAAGCCCCGTAAAACAAAGGCAACACGCAAGAAACCGGCGCAACGCGTCCGGTCCCGAAACCCGTTCGTCTGGCTGTTTCGCGCGCTTGTGCGCCTTGTCTGGGGCATCGGGTGGCGCGTCACTGCAATAGCCACCATGCTTATCGGTGGCGCGGTTATCTTCTATGCCGCAACGCTGCCGCCCATCACAAACCTCCTCGATGGTCGCGCCCGAGGCTCGGTCACGATGCTTGATCGCACCGGACAGGTCTTTGCATGGCGCGGCGAACAATTCGGCGGCCAAATCACGGCGCAAACCGTTTCGCCTTTTCTGAAGAACGCAATCATTGCAACCGAAGACCGCCGCTTTTACGACCACTTCGGCCTCTCTCCGCGCGGCATCGCAAGCGCTGTCCGCATCAACCTGTCCGAAGGACGCGGCCCACTTTCGGGCCACGGCGGCTCGACCATTACCCAACAAACCGCAAAGCTACTTTGCCTCGGCAGCCCTTTCGATCCTGCAGCAGGCTTGACCGAAGCTGAATACGAAACCGACTGCCGCCGCGGCACGCTAACACGCAAGCTGAAAGAAGCCGTCTATTCCATGGCGATGGAACTCCGCTATTCCAAAGACGACATCCTCACGATCTACCTGAACCGCGCCTACCTCGGAGCAGGCTCACGCGGGTTCGAGGCCGCCGCGCAACGTTACTTCGGCCGCTCTGCCAACGAACTTCTGCCCTCCGAAGCCGCCATGCTCGCAGGCCTCCTTGTAGCGCCAACACGCTACGCGCCCACCGCAAACCTCCAACGATCCCGCGATCGCGCGAACCTGATCATCGGGTTGATGGAAAATCAGAACATCCTGACCGCAGACGAAGCCCGCTTCGCCCGCGATAACCCGGCCGAGCTTTCTGAGGCCGCCGAAGCCCGCGCGGGGGGATATTTCGCCGATTGGGTCATGGATCAGGGCCCTGCCTTCCTGACCGAAGATACGACAGAAGACGTCGTCATCCGCACGACCTTCGACCAGAACATCCAGAATTCTGCGGAAGAGGCTCTTCAATGGGTCTTCGACAACAAAGTCCGTCAAGGCAGCGAAGCCCAGGCCGCAATCGTCGTCATGAGCGCCGACGGTGCCGTCCGCGCCATGGTCGGCGGGCGCAAATTCCGTGGCATTGCGGGCCAGTTTAACCGCGCCATACAAGCCAAACGACAAACCGGCTCGGCTTTCAAACCCTTCGTCTACGGCGCCGCCCTCGACCTTGGCTATTCGCCCAATGATACCGTAACAGACGCCCCCCTCTGCATGGACGTCCCCGGCTCAGGCCAATGGTGCCCCTCGAATTATACTCGAGATTACAAGGGCTTGGTCACTCTCACCGAAGCTCTCGCGCAGTCACTGAACATTCCAGCCGTGAAAGTCTTCGATCGCGTCGGCCGCGAAGCCGTCGTGAAAATCGCCTCCGATTTCGGCATCGAAAGTGACCTTGCTGTTGGCCCCGCCCTGGCACTTGGCACGTCTGAATCGACACTTTTGGAAATGACCGGCGCCTATGCGGGAATTCTGAACGGTGGCTCGTCCGTTTCGCCCTATGGCCTCGTCGAACTTAGCCTCAAGGGCGACAGCGACCCGCTTTTGGCGCAAGAAGGCGGCATTGGCGAGCGCGTCATCACCGAAAAGGCGGCCCGCGACCTCACCTATATGATGAGTGAAGTCATCACCCGAGGCACAGGCACCCGGGCCCGCCTCGCCGATCGCCCCTCCGCCGGAAAAACCGGCACAACGCAAGCCGCGCGCGACGCATGGTTCATCGGCTTCACCGCAGACTATGTTGCAGGCATCTGGATGGGCTATGACGACAACACGCCACTGTCCGGCGTCACGGGCGGCGGTCTGCCAGCTGAGATCTGGCGCGAAACCATGACCCGCGTCCACGAAGGCCTGCCAGTACGAGACCTCCCCATGACCTCCCCCGGCCCCGCGCCTCCGATCGCGACAGAACAACGCCCAAGACGTGGGGCAACCTCCGGCAGCGACAACACCGTGGAGCGCGTCATCCTCAACGTCCTGAACGAAATCTTCGGCAACTGATCCCCTCAGACCAACCGCCGCAAATCCGCTTCGTTCTGATTAAAGCTCTCCAGAGGCCGCACCCGGCCTCAAAGCGATTTCTTGAACCCGAAGTGGCTCGCCACAAAGCCTTCACGCTCATAAAATCGCCGGGATTCCTCGCGGCTTTGGTTCATCGTTAGCTGCAACAAAACCGCTCCCGCCGCACGCGATCGCGCCTCGGCGTCCGAAATCAAAAGCGCGCCAACCCCCTGCCCACGCACCCCGGACGCCACACGCACCCCCTCGATTTGGGCACGCCGCGCGCCCGCCAACGAAATCCCAGGGATAATCGTGATCTGATAGGTCGCAACGATCTCGCCGTCGCGCTCGCCGACAATCAGCCGATTGCCCGGCACAGCCATCATCTCGGCAAATGCCGCCAGATAAGCCTCGGGTGCTGCCGTCTCACGGGTTTGTCCCAGCCCGTCATCGCGCAACAAATCGACTGCCGCGCCAACGTCCCGGCGCCCCGCCACGCGAAACACAGCGCTCACCCAGCGGCCTCGATAAATGCACTGATCGCCGCAATGTCCTTCACCCCCGGAGAGCTCTCGACCCCCGACGACACATCCACCTGACGCGCGCCCGTTAAAGAAATCGCCTCGGCGACATTCTCCGGCGTCAATCCGCCTGCAAGCATCCAAGGGCACGCAAACCGCCGTCCGGCCATCAACCGCCAGTCAAACGCAAGCCCATTGCCCCCCGGCAAAACCGAATTTTTCGGTGGCTTGGCATCAATCAGAATTTGGTCCGCCACCGCAGCATAAGCCTCAACCGCCAATAGATCGCTTTCGTCGGCAACACCGAGCGCCTTCATTACCGGCAAACGAAAACGCGCCTGCACATCAGCCACCCGCTCAAGGCTCTCGTTGCCGTGAAGCTGCAGCATATCAAGCGCAACTTTCTCTGTAAGCTTGGTTAACAGCGCATCGCTTGCGTTCACCGTCAATGCAACCTTCACCACACCGGGTGGGATTGCCAAGGCAAGCGCCATCGCCTGCTCAACCGACACATTCCGCGGAGATTTGTCGAAAAAGACAAAGCCAACAAAGGCCGCACCGGCCTCAACCGCGGCAGCCGCAGTCTCAGGTGTCGACAAGCCACAGATTTTCGTGCGCGTTCTACGGGTCATTCAGGAAATGTAACTTTCCGAGCCTCTAGCGGCTCTCAAGCAGAGCAAGCACATCATCGCCCGACTTCGGAGATTTTCCGGACGCACCCAGCTCTTTTTCAAGATGCTCACGCGACCGCCGCTCAACAACAGCATCCCGGCGATACTTGTGTTCCCGGATCCATTCCCAGACGAACCCAAGCACCACACCGAACATCACGGCGATCAGCAAGACAACGAAAACTGGCAACGTAATCTGCCAGGAAAAACCGAACAAGCCGGTCAATTCCCCCGGCAAAAGCCGAAGCGTGATGGGGCCTCGGTTTGCAATTGCGATTGTCACCATGACAATCGCAAGTGCGGCCAAAATACCGTAGCGTAAGTATCGCATGGACACCTCTGCCCTATTTTCCGTTTAAACGATCTCGAAGAAGTTTGCCGGTCTTAAAGAATGGCACGTGTTTTTCTTCCACCTGAACGCTATCACCGGTACGCGGATTACGCCCGACGCGGGCATCCCGCTTTTTGACTGAAAATGCACCAAAGCCGCGTAACTCAACCCGGTCACCGCGTGCCATAGTATCAATAATCTCGTCGAAAATCGTCGACACAATACGTTCGACGTCGCGCTGATAAAGGTGGGGGTTCTCGTCTGCAATCTTTTGGACCAGTTCTGATCTGATCATATTTCCCCCCGAAGGTTGTTTTGAATTAATCCGCGTCTCTACCGGACGCGGTGTATCTCATGACTATAGGCACAAAACGCAGCAGAAAAAACCAATATGGCATCTCAATTGCGCCAAAATATTGCTCTATCGCCCTGAAAAGGGGGAGAAAACGCGAACCATTCGTGATTTCGCCGGGTTCGAAAATTGCGCAGGCGTTTTTTCTGCGATGCGGCAAGCAATCCGATTCGTGGCCGAAGGCGCATACATTGCCCTCTGGACAGGCTCCCAAAATGCAAAAAAGCCCGCGGAAAAAACCGCGGGCTTCACTGTCCCATAGCACGGGGCAAGTCTTACTTTTCGTCACCCTTCAGAGCGGCGCCAAGGATGTCGCCAAGCGATGCGCCCGAGCTGGAAGAACCATACTGTTCGACGGCCTCTTTCTCTTCTGCGATCTCGCGTGCTTTGATCGAAAGACCCAAACGGCGGGTCTTCGCGTCAACATTCGTGACGCGCACGTCAACCTTGTTGCCAACTGCAAACCGGTCAGGGCGCTGCTCTGCACGGTCACGGCTAAGGTCGGAGCGACGGATGAATGACTTCATGCCTTCGTATTCAACCTCGACGCCACCATCTTCGATTGACGTCACAACAACCGTGATGATCGAACCGCGCTTCACGCCGTCAACAACTTCGGTGAAGCTGTCATCAAGCGCTTTGACGCTCAGAGAGATACGCTCTTTCTCGACGTCCACTTCGGTAACAACGGCCTTCACCGTGTCGCCCTTGCGGAAGTCCTGGATCGCATCTTCGCCGCGCTGATCCCAGCTGAGGTCCGAAAGGTGAACCATGCCGTCGATATCGTTCTCAAGGCCGATGAACAAACCGAACTCCGTGATGTTCTTCACTTCGCCTTCGACGTTCTGACCAACAGGGTTGGCTTCCGCGAATACTTCCCATGGGTTGCGCATTGTCTGCTTCAAACCAAGCGAAACACGACGTTTCGCACTGTCGATTTCCAGAACCATCACTTCGACTTCCTGAGAGGTCGAAACAATTTTGCCCGGATGAACGTTCTTCTTCGTCCAGGACATTTCTGAAACGTGGACCAGACCTTCAACACCGGCTTCCAGCTCAACGAATGCGCCGTAATCGGTGATGTTCGTCACGCGGCCCTGATGTGTCGTACCAAGCGAGTATTTCGCTTCAACAGCATCCCAAGGATCGTCCTGCAGTTGCTTCATGCCAAGGCTGATACGGTGGGTCTCTTTGTTGATCTTGATGATCTGAACCTTAACCGTCTCACCGATCTGTACGATCTCGGAAGGGTGGTTCACACGACGCCATGCCATATCAGTCACGTGCAACAGACCGTCAACACCGCCGAGATCAACGAACGCACCATATTCGGTGATGTTCTTGACCACACCGTCAACCGCGTCGCCTTCGGTGATATTCGCGATGACTTCCGCGCGCTGTTCTGCACGGCTCTCTTCAAGAATAGCACGACGCGAAACAACGATGTTGCCGCGACGGCGGTCCATTTTCAGGATTTGGAACGGCTGCTTCAGACCCATCAATGGGCCAGCATCGCGAACCGGACGAACGTCCACTTGAGAACCCGGAAGGAACGCAACCGCGCCGCCAAGATCGACAGTGAAACCGCCTTTGACCCGACCGAAGATCGCGCCTTCGACTTTGGCCTCGTCGGCATATGCCTTTTCCAGCTTGTCCCAGGCTGCTTCACGGCGGGCTTTGTCGCGACTGATCGACGCTTCGCCATGCGCGTTTTCGACACGGTCGAGGAACACCTCAACCACGTCACCAACAGCTATTTCAGGGGCTTCGCCTGGATTGGCGAATTCTTTGATATCAACGCGGCCTTCCATTTTGTAGCCGACGTCGATAATGGCCTGTCCCGCCTCAATGGCGATGACTTTTCCTTTGACAACCGAGCCTTCGCTCGGCGTGTCCATTTCGAAGCTTTCATTCAGGAGGGCTTCGAAGTCCTCCATAGTTGCTTTAGCGCACATTCGTTTATCGTTTCCTATCTACGTTTTTTTAACTGGCCGTGCGGTTGTCTCCGCCGGTCTTTGGGTTGGTCTTTGACGATCACCCATGAACACAAACAACAAGGGTCGGCACGAACCGACCCTGCTCAAGTCTCTGCGTCCACTAGCTGTAACCGCCGGTTTGACGCGCGTTTCATAGGGCCGATCAGCCAAATAAGCAAGACCTACCCGCCCCATTTGCCAATCCCACGCCACCATATACCCAAAACTGCCGCGGCATCATCTGCCGACAAGCGCTCGGGTTGATCGCAGAAGGCTCGAAGCGACATCAGTATACCATGGAACACATTGAATTCGTTGCGATAAATTCTTGTACTTCCGCAAAACCGGCCTATTTTAAGGTTAGGTCAGCAGATAAATCGACGCAAAGAGAATAAAATGCCCAAATATAACAAATCCTTCGACCTTACCCCTGACGACGTTGACTTGATCGAAACCGCGCTGCGCAAAGCAAAACGCGAAGCCGATATCGACACACGCGAGGTGTCCGAACTGCTTGGACGACTTCACAACCAAAAAGTCTTCTACCGCCCCCCAGGTATATACGTCGGCGGCTAGCGCGCTCGGTCAGCCGTATTTTTCAGGGCCGAACCACTGATACTCGTTGTAGCGGTCGCCATGGGCCCAGCCCAAAGGCAACGCTGCCTCAATTGCGGCCACATCGCCCTCAGACAGCTCCAACTCTGCGCCCCGGATCAATTCCGCCAGGTGCGGCACCGACTTCGTTCCGGGAATTGGCACAACATGGTCGCCCTTCGCGCGTGTCCAAGCCACCGCCAAAGCCGCCGCAGGCTCTCCCATTTTGCGCGCCAAAGCAAGAAACGGCTTCACCGCTTCAAGGTTCGCTGAATAATTCGGCTCCTGAAACCGCGGGTTCCCGTTCAAAAACGGAATTTCATCAAGGGCCCCCCGCGTAAAGGGCGCATCCGTCAAAAAGGACCGACCCACCGGCGAAAAAGCCACCAAGGTTACACCCAATTCCGCGCAGGTTTGCACCAACCCCAATTCGCAGGCGCGCGTTGCCAAGGAATACTCCGACTGCACAGCCGCAACAGGGTGTTCCCCGTGCGCCGCCCGCAAAGACGTGGGCGCAATCTCGGAAAAGCCAATCGCCCTGATCTTCCCCTTCTTAACCAAACGCCCAAGCGATCCCGCAACGTCCTCAATCGGGATCTTGGCTTCGCGACGATGCACATAAAACAGATCAACGTGATCAATCCCAAGTCGCGCAAGCGAGCCGTCCAGCTCCGCCTCCAGATAATCGCCCTCATTGTTGAACCGCCGCTCGGGCGCGCCCACAATACCTGCCTTCGTCGCAATTACCCAGTTGTCGCGCATGCCCGGCCGATCTTTCAGCCATGCCCCGATGATCTCTTCGGATCGGCCTTCACCATAAATATTCGCCGTATCAAGATGCGTGACACCTGCGTCAAACGCCGCGTCCAGCACCGCGTTCGACTTCTCTTGCGTGGTACCGCCATAAGCACCCGCAAACGACATCGCCCCCAAACCAAACTGCGTAATTTTCGGCCCGCCCCGGCCAAGTGTCGTTGTCTTCAAGTCGCTGTTCCTTCCATTTTTTCCTCAACCACAGACACTGCAGCCGCCAACGCCGCCGCAATATCCATGTCTGTCGTATCAATCACAACCGCATCTTCCGCCGCGCGCATCGGCGCATCCGCCCGACCCATATCACGGGCATCTCGTTTCAAAACTTCGTCCAACACGCCATCAAAATCAGCCGCCTGACCGCTTTCGCGCAATTCATCATACCGCCGCCGCGCCCGCACATCCGCACTGGCCGTCACGTATAATTTCACCTGTGCGGTGGGACAGATCACTGTCCCAATGTCGCGTCCGTCCAGAACCGCCCCACCATCGCGGCGCGCAAAGCTGCGTTGAAACGCAACCAGTGCGGCCCGCACCTCCGGGATGGTCGCTACCTGACTGGCAAGCTCGGCTACCGCCTGAGTGCGCAGCCCGTCGCGCGCTAAATCATCGGCAGTGACAGCCTCAGCCGCCACTTGCGGTGACCACCCAGTTTCCAAAACCTTCCGCGCGCTGGCGCGATACAACAACCCGGTGTCCAGATGCGCAAAGCCAAACCGCGCGGCCAAAGCCTTGCTGATCGTCCCCTTGCCCGCTGCCGCAGGCCCATCGATCGCCACTGAAAACTGCAATACCGCGCTCCTTCTTTATGGATACTTTATGGATAAAATATCCCAGCAGAGGGCCTAACGCGAGGGGGGACAGCATCCCCCACTCCCTAATTGTCGATAAAAGTCAGACCGCGCGGGTCAACGCCTCAACCAAATCGGTCTTCTCCCACGAGAAACCGCCATCCGCCTCAGGCGCACGACCAAAGTGTCCGTATGCCGCCGTACGTTGATAAATCGGCTTATTCAGCTCAAGATGCTCGCGAATGCCGCGCGGGCTTAAATCCATCGTTGCCTTCACAGCCTTTTCAATCATCTCAGGCGAAACCTCACCTGTGCCGAACGTATCAGCGTAAACAGATAGCGGCTTAGACACCCCAATCGCATATGACAGCTGAATAAGACACTTCTCAGCCATGCCCGCCGCGACAACGTTCTTGGCCAGATACCGCGCCGCATAGGCCGCTGAGCGGTCAACTTTCGTCGGGTCTTTCCCCGAAAACGCGCCGCCACCGTGCGGAGCAGCGCCCCCATAGGTATCCACAATAATCTTACGCCCGGTCAGACCAGCATCCCCGTCGGGACCGCCTATCACGAAAGTTCCCGTCGGGTTCACCCACCATTCGGTGCCATCCGTCAGCCATCCATCTGGCAGAACTTCGCGAATATAGGGCTCTACAATAGCGCGGATGTCAGCGCTTGATTGGCTCTCATCGGCGTGCTGCGTCGACAAAACAATCGATGTGACCTCAACCGGCTTACCATTCTCATATCGCAGAGAAATCTGGCTTTTGGCATCCGGGCGAAGCGTTGGCTCCTGCCCGGATTTACGCACATCTGCCAACCGCTTCAAAATTGCATGGGCATAATGGATCGGCGCCGGCATCAACTCGGGCGTCTCATCCACCGCATAACCGAACATGATCCCCTGATCGCCCGCGCCCTCGTCCTTGTTGCCACTGGCATCCACACCCATTGCGATATGCGCCGACTGTTTGTGCAGCAGATTGGTAATCTTGCACGTAGCGTGGTGAAATTTGTCCTGCTCATACCCGATATCGCGGATGCACTCGCGCGCAATCCCCTCGATCCGGCCCATGTAGTCATCAAGCCGTCCGGCATCGCTCAGGCCAACTTCGCCACCGATGACCACCTGGTTTGTGGTTGCAAAAGTTTCGGCCGCAACCCGTGCTTCGGGTTCCTCGGTCAAAAACGCGTCAAGCACCGCATCCGAGATACGATCACACAGTTTATCAGGATGCCCTTCCGAGACGCTCTCGGAGGTAAAAATGTAGTTTTGCCGGTTCATGGGATAGTGCTCCGTTGTCAAAATAAACCGTCACGTCAGGAAGCCGTTGTGACAGATGGACCGCGTTAAGGCGTTCACGATCCCTTTGCAAGAGTGTTGCGGCGTAGCGCGACATTAAGCACGGTCAGCGTTACCAAAAGTAGAATGGCGATGGGAATGTCGCCTATCTGACCATAAATCGTCAGTTCCCGCTTGCCCGGCACCGCAACATCAAGAAAGCCCGCCTTGCCCAAGACCAACGCAGCCACGACCTCGCCGCGCGCATCAATCACCGCAGATACGCCAGTGTTCGCCGCACGGAGAAACGGCACCCCCTGTTCGACCGCGCGAAAGCGCGCCTGATCAAGGTGCTGAAACGGGCCTGAAAACGTCCCAAACCAAGCATCGTTGGTGATTTGCAAAAGATAATCTGGCCGATCAAGCCCGCGGCCATGGCCCGGAAAAATCGCCTCGTAGCAAATTAAAGGCAACGCGCGCCCAAGCGGCGTGTCGATGAGCCGAACCTTGTCGCCCGGCGAAAACCCATACCCATCGCGCGCTGCAAAAGACCGCAAACCCAAAGCCCCAGCCACCTGCCCGAACGGAATATACTCGCCAAACGGCACTAGATGCACCTTGTCGTAAATCTCACTCGCCTGCCCGTTGGACCCGATTACGATCAACGCATTGTGATTACGACCACTATCACTTCGGTTGATTCCGGACACCACCGGCACGCCGCCGCCCGCAGCCGCAATCTGCGCCAGAATAGGGGCCGAGCGATCCAACCGATACGGCAATGCCGTCTCAGGCCAGACCACCAAATCAACGCCGTCCTTCGGCGCACCCGTAAAACCGATCATGCGCTCTACAAAGATATGCGCGCGATCCGGGTCCCACTTTTCATCTTGCGGCGCATTCGGCTGAACCAGTCTTACGATGCCAAGTCCGTCACTCTCGGTTCCTGCGTCTGCAAGACGATTACCGAAGGCGAAAAGACCCGCGACAGTCACAAGAATCGCAAATACCCCCAGCCCTTGTCGGGGCCGCCCGTTTGACCGCACGCCCTTTTCGCGCACCATCACCGGCAAAGCCGCGATAAACAGCGTTACCGCCGTTAGCCCATATGGTCCAATCACCGAGGCCATCATCCGCACCGGCGTATCCGCCCAGATATACGCCGGCAAAGCCCAGGGAAAACCTGTAAACACATGGCCCCGCAGCATCTCAGCCCCGGCCAATGCTACGGCCCAAAGCACGACGCGTCCAACCCCGATCCACCCCGCCAAAGCCCAAAACAAAGCCAAACCACCAGCCAGAAAAATCAGGGCAAACGGCGCCATCCATCCATGCCGCGCCACATCGACTAGGAACGGCTCGACAATCCAAGACAGCGTAACGGCAAAATATGCAGTCCCCCCTGCCCAAGCGGCAAAAGCCGCTTGCCGGCGCGACGTGGCCTCCGCAACTGCGTAGGCAAGAACGGCGAAACCCACCAAAGCCACAGGCCAAAGCCCGAACGGCGCATGTCCCAGCGCCGCCGCACCTCCAGCCACCGCAGAAAGGCCCGACAGACGGCGTGTTTTCACGCCCTATTCAGCCGCTTTCGCCGTCTGAGACCGAACCCGCAGCCGCTTGATACGGCGGGGATCAGCATCGACAACTTCAAAATCAATCCCCGCAGGGTGCTTTACGACTTCGCCGCGTGCAGGCACGCGCCCCGCCAGCATGAAGACCAAACCTCCAAGCGTATCGATCTCTTCTTCCATCTCCGGCTCAACCAGCTTTTCGCCAATATGTGCCTCGAAATCTTCGATCGGCGTGCGCGACTGAGCAAGATAACACCCTGGAGACTCCTCGGTCCAGAAATGCCCCTCGGCAATGTCGTGCTCATCTTCGATTTCGCCAATGACCTGCTCGATCAAATCCTCGATCGTCACCAGACCATCGACGCCACCGTATTCATCAATCACCAAAGCCATATGCATCCGGTCCGTCTGCATCTTCTGCAAAAGAACGCCGATCGGCATCGACGGCGGCGCATACAGCAAGGGGCGCAACATCTTGGACAAAGCAAACCGCTCGCCCTTGCCGTTAAAGCCATGCTTCAGCGCGAAATCCTTCAGGTGAACCATGCCAACTGGCGTATCAGGCGTGCCCTTATAGACCGGCAAACGCGTCAATCCGCTGTCGGCAAAGACCTCAACCAGGTCTTCCTTCTTAATATCTGTGGGAACAGAAATGATCTCGACCTTCGGGATCATCACATCTTCAACCCGAAGCCGCGTCAGGTTAGCAAGCCCACCGCTAAACGACCCGCTTGCCGCCATCCGTCGGGGCTGACCATTTTCATCAGTCGCCTCATCGGAACCGCTCAGCGCATCAATGATGCGGCCGAAAAAGCCCCTCGAACTCTCATCGTCCTCTCCCTCATGCGCGCTTTGCGCCGCATTAGAGGACACGTCGTCGTTGTCGCCCATTAATCCTTTCCATCACTCCCGGAACCATCCCCCTCATATGGGGTCGCTATTCCAAGTTTGCCAAGTATCGCTATTTCAGTCGTTTCCATCAAGTCACCGTCGCCATCGCGGACGTGATCGTAGCCCAAAAGATGCAGCGTGCCGTGAACGATCAAATGCGTCACATGCGCCTCGGGCGAAATTCCGCCCGCAGCAGCTTCGCCGATGCAGGTTTCATAAGCCAAAGCCAGGTCCCCCAACTCGCTGTCCCCGTCAGGCAAAAGCGGGCGTGCGCCCTCTTGCAAAGCGCCTCGCTCTTGCGACGGCCAGGACAAAACATTCGTCGCCTGCGCCTTACCGCGAAATCCTTCATTCAGAGCAGAAATGCGTTCATCCCCGGCCGCCAATAAAGCAACTTCCCAGGCGTCAGCATCCATTCCAAGATGGGTGAACGTCGCCACCACGGCACGATCGGCCAGGGGCCCAAGCCCCAGCACGACCCAGCGGTCATCTTCGATGATTACGTCCACAGTCATGGCCGCCTTCTGTCAAAGAAAACGTGCCGACACCAGAGGGGCTCTGCCCCTCGCGCGAAACGCGCTCACCGCGGGATATTCCAGACCTAAAAACTGCCGAAAATTTAAGCTAAATCATCGTTTCTTCTTGGCTGAAATACTCCCGCCAGAGGCACGCCGTCCTATCTGATCCGCGCTTCGGTCTCTGCATTGAACGCATAAATACGGCGCATCTCGAAGTTAAGGCTAACCGTATCGCCGATCTTCGAGCGCGTATCGCCGCGCTCTTCGATGATCAGCTTCTCGCCAGTCTTCGCCGTAAGGTAGGCAAAGCTCACGCCTCCAAGCGCTTCGGTAAGTTCCACCGTGAACGCATCACCCGATTGGTCAAGCTCGGCATGCTCGGGTCGCAAACCAACCGTCACTTCTGTGCCCTCAGATGGCAATGTAATATCGGGGCTGACTGTCATGCCCAACGCCCGCACTTCAATAACGCCGCCTTTAACCGTCCCTTTAAGGAAGTTCATCGCAGGCGAGCCGATAAAGCCCGCCACAAACTTGTTGTCGGGATTTCGATACAGATCCAAAGGCGCGACCTGCTCGACCTCGCCCAACCGCAGCACCACAATCTTGTCGGCAAGCGTCATCGCCTCAACCTGATCGTGTGTGACGTAAATCATCGTTGCGCCGATTTCTTTGTGCAAACGTGCGATCTCGACCCGCATCTCGACGCGCAGCTCCGCGTCCAGGTTCGACAACGGCTCGTCAAAAAGAAACACCTCCGGTCCGCGGACGATCGCGCGGCCAATGGCAACCCGCTGACGCTGACCGCCCGACAAAGCCGCTGGCTTGCGATCCAAAAACGCATCAAGCTTCAAAATACGGCTCGCTTCCGAGACCTTCTCATTGACCTCAGCGACAGGATGGCCATTCATCTTCAGACCGAAGCCCATGTTCTGACCCACAGTCATGTGCGGATAAAGCGCGTAAGTCTGGAAGACCATCGCTACGCCACGCTCGGACGGATCAAGCCGCGTCACATCGCGCGTACCAATATTGATCTGGCCGCTTGTCGTTTCCTCAAGTCCAGCGACCATGCGCAAAAGGGTCGACTTACCGCAGCCCGACGGTCCCACAAACACGCAGAACTCGCCGTCCTGAATATCAAGGTCCACACCGTGGATAACTTGAACATCGCCATACCGCTTAATAACCTTGTTGAGCGTAACTCCTGACATCAGTTGGTCTCCACTTTCTCGCTGGATGTGTGTTGATCGGGAAAGCCCCAGTCGCGCGAAACACTCGCGATGGCTTGGGTGGCTTCCCGAACACGGGGGACAAGTTTTTCCAAACCCGCCAGTGATTGTCGTTCCACAGAAGACGTCACCGAAAGCGCGCCCAGCGCCCGGCCCCCTGCGGTCAAGATAGGCAAAGCCACGCAAATAATGCCCGGCTCGTGTTCCTCGCGGTCAAAACCATAGCCGTTCTGGCGGATCGCCCGCAGTTCGGCTCGAAGCGCCTCGGCATCGGTCAACGTATGGTTCGTAAAACGGTGATAACTCTGCTGCTCCAGGATCGGACCCAAGATCGCCTCGTCCAGATAGGACAGCATCACTTTGCCAACACCGGTACAATAGGCAGGCCCGACCTTCCCGGCGGAGGAATACATCTCGAGAGGGCGCGTTGCGTTGCGCTTGTCGACGTAAAGCACCTGAGCATTATCAAGTTGCGCCAAATGCACTGTCTCGCCGACATCGGCGGCCAACGCATCCAGATGCGGGCGCGCGATCGGAGCCAAGGACGACTGTTGCCACGCCGCGTGTGCCAAGCGGACAAGCCGAATGCCCATCGCATATGTTTGACGCTCAGGATCGTAGGCCAGCATGCCCTGATTCTTCAGCGTCTGAACAAAACGATAAAGCGTGGCTTTCGGATAAGGACTGTCTTCCAGCAGCTCGGTAAAACGCACAGGGCGACCCATCGCAGCAACGCGATCAAGCACCTCAAGCGCCTTTCCTACGGTTCCGTCGCCGTTGGACTTTCCAGTCATCCATTCCTCCCTTGCCGCGCACTGTAATCCAGCGTCTGTTGTTGCGGCTGTTGACAAGCCTTACCGATTCCGTGTTAAGATTTCAATATGCAAAACCGGGTTTCAAATAATGAGACTCAAATCATAATGGAGCTCTCAGGGAGGACACCAATGCGTTCCATGTTTAAAGCGTCCGTCGCGGCGCTAGGCCTTACTGCCATCACGGCAGGCGGGGCAATCGCAGATGGTCATGGGCTATCAGGCGATCTCAAGATATTCCTCGACACATCGAACCCCGCACCTCGTGCGACTATGGAAGCGATGATCGCGGACTTCGGCGAGCTTCACCCGAACCTCAACATCGAGACTACGGTGATCGACCGCGAAGCTTACAAAACACAAATCCGCAACTTTCTGACGGCCGACGCGCCTGATGTCGCGACTTGGTACGCAGCAAACCGCATGCGTCCATACGTCGAAGCGGGTCTGTTCGAGGATGTCTCTGACCTCTGGGCCGAGCCCGAGATCGCGACCAACCTCGCCTCGACCAAAGGCGCGATGACCATCGACAACAAACAGTGGGGCGTGCCGTACACGTACTACCAGTGGGGCGTCTACTATCGCAAAGACATCTACGAAGAGCTTGGCCTGACCGAGCCGACAGACTGGGCAGAGTTCAAATCGAACTGCCAGGCTATCGTAGACTCGGGTCGCTCTTGCTTCACCATTGGTTCCAAATTCCTTTGGACCGCTGGCGGCTGGTTTGACTACCTCAACGTACGCACCAACGGCTTTGACTACCACATGGACATGGCTGCCGGTAACGTGCCTTGGACCGATGACGGTGTTAAGCAGACGTTTGCCAACTGGCGCGAGCTGATCGACATGGGTGCCTTTGTCGAGAACCATCAGAACTACTCCTGGCAGGAAGCCCTGCCCTTCATGGTAAACGGCGAAAGCGCTGGCTACCTGATGGGTAACTTCGCCGTGGCTCCGCTGCGCGAAGCGGGTCTCACTGATGATCAACTGGACTTCTACCAGTTCCCGTCGATCAACCCAGACGTTGCTTTGGCGGAAGATGCGCCAACAGATACGTTCCACATCCCGTCCAACGCTCAGAACAAAGAAGCTGCACGTGAATTCCTGCGCTACGTTGTCTCTGCAGATGTTCAGACGACCATCAACAATGGTGCCAACCTTGGTCAGCTTCCTGTCAACGCGTCCGCTTCGGTCGACGACGACAAGTTCCTGAACGAAGGCTTCGAGATGCTCTCAACGAACAGCCCGGGCGGCGTTGCCCAGTTCTTCGACCGCGATTTCCCAGCTGAAATGGCCGCAGAAGCCATGCAGGGTTTCCAGGAGTTCATGGTGTTCCCAGACAATCTGGACGACATCCTTGCACGCCTCGAAAAAGTGCGTGAGCGCACCAACAAGTAATCAATCGACTGGCCGGGCGATCCTTTCGCCCGGCCCTTCCCCCCGACCACTCAACGACTCATCCGCGAGCCCCACACGCAAGGGTTCACGCATGCGCCGCCCGAGCGAAGGGAAACACCCATGACAAGCGTTCCAGACACTGAAATCGACCGCGGTGGTCGCGGTTGGTACAAGCGAAACGAGATCGCGGTGACGCCGTGGCTGTTCCTCGCCCCCGCAGTCTTCTTCTTCGCGGTTTATGTGATCATCCCGATCTTTCAGTCGATCAACCTGTCTTTTTACGACTGGGACGGCCTGGGCGAAGCCACCTTCGTCGGCTTCGACAACTACATTGAACTCGCCGACGACGGCGCCTTCGAAGTCTCACTTTGGAACAACCTCAAATGGCTGGTGTTCTACCTCCTCGCCATTCCCGCAGGCCTCTTCATCGCGCTGTTCCTCAACCAGACAGTCGCAGGCATCCGCCTTTATAAGTCCTTGTTCTTCTTCCCCTTCGTGATCTCACAAGTGGTCGTCGGCCTGGTCTTCTCATGGTTCTACCTACCCAACGAAGGCCTTCTGAACGGTGTCCTCGGTCTTGTTGGCATCGATCCGATCAACGTTCTCGGCGATCCGACCCTTGCCACTTACGGCATCATCGCCGCAGGCCTATGGCCGCAAACCGCCTACTGCATGATCCTCTACCTCACCGGCCTCAACGCCGTGGACCCCGAGCAGGTTGAGGCCGCACGTCTCGACGGCGCAAAGGGCTGGAAAATGCTCTGGTACGTTATCGTGCCGCAACTCAAACCCGCGACCTTCATCGCCTTCGTCGTGACAATCATCGGCGCGCTGCGCTCGTTCGACCTCATTTCGATCATGACCAACGGTGGCCCCTTCGGCCAAACCCGCGTGCTCTCGTTCTACATGTTCGAAAAAGCGCTGTCAGAATACGGCTTCCGCATGGGCTACGGCGCTGCAATCGCTGTCGTCCTCTTCCTCATCATGCTGGTCTTCATCGCCTACTTCCTGTGGTCGATGTGGTCCGAAGAGAAAGGGCGCTAGGATGTTCCCCACCCCAATCCAAAAACGCCCGGTCGCCAATCAGATCGCCTACAAAACCTTTCTGCCGCTTGCGCTGATCCTATGGCTCCTGCCCCTGATCGCCGTCGCCGTCTTTTCGATCAAACCGGCCGTCGACTTCACCCAAGGCAACTACTGGGGCATGCCTTCCTCCTTCGAAGGCTTCGCCAACTACGGTCAGGTGTTCTTCAACTCCGACATGCCGCGCTACATGCTGAACTCGTTCCTGATCACCGTCCCCACCGTGGTCGGCGCCGTCGCTCTCTCTGCCATGGCCGGTTTCGCGCTTGGGATCTACAAATTCAATTCGAACATCTGGATCTTCTTTATGTTCGTCGCGGGCAACTTCGTGCCGTTCCAGATCCTCATGGTTCCGGTCCGTGACCTCACCCTCGACATGGGCCTCTACAACACCAAAACCGGCCTCGTCTTGTTCCATATCGCCTTCCAGACCGGCTTTTGCACCCTCTTCATGCGCAATTTCATCCGCCAACTGCCCTTCCCCCTGATCGAGGCGGCCCGCGTCGAAGGCATCGCCGAATGGCGCATCTTCTGGTACGTCGTCCTGCCGCTGATGAAACCGGCGCTTGCAGCTCTTGCCGTGCTGATCTTCAC
>CAJQNG010000041.1 GCA_905479635.1 uncultured Boseongicola sp. | reverse complement strand
AACACAGCAACACGGACCGTTTTACCTGTGCCGTGTGGCAGTGAAACAGTGCCGCGAACCATCTGATCAGCGTGACGTGGATCAACACCCAACGTCATTGCGATCTCAACGGATTCGTCGAACTTTGCTTTGGCGTTGTCTTTGACCATTGATGCGGCTTCTGAAACAGACACGTTGTGCTTGCCTTCAAATGCTGCGCGGGCTGCGGTTGTACGCTTACCATATTTTGCCATTACTTGACCTCCACACCCATAGAACGGGCAGAGCCCGCGATGATCAACATTGCGCCTTCGATGGACGTCGCGTTGAGGTCCTTCATCTTGGCTTCGGCGATTTCACGCACCTGCTTGCCAGTGATCGAACCCGCGACAGTTTTGCCGGGTGTGTTCGAGCCGGACTTCAGCTTGGCGGCTTTCTTGATGTAGTAAGACGCAGGAGGCGTCTTGATTTCCATCGAGAACGACTTGTCCTGATAGTAAGTAATGATGGTCGGGCAAGGCGCACCTTGCTCCATTTCCTGCGTCTTGGCGTTGAAGCCTTTGCAGAATTCCATGATATTAATGCCGCGCTGACCCAGCGCCGGTCCAACCGGCGGTGAAGGGTTTGCTTGTCCGGCGGGCACTTGCAACTTCAGTTGCCCGATTACTTTCTTGGCCATTGGCCATCTCCTTTTTGCAACGCTTTTCAGACGCGTCTGAACAGCTATGTCGATGTGGTGCGGCTTGGGACATCGCGATGCCATCGCCTCCCACATGGGAATCCCTTTTCGGGGACTGGCGACGCGTATATCGAGGCGATGTGTATTGCAAGCGATTCTAGGGCGTTCGCGCTGAAATCATGGGTGGAAATTCCGACCGTGATGCCCGGCGATACCCGAAAGGGGACCACCAATGACCGACGATATTGCACCAAAAGGCGATCTGTCCCTGCGCACGCTTGCCATGCCCGCGGATGTGAACGTCTCGGGCGACATCTTTGGCGGCTGGGTTTTGTCGCAGATGGATATCGCTGCGGGCAGCGCGGTCAGGAGCATGTAGCGACTGTGGCCGTGGACGCAATGAAGTTCATTCGTCCGGTCCATGTCGGTGCCATTCTGTGGTGTCTATGCAGGGATCGAGCGCGAAGGCCGGACGTCAATGGGCGTTGGATTGGAGGCCTGGGTTTTGCGGGATCGTTTTGGCGCACGCGAAAAGGTAACCGAAGCAATTTTGCGTTCGTCGCTATCGACGAGGACGGCAAACCGAGGCCGCTGCCGCCGGCATAGGAGACCCCTGCATGCTGAACCATGTCATCGTTGGACACGGAACACCCCTGTTGATCCTGCATGGTGTGCGCCTTGATCACCGCCATATGATGGAAAGCCTTGAGCCAGTGTTCGAAACTTTGGGCGGGTGGCAGCGTGTCTATGTCGATCTACCCGGACACGGGGCTAGCCCGCCGCAGGGCACGATCCGCTTGATGGACGATGTGCTGGACGCTCTGGTCACCTTTGCCGACGCTCTTTTGCCGGGCCAGCGCTTCGGCGTCATTGGCGAAAGTCGCGGCAGCTATCTCGCCAGCGGCATGGCCAACCGCCGTCCCGAGCTGGTTCTGGGGCTTGCCCCTGGTCGTGCCGGGTGGCGCGCCGGGCAGCGATCCCGCACGGCTGCCAGCTCATGAGGTTCTGGTCGCGGACCCATCACTGCGCGAGGGTTTGGCCGAGAACCAGATCGATCGGTTCGACAATTTAATGGTCATTCAGAACCAAAGACTTCTCGATATGGCGGAGCGCAGTAATATTCCTGCAGTTGCCCTGTATGACCACGCACAAGAGCAGCGTGTCTTCAGCGCATTCCACTTTTCAAACGAGATGAACGGCGAGACATACGGCCATGATGGGCCAACCGTGATCATTCTCGGTCGGCAAGACAGCATGTCGGGGTATCTGGACGGGATCGACCTATTGCCACAGTACCCGCGCGCCAGCCTTGCTGTGCTTGATGCAGCAGGTCACGCCGTGGCATGGGAGCGCCCGGAAGTGTTCCAGTCCCTGATCAGGGACTGGCTGGACAGGCTTGCGCTTGTGACTGAGTAAGCGTCGCCAGACTTATGTCTGCTTAGACACCTGCGTGAACTCCAGCTCGACCGGGGTCGCGCGGCCAAAGATCGACACCGACACCTTGAGGCGCTGGTTGTCGTCGTCGACGTCTTCCACAGTGCCGTCGAAATCTTCGAACGGGCCGTCGTTGACTTTGACTTTCTCGCCAATCTCGAACGAAATAAGCAGCTTCGGCGCTCCGCTTTCGCCTTCTTCAACGCGACCAAGGATCGCCTGCACTTCGCTGTCGCGCATTGGCATCGGACGCCCCTGCGGACCAAGAAAGCCGGTGACGCGGTTTATCGAGTTGATCAAGTGATAGCCTTCGTCGGACATTTCCATGCGGACAAGAACATAGCCGGGCATAAAGCGACGCTCCGCAGTGACTTTCTTGCCGCGACGGATTTCGATGACTTCTTCGGTCGGGACCAGAACTTCTTCGATCTGTTCCTCAAGCCCGGAATCAATCGCGGAATGACGGATTTGCTCAGCAATTTTCTTTTCGAAATTTGAGAGCACGCTTACTGAATACCAGCGCTTCGCCATGGGTCTGTCCGTCCTTTGTCGCTTTGTCCGGTCGCCCGGAAATAAAAGGGGCGTGCAACTCTGTGCACGCCTCAACATCAGTGGCAATACCGATGAGGCCGCCGGAATTCAAGTGCCCGTGGGAAGAAAAGCAAGCCCGAACGGGCCAGGCCAGCGTTTTAGCCGAACATTGACAGGATGCCTTGCAGGCCCTGACGGATCAAAAAGTCGACCAGAAAGAAGAACGCAGCCGTCAATATCGACAGCAGGAAGACCATTGACGAGGTCAGCACAACTTCGCGACGCGATGGCCAAACGACCTTGGCGATTTCGGCGCGTGTTTGCTGGGCGAATTGAAGCGGATTAGCCATTAGAATACTCTTTGTCAGATCGAAGGTGCAGATACGCGCTCCCGCGCCGGATTTCAACCCTTGGCTGCGACGCGTTCAGGTGTAGTGGCGCACCGCGCGGATTTTGTGAAGTGGAGGTCTTGGCAGGGGCTGAGGGACTCGAACCCACGACCCTCGGTTTTGGAGACCGATGCTCTACCAACTGAGCTAAACCCCTAAGACCAAGGGTGTGGTTAGACGCTCGTGGGTTTGGAATCAAGCGGGTTCTTAGGCCGCAATCGATTGCTAGGCGTATCAAGTTCGCGCGCAGTCGCTATTCTGGCAGCCCAGCTTTTCGAAACCCATCTGAAAACCCTAGCCGATCCTTGGATTGATAGTAGATGATTGATTCCTGAATCTGCGATGCGCGGGCGTGCGGCACCAGGGCAAGAAACTCGCGATCCGCAGCACCTGCCAGTTCTCCTTCATCAGCGAGAGCAAAGCTCGCAGGTCTAAACATATGAGAACTTGGATGAGCTGGCTTCAACTGGATGGCTTTCTCCGCTGCAGTCGCGGAAGCCTTGTAGTCACTGGCCTGGAATTTCGCGATTGATAGATACAAATAGAATCGAAAGATGAAAGTATCGCGCGGACCAAGCGCAAGGTCTTTTTTGCTGTGCGTAAGCGACAGATCCGCAATCCCCGGGCATATGCAAAATTCGGGCTGAGATCGACTGGGCGACCATATTTGATAATGGCGGCGTCGCCCTCACGCGCAAAGATCGAAACGTATTTACGCCCGATTGAGGCCCACGGGTCATTCGAATTCGCAAGCAACGCGCGATCAGAGGCCGCACGGGCCGTTTGCAGTGTGGGCTCCATTGGTTCCCAATGTTGGATCGTCCGCCATGCAAGGATGGTCGCATAAAGCCCAGGTGCCTGAGAATAGTCAGGATCAACCAATATCGCCTGCTTTACGGAGCTCGATCGCGGCCTTGCTGCCCTCTTGCGACCGCTGACCATAGTGGTGCAACGTATTGACGAAGCATTCCCACGCATCGAGGACTTTGGGATGACAGCGTTTCAGGCGCGCGTGCTCGGCCGCGCAAAGCTCGGGCGATAGATGCCCTACAAAGCGTTCTGTTGGCTCATCCTGAACCTCGAAGATATCGGTCAGATTCCGATCGTCGCGTTCACTTCACAGCTGCGAACCGGCTTCGGTGTCGAGCAGTCGGAGATTCACCCGTATCCGGACTCCAGAGCTTTGAACGCGACCTAGGAGAATATAGAGAACACCCATCTCCTCCGCGACTTTACCTGGGTCGGTTTTTCGGATTTCAGGGCAAATGTCGTACTGCGGTCGGTCCCAAAGAAAGCGCGGTAACAACGTCTTCCGTTAGGCCATCAGCAAGAAACTCATATGGTCTATCAACCCCGAGGTTGCTGAACGGCAAGACGGTTGGGGATGGACCTCTTTCAGGCTGAGACTGCACGACTGTTTGAGTATCGTGCGCTCGTTCGCTCGCGGAAATGACATCGGCCACAAAGCGAAAGCCTCTTTTTGGTCACCGCCTAGACCTCGTCAGTGTCCCCCAGGCGCGCCGAGCCGCATTCACCCGCGAATTCAAGCTCCCATCCGATATCACTCGACCACGCCAGACGACCTCGATCAACTCGTCTTTTGGCACCGCGCGTGAGCGGTTTTCGATCAGCCGAACACGTAGATCAAAGACAAGCGGTTGCATCTGAACAGCTTCGCCACCTTGCGTCAGTTCGTGCCGATCCGTGTTCAGATGAAAATCCAAAAAGCGAAGTTCCAAGCGATTGGCAAGCGTTCGTTCAAGCACGAGGCCGTGCGCCACCATAGGTTTAAGACAAACATCAGCTAAAGTAATGAGGTTAAAAATGCTAGACGCTCAAACATCTCCGATGATCGACACTTTCGCCTGCAAGGCGGCTGACACTTCGCTGACACCAATCATTCAAAGCAATACTTCCAGCCTTCTTGTGCGCCTTGTCGAATACTTCTGGGGTTATACCGAGAAATTCGGCGAAGCTGACGTTTCCAGCGTCCGCAATATTCTGTAATCGGACCACAAACGCGATCTTTAATGCAAAAAAAGCCCGCGCGTTTCGGCGCGGGCCTAGCTATTTTTTTGGCTGGCCTCGGGCAGCCGCAAACACCGATTAATCGATGATCTTCGAGACGACACCAGCCCCAACAGTGCGGCCGCCTTCGCGGATCGCAAAGCGCAGGCCGTTTTCCATCGCGATAGGTGCGATCAGCTCAACCGTGAACGACACGTTGTCGCCAGGCATCACCATCTC
>CAJQNG010000040.1 GCA_905479635.1 uncultured Boseongicola sp. | reverse complement strand
GTGGTCAGTTCAAGCCGGTCCCGGTTACCGCTTCGCCAAACTCAGCGACGTGGCTTCGGCCGACGTTAGCGAAGGCGCGGTTGGTTTTGCCTCTGACTATGCACACAAGCTGAACGACACCGTGTTCGTGACCAACGACACGGACGTGATCACTTCGAGCAGCGACACCGTGGTCTTCAACGACCTCGCGCTGAACGTTTCCATGACTGATGCGATGGCGCTCCGTACGAGCATTCTGACCGAATACCACACCGATCCCGAAGCCGGTTTTAAAAGCACGGACAATACATTCGGTGTGTCGCTGGTCTACTCGTTTAACTAAGACCACACGTTCTCTCGTAAAGGCGGATCAGCAAACTCAGGGCGGCAGAGCAATCTGCCGCCCATTTCATTTGGCGCATCCAATGAGTTTCCATCGGGGATGCCGCCTTTTGGCTTGCGATACAACTTGTGCGTACAAACCGGTCTTACGAACTTCTCTTTTCCGCAACCGCCATCTCAAATCTGGGCGATAGCTCTCCGCGATCGCCTTCCCATGGCTCGCCACACTCATCACCCGTGACCCTGACCTGATCGCGCTCGTTGCCCATTCGACGAAACTACACTGGCTCCTCTTATCCAATCTCGTCGCAGTATTGGTCGATCGCCGCCATCTCATGGTGCAAGCCGATATCTTCCGTTTCCTCCTCACCATGGGCGTCATCGACCCGATTCTCACACCCCCCGAGTTTCCACCGCCGAGTGATCCGTTCCTGCCGGTTCTGCCACTGCCCGGCCGCGCGCTGCTCCTTGGTTCCGCACAAGTGCTGCGTGTTAACGCCGTGCAAACGGTGTTGCCCTCACGCTGGCGAAGGCGATCTTGAGGTCGCAAACGGCCAAATGTGAGCGTTGAGCACATAATGGGCTCCTTCGTTGACCCATCGCTGGCTGGCTTTCTCTTTACCAGCGCCGTTTTAATTGGATGCGGTAACCTTCGCTCTGGCGGCATGGCTCGCTTGGTCAATCTCGATGCCCCACCGCAAGTCAGCACTCCGTTGCAAGGTCTCGCCCGAAATTTTCGAAGGCTGGACGTGGATGCGCGCGCACCCTGCGATCCTGCGTCTCGCTGTCATGCTTGGTCTCATCCACGCGGCCTCGACGATGGCGATGACCATCCTGGTGCCTTGTTCGCAGGACATATTCGAGCTGAGTACGATCGGTTATGGCACCCGCCTCAGGCCGGGTGCTGCCGGTGGTGTGATTGGCAGCTTCTCGGTCCAGGGTTTGTCGCACGGATCGGCGCACAAAGCAGCGTCTTCCTTGCCCCCACAATGATGGCCGTCCCTTTCGTGATCATAGCGCTGACGTCAAACCCATATGTTATGGGGTTCGCACTCTTGAGCGAGATGATCACAGCTCAGCTTTGGAACGGTGTTACCGTATCGTATTGCCAACGTCTCAGTCCGACGATTTGCCTGGCCGGGTGGATTTTCTCTATCGTTTCTTCGGTTGGGTCCTGATGGCAGTTGCGGTGCTTGCAGGGGCTGGGATCGTCTCAATTGTCACATGCTCTTTGAGAGCAGAAATGGCGATGCGCATGCCCTATTTCGTCGTGACAGCGGCATCAGTCGGTCTCTTCCGCTACGGGCTCTCCCGCCTGCGCTTTTAGAGCCGAGCGCCACCCGGCTCCTCCCTAATGACGCGCTATTTTTCGGTGCCGCTCGCACCGAGACGCACCGACGCGGTGCCAAGATCGGCTTTCATCCCGTTTCCTCTGCAAATCATGGCATTTTCGACTTGGGCTATTAGAAACAACACCCAACACACGCCCGTTGCGGCAAGGCCTCGTTAACCACTCCAATTTCACCCCTTGATAAATACTTCAGCGCACAACCCGGACGGGCTGCGCCGCCGCGCCCCATTTACCACACCGCAACGTTGGTATGCCAAGATAGACCGTGCAATTCAGGCTCAGTATGTTACGTCCCGACCAAATTTGATAAAACTCCAGGACATGTTTTGACCAAACTGACAATGGCCGCTCTGGCCCGCCGCTCGATCTTTTCCGACTTGCCCGGCTACGTCCGCAAAGCCGATACCGGCCACCTGCCGACGGAACTCCTTGCGGGCCTAACCGTTGCGCTCGCGCTCGTTCCCGAAGCCGTCGCTTTCGCCTTCGTGGCAGGCGTCCATCCCCTCGTCGGACTCTACGCGGCCTTCATCGTTGGTCTGATCACAGCCGTCTTCGGCGGTCGCCCCGGCATGATCTCGGGCGCAACCGGTGCGCTTGCGGTCGTCATGGTGTCCCTCGTCGCAACCCATGGGGTGGAATACCTTTTTGCAACCGTTGTCCTTATGGGCGCGATCCAGATTGCGGTCGGTGTGCTCAAATGGGGCAAGTTCATCCGCCTCGTCCCGCACCCCGTCATGCTCGGCTTTGTGAACGGCCTCGCCATTGTGATCTTCCTGGCACAGCTCACACAGTTTCAGGTCCCAGGCACAGCCGAAGCCTCCGGTCACGGTATCGGCGGTGGTGAATGGATGACAGGCTGGCCGCTTTCTCTGATGCTCATGCTTGTTGTTGCAACGATGGGCATCATCTGGGTCATGCCCAAGATTACCAACGCCATCCCTGCCCCGCTGGCAGGCATCGGAATCGTCGCTTTGGTCGTCATCGTCTTCGGCTTAGATGTGCCGCGCGTCGGCGATCTCGCCTCCATCGAAGGCGGTCTGCCCCTGTTCCACGTGCCAGTCGTGCCGCTGACCTTCGAGACCTTCGAAATCATCCTGCCTTATGCGCTGATCCTATCGGCCATCGGCCTGATTGAAAGCCTCCTGACGCTGAACCTCGTCGGCGAAATTACTGGCAAGCGCGGCGGAGCCAGCCGCGAGTGCATCGCTCAAGGAGCAGCCAACACCATCACCGGTTTCTTCGGAGGCATGGGCGGCTGCGCCATGATCGGTCAGTCGATGATCAACGTGAAATCAGGCGGTCGCACCCGCGTCTCCGGCATATCAGCAGCATTGTTTTTGCTAATGTTTATCGTCGTCGCAGCACCCCTTATTGAACAAATACCACTGGCCGCGCTTGTCGGCGTCATGTTCATGGTCGTGATCGGTACCTTCGCGTGGAACTCATTCAACATCATGCGCCGCGTCCCGCTTTCGGACTCGGCCGTTATCGTCTTGGTGACCATTGTCACCGTGATGTACGACCTCGCCACGGCAGTGGTCGTGGGCGTGATCGTCTCGGCCCTCACTTACGCGTGGAATAACGCAACCCGTATCCACGCCAAACGTTACGACACGCCAGAAGGCGCACGGGTCTACCAAATCCAGGGCCCGCTCTTTTTCGGCTCCTCCGAAGGCTTTGCCGAACTGTTTGAGCCAAAGGACGACCCTGCTGTCGTCATCGTGGATTTTGCCGATAGCCGCGTCGTTGATCAATCGGCGTTGACAGCCATCGAAGCCGTCGCGGAGAAGTACGAAGCTGCAGGAAAGTCTCTGCAACTTCGCCATCTCAGCCACGACTGCCATCAGCTGCTATCAAAGGCCGGTCAACTCATCGTCGACAGCGACGATGACCCCGACTACGAGATTGCAACTGACTATTCGATCCGCACTGGTATCCTTGCTGGCGGCCACTGATCAGGCAAACCGAACCCCTGCCGCGGCCATTCCGTCCTTGGCCGCGGACAGCGATCCGTCCAGATCAATCGCGCGGCACAGGCTTTCAACAACGGTAACCTGAAACCCAAGCCTGGCCGCATCTACCGCAGAGAAATTCACGCAATAGTCCGTCGCAAGGCCAACCAAAATGACAGACTCAATGCCTCGCGTTCGAAGATAGCCCGCGAGCCCTGTCGGAGTTGTCTGGTCATTCTCAAAGAACGCTGAATAGCTATCAATCTCGCGCCGAAATCCCTTCCGGATGATCACATCCGCTCCACGGGTATCCAATTGGGAATGAAACCCGGCACCCTCTGATCCGATAATGCAATGATCTGGCCAAAGAACCTGCGGCCCGTACGCCATCTCTGTCATGGAATAAGGTGCTGCGCCTTCGTGCTGTGACGCAAAGCTCGAGTGACCTGCCGGGTGCCAGTCCTGCGTGAAAACCCGTACAGCAAACTGGGGAACCATCGCGTTGATCGGAGCAACAATCTCATTGCCTCCCGCGACGGCCAACGCGCCTCCCGGGCAAAAATCGTTTTGAACATCGATAACCAGAATAGCTTCGGTGACAGGGCGCATGCAGATCTCCTTGATTTACCCTTGCCTAGAAATCATCGTGTGCAGCGTCAACTGTCACCCTTGAGCCCGGCGGTTATTTGGGCTAGCGGATACGCCCATGTTTATCGTTGCCGCTCTCTACAAGTTCACCTCATTTGATCGCCCGGAGCTCCTCAAAGTCCCTCTGGCAAAAGTCTGCTGCGCGAATGGCGTGCGAGGAACGCTGCTTCTTGCCGAAGAAGGAATAAATGGCACGATCGCGGGAAGCCGAGACGGGATCGACGCCGCGCTACGACATATCAAGTCCCTTCCCGGTTGCGGCGACATAGCGTGGAAAGAAAGCACCGCAGAAGCGATGCCTTTCCCCCGCATGAAGGTCAGGCTAAAGCGCGAAATCGTTACCATGGGTCAACCAAATATCGACCCAACGGCAAGCGTCGGGACCTATATCGCGCCCGAGGATTGGAACACCCTTATCTCTTCCCAAGACGTTGCCGTCATTGACACGCGCAACGACTACGAAGTGGCCATAGGCACTTTTGAGGGGGCCGAGGACCCTGTCACAAAATCCTTCGGCGAATTCCCCGCGTGGTGGGCCGAGAACGCGCTGCGCTTCGAGGGCAAAAAGATCGCGATGTTTTGCACAGGCGGAATTCGCTGCGAAAAAGCGACAAACTATCTCCTCGGCCAGGGCGTGGACGAAGTGTTCCACCTCAAGGACGGCATCCTGAACTACCTAGAGGAGGTGCCAAAGACCCAAAGCCGGTGGAACGGCGAGTGCTTCGTCTTCGATGGCCGCGTTTCCGTAGGCCACGGTCTCGAAAAAGGCAGTTTTGACCTCTGCCATGCCTGCCGCCGCCCGATAAGTGAAGATGACAAAACGCACGCGGCTTTTGAACAAGGCATCGCATGCCATCAGTGCATCAACGAAACGTCCGAGTCTGACCGCAAACGCTTCCGCGAACGTCAAAAACAGATCGAACTCGCTCGCAGTCGAGGCGAAACCCATTTTCGGGACGCGGCTAAAACCTGATCGACCGCAGCTTTGCGCGGCGGTTAACTTTTCGCGGACAGCGTTACAGGTCTGCAAAGCGAGCGGGACAAGGTCCCGCTCGCCAGATTTCTAAAAATCGAGGTTTTCGACATTCAGAGCGTTTTGCTGAATGAATTCGCGCCGTGGCTCGACCACATCGCCCATTAGCTTGGTAAATAGATCATCGGCTTCCGCAAGGTCTTCGACCTTCACTTGCAACAAGGTTCGCGCCTCTGGATCCAGCGTAGTTTCCCACAGCTGACCAGGGTTCATTTCTCCAAGACCTTTGTAGCGTTGAAGGCTGAGCCCTTTTTCGCCTTCTGCCAGAATGGTGTCCAACAGATCAAGCGGGCCATGAACTCCGTTTTCGCGATCCCGCCGGACCAGTCTTGCGGGCTTCGCATAGACCTCTTGTAAGGCGGCTGTATAACCGCCCAATCGCCGGGCCTCACCGGATCGCAGAACCGGGCCATCCAACGTCCGAATTTCTTCAACGCCCCGCAAAACTCGGGCAAGCCGAATTCCGTGATCCTGTGTTATCCGCCCTTGCCAACCTCGCTCATATTCCACAGCAACTTGGTCAAGACGTGCCGCAACGGCTTCCGCCGTACCTTGCAAATCGGCATCGACCTGCCCCGGCACGAAGGCCCCGGCAATCGCGGCCTGCTCAAGAATACTCTGTGGATAATGCGTTGGGAAGGCTTGCAAAACACGGCGCACTTGCCGCGCATCCTCGACGACGCGCGCGAGGTCCTGCCCGATGATCTCTTCGCCGGTTCCGAGGCGAAGCATAGCGCCCTCGACACCCATCTGGATCAGATAGTCGTCCAGCGACGGCTGGTCCTTCAGATAAACCTCGGACTTGCCCCGCGCAACTTTGTAGAGTGGCGGCTGCGCAATATACAGGTAACCGCCTTCAATAACCTCGGGCATCTGTCGGAAGAAGAACGTCAGAAGAAGCGTCCGGATATGCGCACCATCTACGTCTGCATCCGTCATGATGATGATCTTGTGGTACCGCAGTTTCGAGACATCAAACTCATCGCGGCCGATCCCGGTGCCAAGCGCCGTGATCAGCGTGCCGATCTCCTGACTTCCCAGCATCCGGTCAAACCGCGCCCGCTCAACGTTCAAAATCTTACCTCGCAGCGGCAAAACAGCCTGATTTGCACGCGACCGGCCTTGCTTAGCCGACCCACCTGCGCTGTCACCCTCGACGAGGAACAATTCGCGAAACTCTGGTCGCTTTTCCTGACAGTCGGCAAGTTTTCCCGGCAGCGACGCGACATCAAGGGCAGACTTCTTGCGTGTCATCTCGCGCGCTCTGCGAGCCGCTTCCCGCGCCAATGCCGCATCGACAATCTTACCGATAATCAACTTCGCAGGTCCTGGGTTTTCTTCAAACCACTCGGACAACTTTTCGTTCATCATGCCTTCAACCGCAGGGCGGACCTCTGAAGACACGAGTTTGTCTTTTGTCTGTGACGAGAACTTGGGATCCGGCACTTTTACAGAAAGCACGCAGGTCAGCCCCTCGCGCGCATCATCGCCGGTGAAGCTTACCTTCTCCTTGCGCGCGATACCGCTCGATCCAGCATAAAGGTTCATCGTCCGAGTCAGCGCGCCGCGGAAACCAGCCAGATGCGATCCGCCATCACGCTGCGGGATGTTGTTCGTGAACGGCAAAACGGTCTCGTGGTAACTATCGTTCCACCACATGGCGACCTCAACGGTGATCCCGTCTTTCTCGCCTTCGATGAAGATAGGATCCTCGATCATGGCGGATTTGTTACGATCAAGATATCGCACAAATTCACGCACACCGCCGTCATAGAAAAACTCGGTCTCAAGCATCTCTGCTGGGCGCTCATCCCGCAGAACAATCCGCACGCCGGAATTCAGAAAAGCCAACTCTCGAAGGCGATTCTCCAAGGTCTTGAACTGGTATTCGAGATTGGAGAATGTCGTCGTCGCTGCAAGAAACCGTACTTCCGTGCCTTTACGTCCATTGGCATCACCGACCACCCGCAAGTGCTCGACCGTGTCGCCACCTTCAAACCGGGCGTAGTGCTCTTTATCGTTCCGCCAGATCCGCAACTCCAGCCATTCGGACAGAGCGTTCACCACGGAAACACCAACACCGTGCAAACCGCCCGAAACCTTATAAGAATTCTGGTCGAATTTACCGCCGGCATGGAGCTGGGTCATAATGACTTCGGCAGCCGAAACGCCCTCTTCCGCGTGCACGTCAACAGGGATTCCACGGCCGTTGTCGCTGACCGATACGCTGTCATCGGCGTGGATTGTCACGGTCACGGCATCGGCATGACCCGCCAAAACCTCATCAATCCCGTTATCAACGACTTCATACACCATATGGTGCAGGCCCGAGCCATCATCTGTGTCCCCGATATACATGCCGGGACGCTTTCGAACCGCCTCTAAGCCTCTGAGAACTTTAATCGAATCGGCGCCATATTCAGCTTGCGCGTCGGACGTCTCCGCCATTCGGAATTTCCTTGTTGTTTTCATACATTTTATAGGCGTTTTATGGGCAACTGTCACGCCCAGACCACAATATTTAGTGGGTATGACGCGTCCAGAGCCCAAGCGCGACTATCTGGCAAAACCTCAGGTGAACGGAATGATAATTCCCACCGTAATAAGCAACGCGCCCGATACGATATTCATCCGTTTCAGCGCCTTTGGAGACGTCAGCAACCGACGCGCTCGGTCGACAAATCCAGCAAGAATTAGGTTTCCCGCCAACGGCACAGCAAAGGATAACGCACAGATCACCGCAATGTCCGCGCCAGTCAGTTGCGTAAGATCAAAGAAGCCTGGCAAAACGCCCATGTAGAAAAGGACTGCCTTTGGATTGCCAAGGATCACGGCGAGCCCGGCAACAAACCCCGCCCACATTCCCGGCTGGGTCAATCGGCTGTCTTTGGCGATGGCTTTTCCGGCACTTTGAATAAGGAGGTAGCCCATGGTCAAGAAAGTGAAACAGGCAACCCACTTTAGAACCACCATGAACCCGTCGAATACCGAGACAATCCAAGTCACGCCCAGGATCGCTACCAACGGCCAAATGACATCCCCCACGACAACGCCCATCGCAAGTGGCCACGCCGACCGAAAGCCACCTGACATAGCACGGGCCATAAGGGCCACCCAGACGGGCCCCGGCGTCAAAAACAGGATGAACAATGCCCCAGCATAGAGGGCCGCATCCGAAAGTGAGATCGTCATGGTCGGACCTGTGACGCATCGTTGGCGTCAACGACCTCGAATATCTGTGCGCGCGCGCCAAGTCCGTCAAACAACTCCGGCCCGGTGCCGGTCATCCAGGCCTGCGCTCTGAGCGCACAAATCTCATCATAGAGGGCCTGACGCCGTCTGGCGTCCAGATGCGCTGCAACTTCGTCCAACAGGATCAAAGGCGGCGCACCTGTGTCTTCAGCCAAGGCCCGTGCGTTGGCGAGCACCAGTGATATCAGCAGAGCCTTTTGCTCGCCGGTTGAACACTGTTCTGCTGCAATTGCTTTCTGAGCAAAGACCGCGTGCATATCTATCCGGTGCGGCCCGACAAGGGTGCGCCCGGCCCGCAAATCGGCCACGCGCCCAGTCTGCAGCGCATCCGTAAGCTCGCCTGGGGTTACAGGCAAATCTTCGTTCGGGTGCGTCAGCGAAAGCTCCGCTGCCGGAAATGCGGTTTCTGCGCCATCCCGTGCTTGCGCCAATCGCTCCAAAGTCGCGCGCCGGTTCGACATAATCGTCGCACCGGCCTCGCCCATTTGGCGCTCCAGAACCTGATACCAATGCGCATCGCGGACCATGTCCTTCAACAATCGGTTCCGTTCTCGCATTGCCTTGTCATAAGCCAATACAGTCTCGGCGTGGTCCGGCAAGAAACTCATAGTCATCCGGTCCAGAAAGCGCCTCCGACCTTCCGCACCTTCAAGCCACAGGCGATCCATAGCAGGCACCAGCCAAATAACGCGCGCTACACGGCCCAAGGCCAGCTGCGGATGCGCTTTGCCGTCAACCCGAACGCTTCGAGACTGCCCCGGTTCAGCGCCAGTCTCAAGTTCATGCAAACGGCCATCCGCTTCGACCTCGGCGCTTATCTTCCAGCCCAGCGCTTCGGGTCTTCGGATCAATTCCTCAACGCCCGCGCGCCTCAACCCGCGCCCCGGGGACAAAAGCGATACCGCCTCCAGAACGTTGGTCTTTCCGGCGCCATTCGCTCCATGAAAGACAACAGGACGGCTATCCAACGAAAGCCGCGTCACCTTGTGAGACCGAAAATGAGAAATCGTCAATGATGTGACAAAACAACCGGGCATCACCCTGCCCTTCCTTTTTGCAATACCACTTCCGCTCGTTGCGAGGATGGTACCGAGCGGTGCTTAGACACGCATTGGCATCACAACATAAACTGCAGATTCGTCGTTGCCTTCACGCATTAATGTGGGGTCACCCGCAGAATTGAACAAGAATACCGCATTTTCTCGATCAACCTGACTTGCAATCTCAAGCAAGTACTTCGCATTAAATCCAATCTCGAGAGCTTCGTCGCCATAAGCCACCGCCAGCTCTTCTTCTGCGGCTCCACTATCAGGAGCATTTACAGATAAAACCAGCCGATCTTCATCCAGCGAGAGTTTCACCGCCCGCGAGCGTTCGGATGAAACTGTCGCGACCCGGTCAACGGCCTTCGCGAACTCAGCTGCGTCTACTTCCAGACGACGCGTGTTTCCGGTAGGAATGACGCGCGTATAGTCGGGGAATGTTCCATCGATAACCTTAGACGTCAGCGTGATTCCTGGCGCCGCGAAGCGGATCTTCGTTTCACTAACGGATACAGCGATCTCAGCTTCGTCGTCATCCAGCAACTTGCGCAACTCACCAACCGTTTTGCGTGGCACGATGACGCCCGGCAGGCCCTCGGCGCCCGCCGGCATATCCGCATCGATCCGCGCCAGTCGATGGCCATCGGTTGCTACACAACGCAGAACCTGCCCGCCATTTGCATCCGCAATATGCATATAGACACCGTTCAGATAGTATCGCGTTTCCTCGGTCGAAATCGCAAATTTAGACTTATCGAACAACCGCCGCAAAACCGGGGCGGGACAAACGAAGTTTGCTTCGTACTCTGACGAAGCCATGACCGGGAAGTCCTCGCGCGGCAGCGTCGCAAGCGAAAAATTCGACCGTCCTGCCTCAACTGTCAGGCGTCCAGACGCTCCGTCGTCCGTGAGAGTCACCAAAGACCCGTCAGGAAGTTTTCGAACGATCTCGTGAAGTGTCACAGCACTTACTGTCGTGGCGCCGGCACGTTCAATCTTCGCAGCCGCTTCGTCAACGACCTCGATATCGAGATCGGTCGCGCGAAACCTGACTTGATCACCCTCGGCCTCAATCAAAACGTTCGCAAGGATTGGGATGGTATTGCGGCGCTCGACCACCGATTGCGCCTGACCAACGGCCTTCAGCAAAGCGCTACGTTCGATAGAAAATTTCATGTCCACGCTCCCTAAGATGCCGGACGAACAACTTATCCGGTTTTCCGCTGCATGCAATGGAATTTGAGGGACTTTCCTGCCTTGACGCCAAAGCGTCAAGTGCCTCGGTGGCTTTCTTTTTAACTGGAATACTCAGCAGCGCGCGGGAGACAGCGTCCCCCGCCTGTCACCCCTCGAGAGACCGGCGCAAAAGTTCAAGATCGTCTGCTATCTGGCTGTCTTGTTGCTTCAACTCTTCGATCTTGCGCACGCCATGCATAATAGTCGTATGGTCGCGCCCGCCAAAACGGCGCCCGATCTCAGGAAGCGAACGACTTGTCATCGTTTTCGCAAGATACATCGCAACCTGACGCGGGCGCGCAAAGGTTCGCACGCGCTTTGGTCCGATAAGATCGCTAAGCCGGATATTATAGTGGTCGCTCACTTTGCGCTGAATTTCTTCCACCGTGATCTTTCGATCCGAGTGCCGCAGGATATCAGACAAACAATCCTGAGCCAGCTCGAGTGTAATCTCACGCCCGACAAGCGCGCCAAATGCAAATAACCGCATCATGGCGCCTTCCAAAACCCGAACATTCGACGAGATACGATGGGCAAGGAACTCAAGCACACCGTTCGCAATCTCCAGGTTCGGGAATTGCTCAGAGTAATGTTCAACTTTCTGCTGAAGAATTCCAAGCCGAAGCTCGTAGTTTGTCGGGTGTAGATCGACGACCAGTCCGGATTGAAGCCGGCTCAGAATACGGTCCTCGACCCCGGTAATCTCTGTCGGAGCACGGTCTGACGAGATAACGATTTGCTTTCCCTGATCGACAAGCGCGTTAAACGTATGAAAGAACTCTTCCTGCGTCGCATCCTTGCCAGCAATGAACTGCACGTCGTCAATCATCAGCACATCGACCGACCGGAATAGCTGCTTAAACGTGATCATATCTTTGTCGCGCAAGGCCTGCACAAAACGGTACATGAACTGCTCGGCCGACAAATACACAATCCGCAAGCCCTGCTCGCGACGCTGAAGCTCGCAGGCAATAGCATGCATCAGGTGCGTCTTACCAAGCCCTACGCCGCCATAGAGAAACAGTGGATTAAACGTGACCGGACCGCCTTCGGCCACACGGCGCGCCGCCGCATGAGCCAATTCATTTGGCTTCCCGACGACAAAGGTATCGAACGTAAAGCGTCCATCAAGCGGCGCTCCCGGCAGATCTTCCCCATCGTTGATGACTGTCGGCTTCGGCCTCACGGCGGGTTGGCGGCGCGGCGCCAACGCTTGCCTTGGGACAGAAAACTCTACCCGCGACACGCTTTGCCCGGCATTCGACAGCTCCTGCAAAATTTGCTCGCCAAAGTTGCGCGAAACCCAATTTCCCATGAATTGCGTTGGCACCAGGAACGTCGCGACGCCATCCGTCAGCGCGGAAAATTCAAGGGGCTCGATCCAATTTGCGTAGTTGTTCCTACCAACGGACTTCAAAAGCTCGCCGCGGATGTTACCCCAAGTCTCTTCTATCATGCGCCTACGACCCGTCGTGCTCTCGTTTCATTTAGGACTGGCGCCAAGCCAGCCCCCGGGCCTTCCATCCATTATGGCCGCCCCGGTGTCCCTTTGGATCCAGATCGCCCTCGAAACCTTCGGCTACATTCAGACACTCGGCCGACACTCCGACAGTTGCGAAGTGGTCGGCGATTGCTGTTGCAGCCCGAAGGGAACGCACGCCGGACCGACAAATGAACAGAAGCATGCTCGGGATATTATCCCCGATTGCTTCCATCACCTCAGCCACGAACTGCGGGTTTGCAGACATGTCAGGAAAGACGGCCCATTCGACGAACGTCGTCGTGTGGCCAACTTCCACAAGATCAGGTACGCCGACAAAACCCCATTCGGCGCGCGTCCTGACGTCAATCAGCATAGCAGAAGGATCGCCTTCCAATATCTGCCAAACTACGTCGGGATTTACCTCTCCGACGAGTACACCAGATGCCCCGCTCATTGACCATGTCCCCCCAAGGACGATGTGAATCGCTCGATCAAATTAGGACGGTGTTCCCGCCGCGCGCAACAGACCTTTACGCTTGACTCATTTATTGCCGTTGCGAATCTCAAGCGGGTGGAAGAAATGTTCCAGGGAGAGTCTTATCAGGTCAATCAGTTAACAAAAAAACGCGCCCAAAATGGGCGCGCTTAAAAAATCTTCTAGGCTGAGTTCAGCTAAGCGATTTGACCCTGGAAGACAGCCGTGACATTTTCCGGGCAGCTGTATTTTTGTGGTAAACGCCTTTTGTGACGCCGCGCATCAATTCAGGCTCGGCAGTGCGGAGCGCAGCAGTTGCCGCATCCTTATCGCCTGAAGCAATTGCTTCCTCTACTTTGCGAAGGTGCGTACGGATACGAGAACGGCGTGCTTTATTTACGGCAAAACGGCGCTCATTCTGGCGTGCGCGTTTTTTGGACTGGGGCGAATTCGCCATGGTGGTTTCCCTTTCGTCGGGCCTAGATCAAATTTCTTGCGCAAGAGCCCAACTCCGGGTTTTACCAACCGGATTCATCTGGCCGAAGCGGGCCTCACGCGCATGTACGGGGCCGTTTAGGGGATTCGACCCGCAAATGGAAGTCCCCTAAACACGAAAAAGGCTTACTTGTCGCGAAACTGCGCTTCCCGCTTCTCTTTGAAGGCGGTCATGCCTTCTGACTGGTCTTCGGTCGCAAACAAAGAATGGAAAACGCGGCGCTCAAAAAGGAGGCCTTCGCGCAGGGTCGTTTCGTAGCTTCGGTTGACGGCCTCTTTCACGACCATAGTCGCGATCGCCGACTTTTCAGCAATTTTGTGCGCCGCAGACTGAGCTTCTTCCATCAATTTCTTGACCGGAACGACACGACTTACCAAACCCGAGCGCTCGGCTTCGTCGGCGTCCATAAAGCGACCGGTCAGATGCATTTCCATGGCCTTTGACTTGCCAACGAAACGCGTCAGGCGCTGCGAACCACCCAGCCCTGCAACCACACCAAGATTTATCTCTGGCTGACCAAACTTGGCAGTGTCCGACGCAAGTATGAAGTCGCACATCATGGCCAATTCACATCCACCGCCCAGCGCATACCCTGAGACCGCCGCGATAATTGGCTTGCGACACCGCATAATCGCCTCGGCGTCATTTGCGAGAAAGTCGGTGGCAAAGACATCAACGAAGTTGAGGTCTGCCATTTCGTTGATATCCGCTCCAGCGGCAAACGCCTTTTCAGAACCAGTCAGGATCATACATCTGATTTTAACGTTGGCATCCATCTCGGTGACGGCCTGCGCAAGTTCAGAAAGCAGCTCCGCGTTCAGCGCGTTCAGCGCATCCGGCCGATCTAGCCGAATGGTTGCAATTTGGTCTTCAACGTCTACGACGATTGTATTGTAAGCCATGAAACCCCGCTTTGGCGGTTACTTTAGACAAAAAGGCTTAGCACTCAAATTTTTGCGATCAAGTTATCTTTGACACCCGGGACAGAAGTACGTCGACCGCCCGGATTGAACGATCCGCACAATAGTGCCGTCGCACTCGGGCGTTCTGCAAGGCTGATCCTCGCGGTCATAAGCGCGGAAAGCGTGCTGGAAGTACCCAAGTTCACCATCTGTCTGCCGATAGTCCCGAAGAGACGATCCACCCGCTGCAATCGCCTCGTTCAAAACGTCCCGGATGATTGGAACCAGCCGAGCTATCTGAGGGCGCGACAGGTTTCCAGCCTTTCGCCGGGGCGATATGCCGGCACGGTTCAGCGCCTCGCACACATAAATATTGCCAAGGCCAGCGACAATCTTCTGATCTAACAGCGCTGTTTTCATTGGCATATTCCGACCGCGAAGCCGTGCCTCAAGATAATCTTCGTTGAAGACATTCCCCAAGGGCTCTGGTCCAAGATCTTTCAGCAACCAATGCGCCTCGACAAGCTCTGTCGGTGCCAGATCCATGGCGCCAAAGCGACGAGCATCGTTAAACGCGATACGTGCGCCGGTCTCCATCTCGAAAACAACGTGATCGTGCTTTTCAGGTGCAGGAAGCGTGTGATGAAATACGCCAAGAGGTTTTTCGGAAATAAGTATACGTCCCGACATTCCAAGATGTATGATCAGCGTTTCTTCGCTTGAAAGATCAACAAGGATGTATTTGGACCGTCGACGCAACCTGAGGACGCGCTGTCCGGACAGCCGTTCTGACATGCGTTCCGGTAGCGGCCATCGCAAATCCGGTCGACGCACGTCCGCATGCCGGATCACCAACCCTTCCATCACCGGCAAAAGTCCTTTTCGGACTGTTTCTACCTCAGGAAGCTCGGGCATTTGTCTCTAATTTCTGCCAGACCAGTGTCATCATGTCGTTCGCTCCAGAATAGAAGAACGAGATACGCGCTTTTCGCCTCCTGCGAAACAGAAGATGGTAGTCCCCTGCGTCAGCGTTGATCTGAATGTCCTCCAAATTCGCTCCTTCGTGTCGCGGCTCACGGCCTGAATAGTCGGTCGCAAAAAGGGTCGAATTATCGTAGCGAACGCGCGCCTCAAAAATCCAAAGGCCTGCGAAGAGAACGGCTGCTCCGAAAACCGTCATGAAACCGCGAAATATCAGGCGCTCTTGCGGGTCTGCGCCGACGAAAATGATCAGGTCGGTCAATGCAAGTGACGCAAGTGACGCAAGTGTGAAGAAATATCGCGCGCCCTAACGAGGCTGCAAGGCGGAAGACCCGTGAACATCACAACCCGCCCGATCGAAACCCAGGCTGGCGATAGATCGCATCAGACCCGCAACCGGCAGTCCGGCAAGAGGAATAGCAATGACCGTCAATACACTTCGCGTCCAGAATCCGTCAGGATCAATACCGATTTGTCGCAAGAGCGGCGCCGCGACTACACGGTTAATCGCAACGCCGTAGACGGCTCCGGACCCCAGAAGACCCAGCATTGTCCAAAAAGCAGCTGTTTCATCAGGACATCGCCTTTCTTCGGAGGCTTACTGTTGGGTTGGATAAGGGGATCAATGCAAAGCGTTTACATTCCAGTTTGCACAGAAAGAATATGGAGAATTCAGTGAGGGCAGCCTCACCCTCCCTCCGCGTCCATTCAACACGTTTGTGTCTTTCGCGGGCAGGCTATATCGGAAGTGTGGAAAACCTTGGGCGCATAGCCATGACAGAAAACGAAACTGAAAAGAGAACCCACTTCGGCGCCCGAGACGTTCGCGAGGACGAGAAGGCCGGGCTGGTGCATGATGTCTTCACAAATGTGGCGTCTAAATACGATGTGATGAACGATGTCATGTCGGTAGGTGTTCATCGTCTCTGGAAGGAAGCGATGATGGACTGGCTCGCCCCACGGTCGGGCCAGCGCCTTTTGGATGTGGCAGGAGGAACAGGGGATATTTCGTTCCGGTTTCTGAAACGCGCGAAGGGCTCGCAAGCCGTCGTTCTCGATTTAACAGAATCGATGTTAACAGAGGGTCGCAAGCGCGCTGAGGCCTCTGAGATGTCAGCGCAGCTAAACTGGGTGACTGGCGACGCGATGGCCCTTCCCTTCGCGGACAATTCTTTTGACGTTTACACAATCTCTTTCGGAATTCGGAATGTGACGCGTATTCCGGACGCGCTCAGCGAAGCCTATCGCGTGTTGCGTCCAGGCGGCAGGCTGATGGTCCTCGAGTTTTCGCAACTCCCCGTAGACGGCCTGCAAAGGTTGTATGATCTGTACTCGTTCAACGTGATCCCGCGGATGGGCCAACTGATCGCCAGAGATCGAGACAGCTATCAGTACCTCGTAGAATCGATTCGAAAGTTCCCGGACCAGGCTAAATTTGCAGATATGATTGAGGCGGCTGGCTTTGGTCAGGTTAAATTTAGGAACCTTTCTATGGGAATTGCCGCACTCCATTCGGGATGGAAAATCTAGGTGCGCGGTCCCCACAATATCCTGCGGCTTATCCGTACCGGCGCGACTCTCGAGAGAACCGGCGCAATGGGGGTGGTTCTTGAAGCATTCAACGCGCCGGCTTCCCTGCGAATTGCCGCACGTGTTCTGGGTTGGCCGTTCAAATGGCTTGGCTACAAAGGTGACCCCGAGCAGCCGCCCGCAACGCGTGCGCTAACCGCACTTGGCCCTGCCTATATCAAATTTGGCCAACTCCTTTCGACTCGCCCGGACGTCGTCGGCGACGAATTGGCGCTTCAACTAAGGGTGCTACAAGACAAGCTCCCACCATTCCCAACAGATATTGCCAAGGCAACCGTCGCAAAGGAGCTAGGCCTTCCAGTAGAAGAGCTCTTTAGCGAGTTTTCCGAACCCGTTGCCGCTGCTTCGATTGCGCAGGTCCACAAAGCAAAGCTTTTGGGAACCGGCGAGGAGGTCGCAGTCAAAGTTCTACGACCAAAGATTGAAAGAGCGTTCCGTCGCGATATCGATGCGTTTTTTCTCGCGGCCCGCATGATCGAAACGCTGGCTCCTTCAACGCGCCGACTTCGACCCACGGAAGTCATTACCCATTTCGAGGGCGTGGTAATGGGTGAGTTGGATCTTCGTCTCGAAACCGCCTCTGCTGCGGAATTCGCAGCAAATACGGCTGGCGACGAAGGTTTCGCGGTTCCTGAGGTAAAGTGGTCTTTATCATCGCGTCGTGTCATGACGCTGGCGTGGGTCGGTGGTTTTTCGTCCGGGGACGTTAAAGCGATTGAGGCAGCCGGACACGACACGAGCGCCCTAGGTGAGCGCATCTTGACTATGTTCCTGCGCCATGCGCTGCGAGATGGCTATTTTCATGCCGACATGCATCAGGGCAATCTAAAAGTTGCCGAGGACGGGACGCTTGTTGCCTTGGATTTCGGGATCATGGGGCGCATCGACGAGTATACACGCCGTGTCTACGCCGAGATCTTGTTTGGGTTCATACGAAAGGACTATCGGCGGGTCGCCGAAGTCCATTTCGAGGCGGGCTATGTTCCCGCGGATAGGGACGTCGATGAGTTTGCGCGCGCTCTGCGCGCCGTGGGCGAGCCAATATTCGGAATGGATGCAAGCCGGATATCCATGGGGCGCCTGTTAAGCTACTTGTTTGAGGTTACAGAACGGTTTGGCATGGAAACGCGAACCGAGCTGATTTTGCTGCAGCGCACGATGGTCGTGGTCGAAGGCGTGTCACGCTCGCTCAGCCCCAATATTAACATTTGGACCGTCTCGCAGCCCATCGTAGAAAGCTATATCGCCGAGAGCATCGGCCCCAAAGCACTCATCCGGGATCTGGGACGCACCCTGCGCGTCGTCGGAAGGTTTGGTCCTAGGTTGCCACAGATTGTTGAGGCAGCTCTTATCCAACAGCAAGCGACTCCCAAGACGATCAAGCCTAACTCATGGCTGAAGAAGGGAGCTTTGGTTCTTGCAGGAAGCGGTTTGCTTGCGGTCGGAGTACTGGTTGGTCTCGCGCTATAGCCTAACAATTCGGGCACTCTAAAAGCCAGCACTTCCGAAGATGGGATCGTGGCGCCCTCGGATAGAACAACTTCAACACCGCTAGCGCCAAGCCGGGCTTCGCGGATCATTGCGCAGTGGTCGAAAGATTTCGGACTCGTGACCTCACCGTTATTCACGCTTTCTAACTCGGAAACATATGCGCCATTTGCAAGCGGAGACCCATCCGCGCCGATACCACCCCAAAGACTTAGGTCGCCGTTCAGGGGAAGAACTTAGCTGGTAAAAAAATCTCTTCGGCCACTGATAACCCTTTGCTTCTCCTTTGTGGCGCCAAGGAGCCGTATCAACGGAAAGAAGGATGCCCATGCCCCTACAGCATCGGCATGGGCATCCTTCCAGGCACACTCATGGTGGCCTGCAGCGATAACCCTTTTTTCCCTAACAATCATCGGCGCATTGGACACTGCGGACATAATCCACCCCACGTACGCCCCCGAAATCGATCTATCCCAAAGCCTTGAGCAAGCGGTCAATCGCCCGAAAGCTGTCCAAGCCAACATGACACATTTTTGCTGACCCTCTGGAAACCTATTCATCTTTGGATTACGCCAATAAGAACAATTTATCAAAGGATAGGTGCCGTGACCAAACCCAAGCTGCGCTCGCAAGAATGGTTCAACAATCCTGACAATCAGGAGATGACCGCGCTCTACCTTGAACGCTACCTGAACTATGGCCTTACCCGAGAAGAACTTCAGTCCGGCAAGCCGATCATCGGTATCGCACAGACGGGTAGTGATCTAAGCCCCTGTAACCGCCATCATATCGAGCTTTCCAAACGTGTGCGGGACGGCGTCATCGCTGCGGGTGGCACAGTCATCGAAATCCCAGTTCACCCGATACAAGAGACCGGAAAACGCCCGACCGCGTCACTTGACCGTAACCTTGCTTATCTGTCCCTTGTCGAAACACTCTATGGTTACCCGATCGACGGCGTCGTCCTAAACATCGGCTGTGACAAAACTACGCCTGCGCTTCTCATGGCGGCCGCAACCGTCAACATCCCTGCCATTGCACTCTCTGTCGGTCCGATGTTGAACGGGTGGTTCCAGGGAAAGCGGACTGGCTCGGGAACGATCGTCTGGAAAGCTCGCGAAATGCAGGCCGCTGGCGAGATTGACGACGATGGCTTTATGGACCTGGTCGCGTCTTCCACCCCGTCCGTTGGCTACTGCAACACCATGGGTACCGCGAGCACGATGAACTCCCTCGCTGAAGCGCTGGGCATGCAACTTCCCGGCTCCGCGGCGATCCCTGCCCCATACCGTGAACGTGGTCAAATCAGCTATCAAACCGGGCAGCGAATTATCGAGATGGTCAATTCAGACCGCCGGCCCTCCGACGTTATGACACGTGAAGCCTTCGAAAATGCAGTGGTTGTCAATTCAGCAATCGGCGGGTCGACCAACGCCCCTATCCACCTCAATGCCATTGCGCGACACCTTGGCGTGCCGCTCGACAATGACGACTGGCAGGCGCTTGGGCACAAGGTGC
This sequence comes from uncultured Boseongicola sp., assembly GCA_905479635.1. Classification (GTDB taxonomy): domain Bacteria; phylum Pseudomonadota; class Alphaproteobacteria; order Rhodobacterales; family Rhodobacteraceae; genus Boseongicola. The sequence continues at coordinate 16,280 of CAJQNG010000040.1, read as the reverse complement.
CACTGCTCGTAAATCTGCAGCCGGCTGGCGAGTATCTGGGCGAGGACTACCACCGGGCAGGTGGAGTTCCGGCTGTCATCGGTGAATTGCTGGAAGCCGGGCTTCTGCCACATCCTGACGCTGTGACGGTAAACGGCAAGACCATGCGAGAAAACTGTGGGGGCGTCAGAAGCGACAATATAGATGTCATTAAGTCTGCCTCTGCACCAATGCTGAATGACGCGGGCTTCATCAATCTCAAGGGTAATCTTTTTGACAGCGCCATCATGAAGACGAGCGTGATCTCCAAGGAGTTCCGGGACCGCTACCTGTCGAACCCCGATCAGCCCAACGCGTTTGAGGGCCGTGCTATCGTTTTCGACGGCCCAGAAGATTACCACAGGCGGATCGATGACGAGTCACTCGGCATCGACGAATACTGTGTTCTCATCATGCGTGGCGTAGGACCGATTGGCTACCCGGGCGCTGCAGAAGTCGTGAACATGCGCGCGCCCTCCTATCTTCTGAGGCGGGGCGTGACGGCGCTGCCTTGCATCGGCGATGGACGCCAATCCGGCACATCCGGTTCACCCTCGATCCTAAATGCTTCGCCCGAAGCCGCAGCTGGTGGGGGTCTTGCCCTTGTTCAGACAGATGATCGCGTGCGCATTGATCTAACCGCCTGTTCTGCGGATATGCTGGTCGATGAAGCCGAGCTTGAGGCGCGTCGCGCCGCACTTCCAGATCATCCTTTCACCCCGGAAAGCCAGTCACCTTGGCAAGAGATCTTCCGCGAACGCGTCGGCCCTCTCAGCGAAGGCATGGTCCTGCGAGGCGCCACGGAATACCGCGATATTGCCAGGACAAAAGGCACGCCGCGCGACAATCACTGAATCAAGCGTGAGGGCGAAACATCACCGCCCTCAAAGCTTCAAACCACACCCCTCGAAGGCCGTGCGCGTGCGGTTCTTTTCCTCTTCGCTCAACTCCAACATCGGATGACGCACAAAGCCGCCTGCCTGTCCCAGCAGCTCTTGCCAATACTTGCCGTGCGCTGTCGGCTTACCCCCCGGCCTTGTTGAACGGATGGCCTGCCGCACAGGCTCCAGGCTGTCGCGCACCATCCGCGCCTTGTCGAACCGCCCCGAGAAAGCTAGCTCGGTATATTCGTGCATCCGTTTGTCGTTTTTTGTCTGTAGCTGATAGGGCGGCGACGAACAGAGATAGAGCTGCCAGCCCAACTCCTCGATATTGTCCAGCCAATCATCTTCAAGCGACGTGGAAACCTGTATCAAGTCTCCGACCATATGGCTCAACCGCACATACATCTCACGCGGCACTGAATATTTGATCGCAACGATGTTCGGTAATTCCGCAATCCGAGCGCATTGCTCCGGCTCCATCAAGTACCCGCTGTCGGGATGACTCCACATCGCAATCCCGATATCGAGCCGATCGCAGAGATATTTGTAGTAGTTGAATAGAACTTCATCACGATCATGACAAAAGCTCAGGACCGGCGCATGAACCACCACAAAATCGGCGTCGCAGGCTTGGGCATGAAGCCCCAATTCAAGCACGTTGCTCACATTCTGGTCCGAGATCGACATGATCGTACCGGCGCGGTCGCTGCACTCTTCCACGGCAATGGTCATATTGCGCTTGCGCTCGTCCATGGACATCGAGAAAAACTCGCCCTGTTTGCCCGCAATAAACAGGCCCTGGATATCCAGATCATCCACCCAGTGCCGGATATTCGCCCGTAATCCCTCTTCGTTGAGGGCGCCATCACCGTCAAACGGGTTCAAAGCCGCGGCCCAAATGCCTCGCATTTGGTCGCGTGCATATTCCTTTGCCTGTGCCTTGGAATACTTCATGGCTGTTTTCCCTCCTCCTTCGACCGATCCGCTCTGGCGAAATGGATAGCGCGCAACGACCCCGCCCCATACACTTGTCTGCAAAAGACAACGTCAGGATACCCATGTCCATCGCACTTATCGGCACCGGCGCCATTGCGTCATACGTCCGCGCCCAACTCAACTCAGCAGGGCTCCCGATCGCCGCGATTGTTGTGCGGCCCGGCAAGAAAAGCGATGGCCCAACGCCTCATGTCTCCACCGTTGCTGACCTACCGCGCGGCATTGAACTTTTGATCGACTGCGCCGGCCACGAAGCCCTTCGCACTCACGGCGTTGAGGCCCTGCGCGCGGGCATCGATGTCGTGACCGTCTCCATTGGGGCTCTTGCCGATGCCAAACTTGAAGCGGAACTCGGCGACGCTGCGCAGGAAGGCGGGTCTGTGCTGCATCTGGCAAGCGGCGCAATCGGCGCGCTTGACGCTTTGCGGGCAGGCCGTGCCGGAACACTCGATAAGGTCACCTACACAGGACGCAAACCACCGAAAGGCTGGATGGGATCTCCTGCAGAAGACAAGCTTGATCTCGCCAACCTGTCCGAAGCCGCAACTCATTTTTCAGGTTCCGCCCGAGAGGCCTCGCTCGCATACCCCAAGAACGCAAACGTTGCCGCCGCCGTCGCACTATCGTCACTGGGTTTTGACAATACAGCTGTCGAATTGATCGCTGACCCCTTTGCGACCTCAAACATCCATGAGGTCAACGCGACAGGGGATTTCGGCGCCCTGACCTTCGCAATCTCCGGCAACAGCCTGCCGGACAATCCGAGAAGCTCAGCCCTTGCAGCCATGAGCGTGGTCGCAAAAATTCTTGAGGATCGCAAACCGATCAGGTTCTAAAGCTGACTCGTATTAGTCGATGGACATCTTGTGAGACACGTTCTTTACGACCGTGTAGTGGTGCAAGCCTTCCTCGCCCCCCTCTCGTCCGTACCCGCTCCACTTCACACCCCCAAAGGGCGTTTCCGGCAACGAAGCTTCGAGCGTATTGATAGACAGATTTCCAGCTTCAACACCCTCGGCCATACGATCTGCGTTGGCCGCTGAATGTGTAAACCCATAGGCTGCAAGGCCATAGGGAAGCCGGTTTGCTTGGTAAATCCCCTCGTCCAATGACCCAACCGGATTTAGAATCGCTATCGGGCCAAACGGCTCTTCCGCCATGATGCGCGCAGTATCAGGAACATTCGCGAGAACAGTCGGCTCAAAGAAATACCCCTTGTTCCCAATCCGCGCGCCCCCGGCAAGCAAGTCAGCCCCTTGCTCAACCGCGTCCTCAACAAGCCGCGCCATTGCCTCAAGTCGCCGATCATTCGCAACGGGGCCCATTTCGATCCCTTCAATCAGGCCATCTCCAACAATCGTGGCGTTCGCCTTGGCGGTGAACGCGTCCGAGAACCTGCCAAACAAACCCTCATCGACATAGAAGCGAGTAGGCGACGTACACACCTGCCCTGTATTGCGATACTTTCGATCCGCACAAATCGGAGCAACCACAGCAGGATCCACATCGTCGCAGACAATAACCGGAGCGTGACCACCAAGCTCCATCAAAACCGGAGTCATGTATTCTGACGCCATAGTTGTCAATTTGCGTCCTACAACCGTCGACCCAGTGAAGGCCACCAACCGAATTCTATTGTCAGGTATCAGGTGGGCCGAGATATCGGCCGGAACTCCAAAAACCAAATTCAACACGCCGTCCGGCAACCCCGCATCCTGAAATGCGCGCGCGATATGCAGCGCACCAGCAGGCGTTTCCTCAGCGGCCTTCAAAATCACCGAACACCCTGATGCCAGGGCCCCCGCAATCTTGCGCGCGGGTTGGCTCATCGGGAAATTCCACGGCGAAAACGCAGCAACCTGACCAACCGGCTGTCGCAATACCATGTGCCACACTCCCTGAGCGCCGGGGATCACCCGCCCGTACAGCCTTTGCGCCTCGCCGGCATCCCACTCGAAAAACTCAGCACCCCGAATGACTTCAAGGCGAGCTTGCTTATAGGGTTTCCCATGCTCCAACGTGATCGAGTATGCGATCTTTTCGATGCGCTCGCGCATGAGCCGTGCGGCACGAAGCATCACGTCGCTCCGCTCCCGCGGCGACACCTTGCTCCAAATCCGAAATCCCCTCTCCGCTTCATCAAGTGCATCATCAAGGTCCGTCTTAGCGGCGACCGGTACCTGACCAATCACCGCCTCGGTCGCCGGATTGAAGACTGGCAGGGTGTTCGCGGTCTTGCGCCATGCGCCATCGATAAAAAGGAAGAGTTCTGGGTATTCCATACGCACGCCGTCTCTTTTGCTGTGGTCAATGGCAAAAGCACTTACGCATATGCCCTCGCCCACTTTACGGTATGACGGAATAAAAGCAGCGCCAACAGCCACTTCCGCCACCCAGAAATCTCGCGACGATTACCAAAACGCGAATTGTTTATTGAATTGAACCTCATATCCCCGCACTCTTGCGACACCATCAAGGAGGGCTGGCATGTCGAAACTTAGCGCGTTCAACTTCAACGGCTGGATTGAAGAGCACAAACACCTGCTAAAACCACCCGTTGGCAATCAGCAGATCTGGGAAGACGCCGACATGATGGTCACAATCGTCGGTGGCCCGAACAAGCGCACCGACTATCACGACGATCCTGTGGAAGAATTCTTCTACCAGATTAAAGGCGATATGCTTTTGAAGCTCTATGATGGCAAGGAATTCTACGACGTCCCGATCCGGGAAGGCGAAATTTTCCTTTTGCCACCCCACATCCGCCACTCACCGCAGCGCCCACAAGAGGGCTCCATCGGCCTTGTCATCGAACCAAAGCGCCAAATTGGCGAACTTGATGCAATCGAATGGTACTGCTTTGAATGCGGCGCCCGGGTCCACCGTGCTGAGATGCAACTTCAGTCAATCGTGCGGGATTTGCCCCCGGTCTATCAGGCCTTCTATGCGTGCCAAGACGCCCGAACTTGCCCCGACTGCGGCGTCGTTCACCCCGGCAAGGAAGCCCCAGAAGGGTGGGTTCAGCTTTAAAATCAGAAATTTAGTCGTTGACGATAGGTTTTTCGGAACGGCACCCTCATCAGAATAATGGCGCGGCCAAAACGCGCGCAAATATCTAGGGAGATAACAATGAGACTGAAAACTCTTCTTGCCGCCACAGCGCTTTGTGCGCTCGCAACGGCTGGTACGGCGCAAGACGCGCTGAAGATCGGCATGATTACCACACTTTCCGGCCCCGCCGGATATCTCGGAACAGATGTGCGCGACGGCTTCCTTCTCGCTATCGAAGAAGAAGGCGGAACTCTCGGCGGCGTGCCGGTTGAAGTCATCGTGGAAGACGACGGCTTGAAGCCGGAAAATGGCCGCGCCATCGCGGAACGCTTCCTCGAGCGCGATGAAGTCGAGATCATGACAGGTGTCATCTTCTCGAACATCGCACCTGTGGTTGCCCCGCTGACGCTGCGCGCCGGTCGCTTCTACATCTCGCCAAACTCCGGGCCATCGCAATTCGCCGGCAAAGCCTGCCACGAAAACTACTTCGTAGCATCCTGGCAGAACGATACACTCCACGAATCGGCAGGAATCGCAGCATCAAACCTAGGCTACAACAACGCCTACATCCTCGCGCCGAACTATCAGGCCGGCAAAGATGCACTGGCCGGGTTTAAACGCTTCTTCACAGGCGAAATCGTCGAAGAAACCTATACCCAACTTGGTCAAACCGACTACGCCGCCGAGATCGCGAAGATCCGCGCCGCCAAGCCTGAAATGGTGTTTCAGTTCCTGCCCGGCGGGATGGGCATCAACTTCATGAAGCAATACGATCAAGCCGGTCTGCGTGACGAAATTCCACTTGTTCTCGCCGCACCCTCTGCCGACATCAACATCCTGCGCGCAGTCGGCGCATCCATGCTGGGCGTTCAAAATACCTCGCATTGGAACCACGACCTCGACAATGCGGCAAACATCGCTTTCGTAGCAAGCTTCGAGGCAACCTACGATCGTTCGCCAACCGTTTACGCAAGCCAAGGCTACGACACGGCGCGCCTGATCGCGAGCGCGCTGCGCGCCACCGGCGGCAAGGTCACTGCTGATATGGATGGCTTCAGAGCCGCTCTGCAAGCTGCCGACTTTGAAGCGGTGCGCGGGCCTTTTAAGTTCAACACCAACAACCACCCCATCCAGAACTGGTACGGGCGTGAGGTGGTCGAAATCGACGGTGAATTCCGTAACAAAACGACTGGCATCATCGCCGAAAACCATTCTGACGCTTACGCGTCCGAGTGCCCGATGTAAGCTGTAAGCGCCGTAGGACAAAAGAGGGCTGGCCTCCCCGGGCCAGCCTTCGATTTTAACACCCCCGGACCAAAAAATGAGCCAGCTTTTCTTCGAGCAACTGCTGAATGGGCTGCAACTAGGCATGTTCCTGTTCCTCGTCTCGGCCGGCCTTACGTTGGTCTTCGGGTTCATGAACATTATCAACCTTGCCCACGGCTCGCTCTTTATGATCGGAGCCTACGCCGTCGCAGTCCTTACAGACCTAACTGGCTCTTTCTTCCTTGGACTCCTCCTGTCATTCCCAGTGGTCGCCGCCTTCGCGTTGGTCATCGAACTTCTCATCATCCGTCCGCTCTACCACCGCGACCACCTCGATCAGGTGCTGGCCACCTTTGGCCTCATTTTATTTTTTAACGAAGCCGTCTCGATCGTCTTTGGCCGCACGCCCTTGTTCCTGAACGTCCCTGAAGCGCTCTCTGGCGCGGTGCAGATTACCGAGACATTCACCTATCCGCTTTACCGCATCACTATCATCGCGGTCGGCCTGATGGTTGCCGCGGTCTTGTGGTTCATCATCGTAAAAACCCGTACCGGCATGCGTATCCGGGCCGGAACAACCAACCCCGAAATGATCCGAGCCCTTGGCGTCAACATCCAGGCCCTAAACACCACAATCTTTGTCGTCGGAGCCCTATTCGCAGGCCTCGCGGGCGGTCTCTCCGCCCCCCTCACATCGGTAGAAGTCGGCATGGGCGAGAACCTTTTGATCCTCAGCTTCGTCTGTATCGTGATCGGTGGCATTGGTTCGATTCGAGGCGCTCTTTTAGGCGCGCTGACGGTTGGTCTTGTCGATACGTTGGGTCGCGCCTTTCTCCCTGACATCCTCGAACAATTCCTCGACCCTGCCACAGCAAACGGGGTCGGCGCAGCGCTTTCCTCTATGTCGGTTTACTTGTTAATGATTATCGTACTGGTCTTCAAACCAACCGGCCTTTTCCCTGTCATAAAGGCCGTCTGATATGCTCAGCGAAAAGCACCTCCCAGCATTCTACGCCCTCGGGGCGCTGCTCCTCGTTGTTCTGCCATGGATCCTCACCGCAGCCAATTCGTCCTACCTCATCTCAACTGCCACGCGCCTCGTCATCTTCGCTATCGGAGCCGTCAGTCTCGACCTCCTCATTGGCTACACTGGCCTCGTCTCCTTCGGCCACGCCGCTTTCTTCGGCGTAGGCGCATACGTCGTCGGCATCCTCGCCTTCCACAACTTCGAAGACACAACGGTTTTGGGCTTCGACGGCACTCTCACAGGCCTCATCGTGCTGCCCCTCGCCATTGTGATCTCCGCCCTTTTCGCTCTCATAATCGGGGCACTCGCTTTACGAACAAAGGGCGTTTACTTCATCATGATCACGCTATCCTTTGGCCAAATGCTGTTCTTCCTCTTCGTTTCCCTCGAAGCTTACGGCGGAGACGATGGCATGATGATGTTCGAAGGCCGCAACGTCCTGCCGGTCATCGACCTCAACGATCGCATCACGTTCTACTATTTCTGCCTCGCAATCTTCGCCGCGTTCTTCGCTTTCTGCCACCGTCTCGTCCGATCAAAATTCGGCCGCGTCCTTGCTGCGATTCGCCAAAATGAAGACCGCATGACATCTATCGGCATCCGCCCTTACAGCGCAAAGCTCCTGATCTACGTTATCGCGGGCGCGGGCGCGGGCCTCGCAGGAGCGTTGATGGCAAACCACACCGAATTCGTCAGCCCCGGACTAACCCACTGGACCAAATCCGGAGACCTGATGATCGTCGTCATCCTTGGCGGTATTGGAACGCTCATCGGCCCCGTCATGGGCGCATTCGTATTTCTCCTTCTCGAAGAATTTCTGCCGATCATCTTCCACGAACTTGGTATGGACCTTCTCAAGGAACATTGGCGCGTTGTATTCGGGCCAATTCTGATCCTCATCGTCCTCTTTGCTAAAACCGGTCTCTACGGTCTCATCTTCAGGAAAAACGGGTGAGCCGCCCTATGCTGGACATCAAGAATCTCTCCAAGTCATTCGGTGCTTTGCAAGCAACCGAGAACGTCTCTCTCACTGTCAATGAGGGCACAATTCACGCTCTGATCGGTCCCAACGGAGCAGGCAAAACCACCCTCATCAGCCAAATCTCCGGTTATCTTACGCCCGATAGCGGCTCGATCACGTTTGACGGACAGGACCTCCTGGCGCTTCCGGCCCACAAACGCCCCCATGCCGGACTGGTCCGCAGTTTCCAGATTACCTCGGTCATTCCTGAATTCACCGTTCGCGACAACGTGGGTCTTGTTTTGCAATCTCTGGACAACCAGGTCTTCCAGGTTTTCGCCAAAGCAGGCTCAGATCAGGCCGAACGCGCCAAAGCTGACGCCATTCTTGAACGCACAGGCCTTGCGGACGAAGCTGACAGCCGCGCCGAAAATTTGGCGCACGGCCAGAAACGCCAACTTGAAATCGCAATGGCCCTCGCCGCCGACCCGAAACTTCTCCTCCTTGATGAACCAATGGCGGGTATGGGCGTCGAGGAAAGTCGCAATCTCACGACCCTTCTGACTAGCCTTCGCGGCACCACGACAATGCTGCTCGTCGAACACGATATGGACGTTGTCTTCTCGCTCGCAGACAGGATTTCCGTTCTCGTCTACGGCAAAATCATCGCAACAGACACACCCCAAGCGATCCGAGCCAACCGCGACGTGCAAGAAGCCTACCTTGGAACGCATGAACTCCACCAGGAGGACTCCGCCTGATGCTGACCCTTGAAAACGTCGAAACCAGCTACGGCTCGTCCCAAGTTCTCTTCGGAATTAGCCTGACACTCAAGGAAGGCGATCTTGTCATGCTCATGGGTCGCAATGGCATGGGTAAGACAACAACAGTCCGCACAATTACTGGCCTGACACCCGCTAAAGCGGGAACCATTCGATTCAACGGCGACACCATCACCCAACAGCGCCCATATCAAATCGGCCGCGCCGGGATAGCGCTTGTCCCGGAAGGCCGTCAGATTTTCCCAACACTCAGCGTCCGCGAAAACCTCGTTGCGACGGCTGCCAACCGATCTAACCGACCCGGCCCATGGGATCTCGACAAAGTATTCGCGCGCTTTCCACGCCTCAGGGATCGAGTGAACCAGCTTGGAAATTCATTGTCCGGCGGCGAACAACAAATGCTGGCCATTGGACGCGCTCTGATGACCAACCCCATACTGTTGATCCTTGACGAAGCCACCGAGGGCCTCGCCCCCCTTATCCGCCAGGAAATCTGGTCCGTCCTAAGTGAACTGAAAGCTGAAGGACAAACGACCCTCGTGATCGACAAAAACCTCGACGATATGGCTCGCCTTGCTGATGACAATTACGTTCTCGTCAAAGGCCAGGTCGCTTGGCACGGAGACGTCGCCGCCATGCGCGCTGAAGACAACTTTGCTGAAAAATATTTGGGAGTCTGAGGTTTGGAACACCCCTATCGCTGCATGACAATGGCCGACCTCGAAACACAATACGATGCCCGCGGCACGGTAAGCGACTTCGACGCCGAGATGCGCGCTTATCGCAGCCTCAGCAATAGCGCCTATTCCAACCTCTCGGTCATCTGCGATATTGCCTACGGCCCTGGCGACGACGAGCGCATAGATTTCTTTCCCGCCAAGGCGCCCAACAGCCCGCTGTTTGTCTTCATCCACGGAGGCTATTGGCGCGCTCTGGGCAGATCCGACTCAGCCTTTATGGCGAAATCGTTCGTTTCGATGGGTGTCGGTGTTGCAGTTGTCGAATATTCGCTGGCACCGGCCGCGTCTCTGGGCCAAATTGTCGATCAAGTCCGGCGCGCCGTCTCGCACCTCACTCAAAATACGCAACGTCTGAGCTTTGACGCCGCTCGTGTCTACCTCGGCGGCTCGTCTGCGGGCGCTCATCTCGCAGCAATGGCACTCCAGCCCGACACCCGTGAATTAGGAAGCCCGGTCAAAGGCGCGCTTCTTGCAAGCGGTCTGTATGATTTGGAGCCCCTGCGCTTCTGCAAGCCGAACGATTGGCTGTCCCTGACAAAAGCCTTGGCGCGCTTAAATAGCCCGATGCAACTACCGGCCCCCGTCGACGTACCTCTTGTCGTTGTCTGGGGTGAAACCGAAACCGCCGAGTTCAAACGCCAGAGTCAGGACTTCACCGCCAAAGTTTCCCAAGCCGGAGGCTCGGTCATTGAATTTGAAGTGCCCAACCGCAACCACTTCGATGTCATCGCTGATCTTGCAGACCCTGAAACACGTCTATTTCGAACAGCAATCGACATGATTAACGCGCCCAAAAAGGTGGTTTCGCCGAAGCCCTAGCTCCATCACGAAAAGAGACCGAGCCGTCCTCGCGGCTCGGCCAGTTGGCGCTGAGCAGGGAAGAAGTCAGCCCAGATTGTATTGGGTGACACAAGAGTTTCTGATTAAAATGTGTTCGAGATCAACAATCACTCGGTAATCCCCCCATTTTTAATGGGGCTCAGCCGTGGAATTCCGGCGGCCATTTTCAGTTTCATGGCGGGTGTTATGGCGCCGTGTTTAACCACGAGTGCAGCCTTTCCAACGGAGGTGCCTTCAAGCTAAACCGCGCCGCCAACGCACACGCCACCCTTCTTAGAAGGTATCTGGCTCTGAGGAAGTGATCACGAGCTTCAATATTCGCGTTTTGGTTGTGAAGCAGCGGAGCGAATATCCTGAAGTAAAGAAGTTTGACTGACTTTCTCCTCAATTCTTCGATTCCTGATAGGGTTGGCTTGGCTACAAAAATGAACGTCGTTCATTTATTTGTTGACTCGCGATCGCCGCGCGCGTAACAATTTATTTGAACGGTGTTCATATAAGTACCTGGAGGTCGAGATGAATGTAATTTACTCCACAAAGCCAGTCGGAACCACGGGTTCAGATACACTTGATGGATCCGCTGATCTTGATTGCGCCGATCGCCGGGGCTCATTCAGAGGCTTCCTTGCCGTGGCGGCGCTTGGAGCCGCAGTCGCTCTTTCCGGGTGCGCTGCAGACAATCCCTTGCCCGGCGCTTCATCAACTAAGTTTATGAAGCCCACCCGCGACGCGCTTTTCAGCACCTTCGCAGCCTGCCTTCTGCCCGGCTTCAACGATACCCGCAGCTCTGCATATGCCGGACAGGCGGCGGAATGCAGATTTCGTTGAAATGACAATCAGCTCTCTTGCTTCGAGACACAAACACAACGGAAACTGAGTAATGCCCATAGTTCGTGGCTTTGAGCCATGAAACTACGTGCCGTTCCCGAACAAAAACAAAGGGATGCTTCCTTGATGAACGAGACACAAAACGGCGACTGTTCACAACTTCTGCGGCCAATACTGGTAGCACTCAGTTTCATATTTTCTCTCCGGATCATCGCGCAGTACCTGCAACTCAACCGCGATTTGGACGGATTGCCGCGCTTTGATCTATGGCATACCGACACCATGCCCTATCCGGTTTTATTAGGCCTCCAGATACTGATATTTTTGACAATGCTCACCGTTACTTGGGCGGTTAGCCCAAATACTCGGAGACCTCGCCTTGGCCGCGCACTCAAGATTGCAGCGTTCGTTTATGCACTAGTCATGTTTTTGCGAATGGTTGTCGGCTTTCTCGAGTTGTCTTCATCGTCGTGGTTTGATGGAGCGGTATCATCCGCATTTCACTTCATATTGGCTGCTTTTCTGCTGACATTGGGCACGCTTCTAACGGCCGAAGAACCTTCCACATTCTGGGAGCATTTGGCCCGCAAGATTGCGGCTGTAGCTGCCTATCCGATCCTGATCATAAGCGGATTTACAATGTACGTCTGGCTGCGAGACACCGGCGCACCACTTCTCTTCTCATCTTATCTGAGCGCGCTTCTAGGGTTGGTTGGAATTATCCTGCACGAGACTCTTGCGCCTGCACGCAAGGACTGGCGCCCTCTTCTTAAGGAAGTAGTTCAGGACGGGCTTTTCGTTGCTTTTGTTCAGATAGGTGTCCCGGTCACATTGAAAGCGCTGACTTTGGCAATTCTTGTGGGCGTCTCCCAAAGCGAAGTGGTTGCGATAACTGGCTTTTGGCCACACGAGGCGCCTATACTGGTTCAAATCATGCTAATGTTGGTGGTGGCGGAGTTCTTTCGCTACTGGATACACCGGGCGCTTCATGTCTATGGCCCACTTTGGCGTCTTCATGCGGTACACCACGCATCTGACAAACTTTACACGATCAATGTTGGTCGATTTCATCCATTTGACAAAGCAATACAGTTCCTTGGAGACACAGCGCCTTTCTTATTGCTGGGCGTAAGCCCTGAAGTGTTCGGAACGTATTTTGTCCTTTATGCCATCAATGGCTTTTATCAACACTCAAACGCTGAGGTTAAGCTCGGGCCGCTCAACTATATCATTGCCGGCCCTGAGCTACACAGATGGCATCATTCAGCGAAGATATCAGAAGCAAATTCGAACTATGGCAACAACCTTATTATATGGGATACGATTTTTGGAACCCGGTATCTACCGGCGGACCGTGAAGTTGGGCGCGTCGGAATTGAAAATCGAAACTGGCCCAACAGTTTTCGCGCCCAACTCATGGCGCCGTTTACAACGCCAACGGACGCGACAGACAAATGATTGCCTCCGGCGCGATCACAAACCGACTGATAGGTCTCGGGATGTATTGGATTTTGTCTGTGTATCGCGGTCCGATCGAAAAAGCCTTCGCTGACCCTGCGAAAGTGCAGGAAAAACTATTGTTGAAAATTGTCGCTGCAAATGCCGAAACAGATTTTGGAAGACGGCATAACTTTGCAGCCATCCACGACATGAAATCGTTTCGTGAAAATGTGCCGGTGCAGACATTTGATACTCTGCAACCGTATATCGAACGACAAATATCAGGTGAGTCTGCTCTCACCATCGAGCCAACTGTATATTGCGCCAAGACCAGCGGAACGACTGGAAGAAGCAAGTTTATACCAGTGACCCAAAACGGGCTGCGTCAGATGCGTTTAACTCAACGACTATTGTCTTTGTCTACATGGCAAAGCACCGGGTTCTTCTCGGGGGCAATTCTAGGAATGGCCAGCCCACCGATCGAAGGGCGCCTGGAAAACGGTGTCGCTTACGGATCCAGTTCGGGAAGTGCCTATAAATCGCTCCCGCGCCTTCTCGCCGCAAAGTTCGCTATTCCCGCTCAAACCTTTGAGATTTGCGACGTCGCGGCGAAGTATCAGGTCTACGCACTAGCAGCTTTGTCACGCTCCGATATCAGCGGCATTGGAACGGCGAACCCTTCTTCTATTTTAAAAGTCTGCGAGATTATTGAGGCTGATCAGGAACTACTTCTTGATGCGCTTGAAACCCGCTCGGCCAAAAACCTTCATCCATCCGTTGTTTCGGTAGTCGGCGAAATCTTTCAGAAAATAGAGCCTGGGAGATTGCTAAGTCTGCGTCAGGCGCTTGAGACTGACTCTCGATTGTCGCCGGAAATCGTGTGGCCAAGACTCGCGGCGATTGCAACTTGGACTGGCGGAAGTTGCGGCGTCGCTCTTTCAAAACTTCGCCACAATCTACCCGCCTCAGTGAAGGTTGTGGAATACGGATACGCCGCAAGCGAATTCATGGGCACATTCAATTTCGATGCCCTTTCAAATATTTGTATGCCCTTGATTACCGAGCACGTGTACGAATTCGTTTTGCGTGAAGACTGGGATGAAAACAGACAACACTTCATGGGAATCCATGAGCTAGTACACGGCAAAGAATATTATGTCTTTGTTACAACTCAGTCAGGCCTCTATCGCTATAATATCAATGATCTTTTGCGCGCCAAAACCGGCATCGGAGCCTGTCCAAGCCTGAGCTTTCTGCAGAAGGGACGCGGCGTTACAAATATTACGGGCGAGAAGCTCAGCGAGCATCAAGTAATTACGGCTGCGTCCACGTTGATCTCCTCTTTGGGGCTCTCTGTCAGTGGTTACATGTTTCTCGCTGACGAGACGGCAGCAAGGTATGAATTTCTGATCGAAACTGATGGTGGAGCTGACCCAAATGCCTTTGCTGCATTCGTGGACCAGCAGCTTCAAGTAGTGAACAGCGAATACGCAGACAAACGTGCAAGCGATCGAATTTATCCCTTGATTGGGCGACGACTAAAGCCGGGAACAATGAGCGCATTGCGAGACCAAAGCGTGGCAGCAGGAGTGCGAGAAGCGCAATACAAACCCGTCATCCTAGGCTATCAGCGAGACTGGTCAGCAAAGCTTGCCCCCTGGGTAGTCTTGGAAGATGCAACATCTCCTGACGGGTCACGCTGATGTCGCCGGTCCTGAGATGGGGGCATTTTCCCAGCAAATTTCGATTCCGATTTTCTCATGCGTCTGCTTCTCGTGCAGCAACATCTAATATTATTGTGGAGGTTTCCGATCGAAGTGGGATCAGCGGATTTGGTGAAGGTTGCCCGCGAAGTTATGTTACCGGAGAAACTGAAGAAACCGCTCAGGTATTTGTCTCTAAGTACGGGCCCAACCTTGTTGAGTCTTGCGCGGATCAATCGACAATTCGGGAGTGGATCGAATCTCATGAAACTCAAGTATCTCAGAATCCAGCGGCTTTCGCCGCCGTCGAGATGGCGCTATTGGATTTTCTTGCGCGGCGTGATGGGTTGTCGATCGAGGAATATCTTGGGTATCCGCCTTTGCGTGCCCCGATGCGCTACAGCGCTGTGCTTGGTGACAGCTCACCTCTAAAAACCGGCATCGTGGCATTTGCATACTCAGTTGTGGGGCTGTCCGATTTCAAGATCAAGCTGAACACCAACCTCGAGCGTGACAAGCAAAAGCTCGCCCGGTTACCCCAACACGCGACAATTCGTGTCGATGCGAATAATCTGTGGAAAGAACCAGAGGTATGCATAGAGCACATCAACGCAATTGACCGCAATGTCTGGGCTATTGAGGAGCCACTTTCCGTAGGTGATGTCTCTGGAATGCAAAGGATATCCCAAGAACTGGGTGTCGCTATTATTCTTGATGAAAGCCTCATCAATGCCTCTCAACTTGATCAGTATTCGGGGCAGCCAGACAGCTGGGTTGCAAATGTCCGCGTATCTAAATGCGGTGGCCTTCTACGCTCAATTGAGCTTGCGCAAGCTGCACACGCTCGAGGTATGAGCGTGATTCTTGGGGCGCACGTGGGTGAAACCAGTCTGCTAACCCGAGCGGCGATGACTGTCGGGCACGCACTAGGCAAGAGCCCGCTAGCCCGAGAAGGCGCTTTCGGTAAGATTCTGCTAAAGCAAGATCTTACGCTGTCACCACTGACCTTTGGCAGATCAGGCATTCTGAATCCAGATCGTTATTCTCTCGCGCGAAAATCAGGTTTTGGACTGTGTATTGCCTCTGATCGAGTTGAGTGGAGTGTTTGAATTGAGCTACAGGGCCGTCCTTACCGCGAGCAATAACAACCTGATCCCCCGCACGGGCTCGATGGACGACTGGCTCAGAGCCAGCCGCGTAGTACAAATGACACTCGGGGCTGCGCCCGGGCTGTTCACGACGGACATCACTCAAGGCGCAGAGCGAACCGACCTTTACCGGTTCGGTGTCTTCGTCATCCCCCAGCCAGTAAAAGGTCGCAGGAAACGTCTGTTTTTCTGCAGGTGTACCCAGAAACTCCCGGAACCCACTGACGCCCTGAAACTCGTGCTGGTTTGACCTCTGTCGGTTAATCTCAACCTCGGTCAGCACCTTCGCCCCGGCGCCCTCAAATAGATCTGCCAGCACACCGAACTTCACTGCGCCAGCTCCGTCGTTCTGCACTCAGGCCGTCCAGCGACCGTCAGATCGGCCTCGCATCGGCGTTGTCACATTAACGCAGTAATCGGCAGATTTCGTCTTTTTGACAGAACTTGAAATCTCGTAAGTCATTGAAACCCAGCAACACGCATTTTGAAAAACTTCGATATTTTGACTTGGAAAAGTTAATGTGACAACGCCGGCGGTGGGGATGGCGGCGCGCCGTCCCTTAGCGATAGACGCGTCATGCCACTTGATTGTGCAT
>CAJQNG010000039.1 GCA_905479635.1 uncultured Boseongicola sp. | reverse complement strand
GCACGGCGATAAAATCCGCACGCCAGACATCGTCGGTTTTCTCAACAATTGCGTAGCGTGCGTCGGGGGCGCCGATTTGATGGATGAACGGTGGATCGACGCGGGTGTCGTCGAAGGCGGGGCAGCCGACAGAGCCAGGATTAACGATCGCCGGGCCTTTGGGCAGGCGCACAAACGCAGGCGTATGGGTGTGGCCGCAGGCGATGAGCATGGCGTCGGTTTCGCCGAGCCTTTCGCTGACGTCTTTAAGGTCGCGCGGGATCATTCGGGCCTGTGGGCCCATCTCGTGGAGCCACATGTCATCATCGTCGTTGATGGTGGCGTGACAAAAGAGCATGTCGTCAAGGCTGATGGTCTGGGGAAAGCTTTTGAGCCAGTTGATATGGACGGCCGACAGATCGTCGATGATCCAGGCCTCCCAAAGGCCCATTTCGGCTTTGGGGCGATCATAAAGTTGGCGGTCGTGGTTGCCTCGGACAGTGGGCAGGTTGCGCGCGATCAGAAGATCAGCGGTGCCAGCGGCGTCGAGCGGTCCGGAAAGGCAATCGCCAAGGTTGATGATCTGGGTAATGCCACGCCGATCGATATCAGCAAGCACGGCTTCAAGCGCGGCGCGGTTGGCGTGGATGTCGGAGATTATGGCGGTTTGCATGTGGGCGACATTGCAGATTTCCACCCAAACGTTAAAGGGCCGGGTGAGCGGTTTTTCATCTAAATCAACGACCGGGAAGAAGTGGTACCGCCTCCCCGGCTTGAACGGGGGACCCCTGGTTCCACAAACCAGTGCTCTAACCAACTGAGCTAAGGCGGCACGCGGGGACGGATTACCGCCAGCGCGTTGCGATTGCAAGAGGGTTGGTCACAGATTGACGTCCCAAATTTCTTCGAGGGCATCACGACCGAAATTGTGAACTGGGGTGGCTGACGTGCATTTGAAGCCATAGCGCACGTAAAGCTGACGTGCCGTGGATTGAGTTTCATGGGTCATCAACGTCATGCGTTTGTAGCCCGCACCACGCGCGAACGAGAGGCAGTCGTCCATGAGGCGTCGCCCAAGTCCGAGGCCTCGCGCTGTCGGTTCGACGAAGAAAAGGCGAAGCTTAGCGAGGTCTGGGACGTCAGCCGCCATGCAGAAGATGCTTCCAAGTCGGTGACCGTTTCGGTGGGCGATGAAGCCGCGTTCGCGGGCGGGGTCTTTGGTTCGAACGAAATTGGCCATGATGTCGAAGACGAATAGTTCGAATTCAGGAGAGAAGCCGGGGTCCACGCTGTAGGTTTCGCTGTGGCGCTGGGCAACCCAGCCGGGGTCACCAAAACTGATGTCTCGGATGGCCACTCCTGTTTGTTCCGTCGGCCGCAGAAGGTCTAGGATGCCGTCCATGGCGTTGGCTACGGCTGCGGGGTCAGCGCCCCGCAGCCGTAGGAGAGTTTTTTCATCTGCACGCGCGTTCAGCGTTTCATAGAGTTTGCGGCCTTCTGAGGTGATTTCAATCTGTTTGCGACGGGCATCGCCTGCCGATCGTTTGCGGTTTAGCCAACCCATGTCGATGTAGCGCTTCAGAATACGGCTGATCTGGCCTTCGTCGATATCAAGGTCGGCGGAGAGTTGGCGCGCGGTGAGCCCGGGGTCGTCGATGATTTCGAAGAACACCCGCAGGTCCGAAACGCTGAGCCCTTCGCCGACGTCGTCCCGTGCGAACAGGCCAAGCTGTGTGATATAGCGGCGGTTAAAGCGGCGAAGGCGAGCGATGTCTTTGGTGTGCACGGGAGCATTATTCCTTGATTTTATCAAATATTTTGCAGTCTACTTGATTTTGTCAAGTATTGATCACCTTGCGTCTGGCGGCGGTCAAAGCTAGGCCACGGCGTCAGGAGGGCCGCACATGGGCATCAACAGCGAAAAAGAGATCGAAGCCAATTTGCAGATTGGTCCCACCGAGCTTGGGATGGTGCGTCTCTATATCGAAGGCAATGGGATCGATATCCCGATGGATTTCGATCCGGAAGAGGCCGAAGAGATCGCGGAAGAAATTAGGGCGGCAGCAGCGCGCGCGCGCGCGATGTCTTCTAAAGGCCCCAAGAAGGGATAAAGTCGGGATCGCGCGCGGCGTGCCATCTTGTGGCGGCGTGGCGGGCGAATTTCTGCACCATCACTTTACGCCGCGCAGGCGCGATCTTTTCCTCTGGCGCCATGCGCAGGATTTCGGCGTCGTAGGCGTCGGCGATGATGAGGCCGGTGTCGTCCGGCAGCAGGTCGGTCGGGAAGTCTTCGTCGACAGCCCAAAAAAAGCGGTCGCACCATTCTAGGTAGCCCTGCCATTTGTTGTCAGACTGAAAATCAGCGCGACTGGATTTACATTCGATCACCCAAACCTCGCCTTTCGGGCCAAGCGCCATAACGTCAACGCGCAGGCCAGAGGTTGGCGTCAGTTCTTCGACCGTGACAAAGTCATGGCTAGATAAGTGCCGACAGACACCACGGGCCAAAAGCTGGCCGGGTTTCTTTTCGGGAAGGGACAGATCGTCGGGCATCTGACATTTTTGAACAAAAGGTAAACATTTATCAAGACTGATTAGTGCTGGGCGGATTTGGCCCCTTGTCTAGGGCCGATGGGGGGCCTATTTGAGTGGTGACGGTTCTGCCCTTCTCGTGTCCGGGTCAAATTCCAGTGGCCTTACTCAATTCCTAGGGAGCTGGCTCTGTGCGGACCCTGGTCTGTTTACCTGGCGCCCACCTGTACATACAGGTCTT
>CAJQNG010000038.1 GCA_905479635.1 uncultured Boseongicola sp. | reverse complement strand
AAGAGAACACGCAAAATCAGCGCCTAGATCGGGAACGTCGGGACGATATTTTTCCTCATCTCGGTTTGCCTATCCGAGGCGGTAGAAATACTTGGGTGGTTCATTGCCCACGCGCAGGCAAGGTTGCGAAGATTACCCTTTGGCACCTGTGCGACCATCCCAATCATGCGCGCGGTCGATGGCTCGGGACCTTCTTGAAGATGCGACAGCCCACCCACCCTCTTCCGGTGAAACCGCCTTAGCTGCCTTTGCCTATATCTTCCTTGATGATTGCGCGCGCCGCTGGAAGCCCTCAACCCTCCGGTCGCACAGGCACGCAATGTCACGATACACTCTGCCGGGTCTGGGACATATGCAGATTGGTGAAGTTGAGCGCTCCGATGTGACCGTGTGGTTCAACAAAATGGAGATGTCGAAGGGTGGTCGCAATCGCGCTTTGTCGCTTCTGTCGTCCCTGCTTATCCATGCAGAAATCCGCGGACTTCGCCTACCCGGATCGAACCCTTGTGCTGGGATGAGACGACACGACATGCGCTTCCAAGCGAGCTACCTGCACGCCGATGGCTACGCGGCACTTGGACGGGCATTTGCCAAGGCCTCAGCGACGTCACCCATGGCCGTGCGCGCTCTTCGGCTTTGCGCTTTGACAGGATGTCGAAAGTTGCGCCCATTCTCAAGCGTGATCTCAATGCGTGCCTCGGGCGGTAGTTGATCAATATCCTTAAGAATTAGCGCGTCGGACACCTCAACAGGCTTGAAGCCAGGCGTCTCAACGTCTCTTGGCTGAAACCGCGCATCACCTAGCCAAGAGTATATCCGGCTGGTTGGCACCCATGTTGCTTTGTCACCATCGGAACGGTTGCTCCAGCGGCATGACTCTTTACAACCAACTGCCGCTCGAACGCATCCGTATATTTGGAGCCGCGGCCTCTTCGCTTCTTGCTCGCATCAAATCCCCTGTCATTGCGCGGCCGAATCGCAGGCCTCGCGCAACAAATGACAGGTCAAATCAAGCCAAAATAGTTGGGGGTTCCCTTGATGCTTGCAATCAAAAAGAGTTTTCCAGAGAAATAAGCCCAAACTACTAGGGCGCAGTCTTTGCGCGGACCAAGCGGCAGCTCAACTGTCCTGTAGAGACTGGTGTGCATTCGTTTGAGAGCCACATTATTGGCGATGGATGCGCGCGCAAAGGTGGGTGCCAGTTTCGCGCCCGATAAATGAGGTTTAGGAGCACGCAGCGCCCCAGAGGCACGAGTTTTGCGTCCGGGCAGCAAAGCTGCCCGTAACGTTGTTTTAAGCTACAAGGTCAAACCGGTCGGCATTCATGACCTTAGTCCACGCTGCCACAAAGTCGCCGACGAACTTCGCGGCATTGTCATCTTGAGCATAAACCTCGGCATAGGCGCGCAGAACTGAGTTGGAACCGAAGACCAGATCCGCGCTGGTCGCAGTCCACTTAACAGTGCCAGACTTGCGGTCACGGATCTCGTAGCTCCCGTCCTCCTCGACTGGGTGCCAACTATTGCCCATATCAGTCAAGTTCACGAAGAAGTCGTTGGACAACTCGCCTTCGCGGTCGGTGAAAACGCCGTGCATGGAGCCAGCATAGTTAGTGCCCAGTACTCGCATGCCGCCCAAGAGCACCGCCATTTCTGCACCGGTGAGGCCAAGAAGTTGAGCCCGATCCAGCATCAATTCTTCGGGGCTGACGGCATACTTGGTCTTTTGCCAATTGCGGAAGCCATCAGCGAGCGGTTCAAGCACGCTAAATGAATCCGCGTCGGTCTGCGCTTCGGTCGCGTCACCGCGGCCTGGTGTGAAGGGTACCTCGAGATTATGGCCCGCCGCCTTGATCGCCTGCTCCAGCCCAACATTACCTGCCAGAACGATCACATCCGCCACTGACGCGCCCGTTTTGGCCGCGATGGGTTCTAGGATGCCAAGGACCTTTGCGAGACGTTCGGGCTCGTTGCCTTCCCAGTCCTTCTGAGGAGCCAAGCGGATGCGTGCTCCGTTGGCGCCGCCGCGCTTATCCGAGCCGCGGAAGGTCCGAGCGCTGTCCCAAGCTGTCGCGATCATTTCGGCGTTGGAGAGCCCGCAATCTGCAATCATCGCTTTAACTGCAGACACATCGCAGTCTTTGTTGCCAGCCGGGATGGGGTCTTGCCAGATCAGATCTTCGGCAGGCACGTCCGGACCGTAGTAATTGGACTTGGGACCCATGTCGCGGTGGGTCAGCTTGAACCAAGC
Source organism: uncultured Boseongicola sp. (assembly GCA_905479635.1). Lineage (GTDB taxonomy): Bacteria > Pseudomonadota > Alphaproteobacteria > Rhodobacterales > Rhodobacteraceae > Boseongicola. Next base: position 1,713 of record CAJQNG010000038.1, on the reverse strand, counting down.
GCGACCGAAGGTTTCGGCGAAGTACTTTGGATCCGCCATGAACTTCTGGCAAATTTCATTGTAGGTCGGATCCACCTTCATCGCCATGTCGGCATCGGTCATAATCGGGTTGTGGCGAACCGAGGAATCGGTCGGGTCGACCGGCATGTCTTCTTCCTTGATATCCACGGGTTCCCACTGCCAAGCGCCAGCCGGGGATTTCTTGAGCTGCCACTCATAGCCGAAGAGCAGCTTGAAATAGCCCATATCCCACTGAGTGGGGTTTGTGGTCCAAGCACCTTCTATACCCGATGTGAAGGCATTGGTGGCCTCTCCAGCCTGGCCCGGATTGGCCCAGCCAAAGCCCTGTTCTTCAATGCCGGCGGCTTCTGGCTCAACGCCGATCTGATCGACAGCACCCCGGCCGTGTGCCTTGCCGACGGTGTGGCCCCCGCAGGTAAGAGCCGCGGTTTCCTCGTCGTTCATTGCCATTCGGGAAAATGTCTCACGCACATGAGCCGCTGTCCTTGCAGGATCAGGCTGACCGTTCACACCTTCAGGATTTACGTAAATAAGACCCATATGCACTGCAGCCAGTGGGTTTTCGAGGGTGGAAGCGTCGTCCAAGTCAGAGTAGCGGTTCTCGCTAGGCGCAAGCCACTCATTCTCAGCGCCCCAGTATACATCGGTCTCGGGCCCCCAGATGTCCTCGCGGCCAAAGCCGAAGCCAAACGTCTTCAGACCCATCGACTCGTAGGCCATGTTCCCGGCGAGAATGATGAGATCAGCCCAAGACAGCGCATTTCCGTACTTTTTCTTGACCGGCCAGAGCAGACGGCGGGCTTTATCAAGGCTGGCATTGTCAGGCCATGAGTTCAATGGAGCAAAACGGATATTGCCGGACCCCGCACCACCCCGGCCGTCGCCCGTGCGATATGAGCCGGCCGAGTGCCAGGCAAGCCGTATCATCAGACCGCCATAGTGGCCCCAGTCCGCAGGCCACCAATCCTGATTGTCAGTCATCAGTGCCTGGACGTCGACTTTGACGGATTCGAAATCTAGACTCTTCACCGCCTCGCGGTGGTTATAGTCAAGATCCATCGGGTTAGTTCGAGCACCGTGTTGATGCAAGATGTCGAGGTTCAGCGCATTCGGCCACCACTTGGTGACTGGCTTGTCATTCGCGGTGTTGCCACCGTGCATGACGGGGCAACCGCCGGTGGAGCTCACGTTGTTTCCGTCCATTAGACTCTCCGTTCGTTGATGAAATCAGAGCCAACAGCTCTTTCTGGAATCGTTCTAACTTCAGAGCTTCATTAACGCCAATTGAATATTCAAAACACTGCGATAAGCTGAGCAAATGAAAGGCCTCACCCTCAAACAACTTCGTTACTTTGATGCGCTGGCGCGGAACCGGCACTTTGGTCGCGCCGCTGAGGCGAGTTCCATCTCTCAGCCGGCGCTATCGCTACAGATCAAGGAGCTAGAGGGCAGTTTTGGTGCTCCCTTGGTGGAACGCAGTGCACGACAGGTTCGCTTAACTGCGATTGGTGAAGACTTTATACTGAAGGTGCGACAAATCTTGATTGCCGTTGAGGAGCTCGAGGATCTCGGACGGGCGTCAAAGTGGCCACTCGCGGGAAGGTTAAGGCTCGGAATAATCCCGACTGTTGCGCCATACCTATTGCCCAACATCATCTCTGCTCTGACCACGAGTTTCCCGAAATTGGAGCT
>CAJQNG010000037.1 GCA_905479635.1 uncultured Boseongicola sp. | reverse complement strand
AAAAAGCAGGGTTACATTCCGGATGAGATTGTCACCGACAAGCTGGGGTCATATTCGGCGGCCCTTCGGGAACTTGGCCTGGCGCACCTTCATGTCACGGGTGGTCGATTGAACAATCGGGCAGAGGTTTCACATCCATTGCCCGGCAGTGGTTTGATTGCAAAACCATGAGAGGAGGCCGACGCGCCGACGAGAACGCCGCATGGGCCGGTTCAAGTCGCCCGGATCGATGCAACGTTTTCTGTCCGTCCACGATGCCATCTACAACCATTTCAATTTGCAACGTCATCTGATCTCTCGCCAAACTCTCCATCAAACTCGCGCCAGGTCATTCGCTGAATGGTTCGAAATTGTGGCTGCTTGATTTGGGGTAGCGTCGGCTATTTTGGTGCAACTGAGTTAACGTGACAAAGCCCTTGATAGGCCGAAGCTCTATCTATGTCCGAGCCTCCATCGGCCCGACACAAGCATGAATCTTCATCATCTATGCCTTCAGTTTTTCTGTTGGCACAGGTGCCTGTCCATCGTAGCCACCCCAAACCGACTGGTCGAACTGAATTACTGTGCCCGTCATCATACCGCTGTCATCAGATGACATCCAAAGAACCGCGCGCGCCACTTCTTGGGGATCAAGCAGACGACCAAAAGGCAGGCCTGCAGCCGCTTTCTTTTCCCAGTCTGGATCGCCGGATTCGACTAACTGCAATTCGCGCTCATGATCGGACGCCATCCAGCCGATATCCAACTGATTGACGTGGATACGGTTGCGCATCAGGGCATATCCAGAGTTCCGCGTCAAAGTGGCCAACGCCGCCTTGGACGCGCAATAAGACGCGATAAATGGCTGACCTGCATGCTGCGAGGTCGAGCCGATATTGACGATCCGTCCCTCGATACCTTCACGCTCCATGATGTTCACTGCATCTTGCATAAGAAAGAACGGCGCTCGGGTGTTTACGGCGAACATACGGTCAAACAGTTCGGGCGTGGTGTTGAGCAGATTGCCCCGATCTGTCAGACCGGCGGCATTGACAAGAATGTCTACCTTGCCAAACCGGGCGTCAGTCTCGGCCATGATCCGGCGAACGTCTTCTATGTTTTCAAGATCAGCTACGATCATGATCGCTGGGACGCCCGTCTCCGCCTCGATCGCCTCAGCGATCTTACGGCCCTTTTCGGCCCCGCGGCCGACGATGGCGATACCTGCAGCGCCCGCCGATGCAAAGGTGCGTGCGATCGCTGCGCCCAAACCTTGCGTACCACCCGTCACAACAGCGATTTTCCCGTCAATCCGGTTCATTTTGTTACCTCGTAGTTTGCCGCTGCCATCACTCGCAGCAATTCTTTGTGGCCGACTTTGGCCATTTCCAGTGGTGGGTTCTTCACCGGGTCTTGTTCTGCTTCAACAACGAACCAGCCTTCGTAGCCGCTGGCGGCGAGCGCCTTAACGATTTCTCCAAAATTCAGTGAACCGTCCCCGGGAACTGTAAAAGCGCCCTTGATCACCGCATCGAGGAAACTTTCTTTGCTGCGGTCAACGCTGTTGATGACGTCCATCCGGACATCCTTTGTGTGGACATGGGAAATTCGTGATGCGTGGTTCTCGATCACGCGCATCACATCGCCACCCGCAAAGGCCATGTGACCCGCATCATACAAAAGGGGCACCGAAGAGTGTTTCATGAAGTGGTCAAGCTCCTCTTCGGTCTCGATAACGGCAGCCATGTGGTGGTGATAGGCAATCGGCATCCCCTGCCCGGCACACCAGTCAGAAAAGTCCGACATCTTGCGGCCGTAGGCGGCAATCTCTGCCTCTGTCAACTTAGGTTTGGTGGCCAATGGCGCGCTGCGGATGCCTTGGATTGATTGCGCAGTTTCGCCGTATGCAATACTTGGTGCGTCAGCGGCGATGAAGAACGACATCTGCGCGGCGATCCTGTCTTTCTCTGCCTCGATATCGCCATCAAGGAGCAGGCCCGAAAACCAGCCCCCACAAACCGAAATGCCAAATTGATCAAGGTTCGGTCCAAGTTCATTCATGTCCATCGGAAAGCGGCGTCCGGTCTCCATGCCGGTGAAGCCAGCGACCGAGGCCTGTCTAAGTGCTTCTTCTAGCGTCACATCGTCCGACAGCGATGCGTCGTCATCGTTCCACCAGGCGATTGGGGCGATGCCCAATTTTGCTTGTCTCATGTGGTCACACTCCCTGGCGCTGTTTCTTGCGGAAATCCGCTTGCCCCACACGCGCTTTTTGCACGCTTTCCCGGTCCGATATTTCTGGCACGCCTACGTACCAATCTGCCCCGCCCGGTGTCCAGACATGCGCATCAGTGGCAATTGTCAAAACTGTCGTGCGGTCCGTGCCTTGCGCCCACTCCATGGCGGCTTCAAGATCGGCAAGGCTTTCGCAATGGCGCGACAAGGCACCCATTGCCTCAGCGTGTTTGGCGAAATCAACCCGCAGCGGGCTGTCCTTGTTTTTTACCCGCGAGTCTTTCAGCAGATTGTTGAAGCCTGGAACACCCATTCCGGTTTGTAGCCGGTTGATGACACCGAAGCCGCCATTGTCGCACACGACGACAATCATCTTGTGGCCCGTCAGGACCGAAGAATAGATGTCCGAGTTCATCATCATGTACGACCCGTCACCCAGCATGACTATCGGGGTGCCGTTGCCATCCTTCGCCATTGCGTGTCCCCAAGCGCCTGCAATCTCATAGCCCATGCAGGAAAAGCCGAATTCGCAGTCGAACGTGTGCGGGCTTTTGACCCGCCAATTCTTGACAGTCTCCCCGGGCAATCCGCCCGCTGCCGCGATCAGCGTGTCCTCTGGCCTTGCCATCTTGTTCACAACTGCAATGACCTGCGCATAGCTGGGCGTCGCGGCGTTGGTGGGTGCCTGCCCTTCGTCCAGCATCGTGTTCCAGTCGGCGTAAAGCCCTTGCGCATCTACCATCCGAGCCGGATCGCAAGCCCAATCTTCAAGAGCTGCGTTAAGCTCGCCTAGCGATTCCAAAGCGTCGCCGACAACCGGCAACGCCCGGTGTTTGCACGCATCATACCGCGCGGCATTTATGTTGATAAACTGGGTGTCGGGCGCAAATGTCGTCCACGAACCAGTGGTGAAATCCTGCAGCCGCGTGCCGACGGCAATCACGATATCCGCCGTTTCAGCCATTGCCTTGGCAGCATCAGTGCCTTCGATCCCTACGGGCCCAACATAAGCTGGATGATTGTGCACTACCGCCCCCTTGCCAGCGATTGTTTCCGCCATCGGAATTCTGCGATCTGAGGCAAATTTCGCAAGTGCCTCGCTGGCACCGGAATAACGCACACCGCCACCCGAGATTATCAGCGGCCTTTTTGCTGTCTTCAAAAGCGCAGCCGCTGCTGCAATTTGATCGCGAGAGGGGCGCGGACGTGGAATGGTCCAAAGCCGCTCCTCAAAGAACGCCAGCGGATAATCATAGGCCAATTCCTGAGTGTCCTGAGGCAACCCGATGAAGGCTGGTCCGCAATCGGCCGGGTCCAGCATCGTCGCGATGGCCTGTGGCAGGGATGCGAGGATTTGAGCCGGATGGGTGATCCGATCCCAATAGCGGCTGACCGGTTTGAAGCCGTCATTGACCGTCACAGTCGGATCGTCAAAATGTTCAACCTGCTGAAGCACCGGGTCGGGTAAGCGGTTTGTATAAGTGTCACCTGCAAGCAAAAGCACCGGCAGGCGATTGGCATGGGCCACACCAGCTGCGGTGATCATGTTGGTTGCCCCTGGCCCAACCGACGATGTGGCAATCATGATCTGACGGCGCAGCTTGGCCTTGCCATAGCCGATGGCCGCAAGTGCCATCGACTGTTCATTCTGGCCACGCCAAGTCGGCAGTTGATCCTGCACTGCTTCGAGGGCCTCAGCCAGACAGGTCACATTCCCATGACCGAAAATCCCAAAAACACCTGCAAAAAGCGGCACACGTTCACCGTCGATTTCGGTGAACTGGTTACAAAGATAGCGAACTAGGGCCTGTGCCATGGTCAGACGGACCGTTTTGTGGGTCATGTCCCTTTCTCCTGCGTTGCTGCTTGAGTCACAATACGGAATACTTATTGACAGAACAATAGATCTGCAATCTTTATTGCTAAATTGCAGAATGCAGTGTGACGGACATCTTGGACCTGCAGGTCTTGGATTTGATTGTCAGTAGGGAGAAACGCAAAATGTATGAGAAATTTGGGCTTTATATCAATGGACGCTGGGTATCGGCCGAAGCTGGAAAAACAGCAGAAGTGCTGTCACCAGTCACAGAAAAACCGCTTGGATTGGTCCCGTCCGCCTCTGCTGCAGACACGGCAGCGGCGGTTGATTCGGCGGAAGGTGGTCTGACCGCGCTGCGCGGATTGGACGGTTTTGCTCGTGCTGACGCTCTGCACAGTATCGCCGATGAAATGACTCGCCGTGCTGCTGAGGCGGCCAAAATTAACGTGCTTGAGACCGGCAAGCCGATCGCGCAGGCCGAACGCGAATGGGTTTTGGCGACCGATCAATTCCGCTGGTACGCCGAAGAGGCGCGCCGCATCTATGGCCGTATCATCCCATCCCGCGTCCCCGGTGGCCGGTTCGAGGTGACGCGCGAACCAGTCGGCATTGTGGGCGTCTTCACCGCGTGGAACTTTCCGGCTGCTCTGCCCGCCCGCAAAATCGCCCCCGCTTTGGCGGCAGGATGCTCCGTCGTCTTGCGCCCGTCCTCTCAGACGCCGGGCGTGGCGATGGTTCTGGTCGATTGTATCCACGCCGCAGGACTACCAGACGGTGCGGTGAACTTTGTCACCGGAAGCACCTCTGCCACCTACGATGTCGTCATGGCCGATGCCCGCGTGCGCAAAGTTTCCCTGACAGGATCCACCCGCGTCGGGCAACAGATGATCCGCGACGCCGCCGCCACGGTCAAGAAAGTGTCGATGGAACTGGGCGGCAACGCGCCGTGCATTATCCACGATGACGCTGACCTTGAAACGGCGCTCGATATGTCAGTCGCCACCAAATTCGCCAACGCCGGCCAGGTTTGTGTCACCGCCGATCGGTTCTTTGTGCACGAAAGTCTGCATGACGCCTTTGTCACAGGCTTCGTTGCGCGGGCAAAAAAAATCATACTGGGCGACGGAATGGACCCCGCCACTGGTATGGGCCCGCTGATCAACGCGCGCCGCCTAAGCGAAATCGACAGTATTGTCGCCGAGGCCGTGAAATCCGGTGCTACTTTAGAACTGGGCGGTAGCCGAGCCACCGCCTTCAACGCGGGCCACTTTTATCAGCCAACCGTGCTGACCAACGTCACAGATGACATGCGGGTCTTTGCCGAAGAAAACTTTGGCCCCATCGCCGCTATCACCCGGTTCACTGAGGATGACGAAGTGCTGACCCGCGCCAATGCGTCCGAAATGGGCCTGTCCGCCTATGCATTTACCCGCTCGCCTGAACGGGCGAGGCTTGCTGTGGCAGCGCTAAAATCGGGCATGGTCGGAATCAACAGCTTTGCGCTGGCCGCATCCGAGGCGCCGTTCGGTGGCACCAATTATTCCGGCATGGGCCGCGAAGGCGGCACCGAGGGGATCGAGGATTACCTCGACACCAAGCTCGCTCAGATCGTGTTTTAAGGAGGCGGTGCAATGATCAAAAATAACCTTAAACAGCTTTGGCAAAATGGCCGTCCTTCGATCAATGGCTGGCTGTCGATTGGTAATCCATTCACCGCCGAAATCATGGCCGCGCAAGGCTATGACTCTGTTACCATCGACGTCCAGCACGGCGCGCTCGACTATTCCTCGATGCTGCCGATGTTCCAGGCGATGCGCGCCTCTGGCGTGGTCCCAATGGCGCGTGTGCCGTGGTTGGAGCCCGGAATCATCATGAAAGCACTCGATGCAGGCGCGCTCGGCATCATCTGCCCGATGATCAACAACGCGGCCGAAGCCGCGACGTTTGTCAGCTACATGCGCTATCCGCCGCATGGCCAGCGCAGCTTTGGCCCGACCCGCGCCAATATCGCCTATGGCGGCTATGGGGTTGAGGCAAATGAACAGGTGCTGGCCTTTGCTATGATCGAAACCGCCCAAGGCATTGCCAATCTTGACGCGATTGCCGCCACACCCGGTCTGGACGGTATTTATGTCGGCCCCGCCGACCTGACGCTGGGCACCCAAGAAGGGTGCTTGCCGCCTGCGTTTGACCGCGAAGAACCTGAAATGATCGCGCTAATCCAGCAGATCGTGGCCGCTTGCAAGGCCAATGGTATCCGCGCGGCCCTGCATTGCGGCACGCCGGATTATGCCGCCAGGGCGATCAAATGGGGCTACGACATGACGACCGTATCGGGCGACAGCCGCCTTATGGCTGCAGCTGCGTCTGCGTCGGTCGCGAAGTTTCGCGACCTGACCAAAGGCCGCGCCAAGATAGCCATCAAGGAGGGCTACTAATGCGGCATATACTTGTCGCCGGAAAACTACATCCTGCAGGTTTGGCCCTGTTGGAAAATGCCAAGACGCGTGGATTCACCCATGCCTACATCGAGGAAATCTCGGAAGCCTCCTACGCCCCATTGATCGACAAAGCCGATGCGCTGGTGATCCGCACTCAGCCAATGTCGGCGGAGACGGTAGCACGCGGAACGAAGCTCAAGGTTGTCTCGCGTCATGGCGTTGGCTACGACGCTGTTGATCTGGCGGCGCTTAACGAGCACAAGATCGCGCTGATGATCGTGGGTGACGTCAATTCGATCTCTGTGGCAGAACACGCGATGATGCAGATGTTGGCCGCCGCAAAGCGCGCGGTCCGGGCAGACAATGCTGTGCGGGATTCCGCCAAATGGGGATGGCGCAACCTTCTCGAGCAGCAGGAGATTTCCAGCAAAAGGCTGCTAATCCTTGGATACGGCAGAATCGGTCGAAATCTGGCGCGGATGGCCGCAGGATTTCAAATGGAGGTACGCGCATATGACCCCTACCTCGCACGTCACGGCTGGCCCGAAGGCCCGGTGCGCCCAGTCAGTGATCTGAACGCAGAGTTGGGTTGGGCCGATTTCATCTCGGTCCATGTACCGCGCGGAGATCGCCCTGTCATCGGTGCGGCAGAAATCGCTGTTATGAAACCCGGTGTCATCATCGTCAACACCGCACGCGGCGGCGTTGTCGACGAGGCAGCCCTTGCCGCCGGTCTTCGCTCAAGCCAGATCGGGGGCGTCGGGTTTGATGTTTTTGAAGTCGAGCCACCGACCATCGGATCGCCCCTGCTCGCCTTCGATCAGGCAGTTCTCAGCCCACATATCGCCGGGCTCACGCTGGAAGCCGCGGAACGGATGGCCGTGATGTCCGTTCAGAACGTGATCGATTACTTCGCGGGAAAGGGCGACCCTGATCTTATCGTGAACAGGACGGCAATTGACGCCTGAGGTATTCGGTTTCACTACAAACACACCAGTTCAGGCATTGCCTTGAGGGCCGAACTACGACCATCCGAAAATCGGCTTGAAGAACAGAGCACTTGAATGGATATTGCGGGAGTTCCCGATGCCTTCGAAAAATTGCTGCATCACGCGTCTCCGAGCGACTGGGTGAAAGCAGATAAGGAGCTATGAACATGGACGACAGCGCACCTCCACAGGATTACGAAGACCTGATCCGGCTTGTCCATGACCGGCACGCCAAGATGAGTAAAACCTATCAGAAAATCGCACTTTACCTGACGCAGAATCCCAACGAGGTGGCCGTGTTGTCCGTGAATGCCATTGCTGTCGTTTGCGGAATCCACGCGTCCAGTTTTGTGCGATTTGCGCAGTCCTTGGGATATTCTGGCTTCAAAGAATTGCAGACCCTCTATCAAAAGCGACTTGCAACGGCCGCGCCCGGCTTTGATGCTCGTGTCAAGGCACTTGATGCTGAATTGCGCGCCTCTGGCGACCATTCTGAGGCAACATTTCTGCGTGATCTGGTCGTGCGCGACATCGCGTCGCTGCAAGATATGATCTGCGCAATTAGACAGGAAGATTTGGCGCAAGCTGCTGACCTTCTCGAAAAGGCAGAGGTCATCTACCTGGTCGGACAACTTCGTTCAGCTCCCGTCGTCGAATTAATGCGTTACATTCTGACCATGTTGGGCAAACGCTGCATCTTACTGGACAACGGTGGAGGTTTGGCCACGCATGTTGCGCGCACGATGGGGCCGTGCGATGTACTATTCGCCGTCTCGTTTCGATTCTACGCAACCGAGGTCGTCAACATTGTAGAAGAAATCGCATCGTCCAGTGTTCCCATCGTTGCAATATCTGACAGTACACTCAGTCCATTGGCGAAGTCCGCGTCTGTGCTTTTTTCAGTGCCCGAGCATGATTACACTTTTTCCCGCTCCCTGGCGGCGCCTATGTGCCTTGCCCAAGCCTTGGCACTTGCGGTCGCAGCGCGGGTCCAGAAAGACAGTGATGCACCGAGGATTCCAACCGTAACCGGTTCCTAAAACATTCAATAACAACTTTCCTCAAAGACGCGTTGCCGCGAATGCTTCCGCTTCGTTGCAGGATCCCCACCCGGCACTATGCAATTTGCATTTGCAGTATTAATTGCATTTACGCAATAACCAGCTACTTTCAGCGCAGGGAGAAGCCGGAATGAACAAGCCAATTTCAAAACCACAAACAGCCGAGGCCTTGCTTGCCCGTTTGGAAGTAATGCAGGACGACCTAGGAAAAGGGGGACGAAAGCTCGCACGCTTTTTCATCGAAAATCCACGATCGACCGCCCTGCTTTCAACTGCAGAAGTCGCAGGGCACTGCGGTGTGCACGCATCTAGCGTTGTACGCCTCGCGCAAGCCCTGGGGCTTTCAGGATACAAGGAATTTCAAGCAATACTGCAGCAAGGCCTATCGCACTCGCTGGTCAGACAATATAGACCCGCTCTTGAGTCCGGCGATGACGCCCCATCCAACAAACGGCTTAACCTGACGTTGCTTGCAGAGTCGGGGCACTCATTCAACAAGGCCGCACATGCAGCAGCTGAGCAGTATCAGGATGAGACCCTGTCAGCCCGTATCTCGACTGAAAGTGTGGTCTCGCATATGGTGGACCCGTCTTCTTTTGCGAAACGTATTCATACACTTGCGGAAAAATCAGATGGCTTGATCCTTGTTGCGCGAGAACACCCCGCAATCAACAACGCAGTCAGAGACGTTACCCGCAAAGGGATTCCGGTGATCTGTCTAACAAGCGATCTGCCTTCGTCTGGCAGAACTGTCTATGTCGGGTCCGATCAGTTTGCCTCGGGCGCAACAGCTGGGTGGCTTTGCGGTCGCTTCCTGCCCAAAAACATTGATCAGAAAGTGCTTTTAGTTAGTAGCGTTCCCTTTCGATGCCAGCTGGACCGCGAGCAGGGATTTCGGCAGATCTTGCGATCAGAATTCCCGTCACTGACGATCGAAGAAAAGGTAAGTTCGGATGAAAGTCCTGAAATCATCTACGAAGCGGTCAGGCGCTACGTTTCAAAGAGCGGCCCCCCTGCCGCGATTTACAACGTCTCTGGCGCGAATCTTGGTATTGGCCGAGCACTCGAAGCCGAAAATCTTGTGGGTCAAACAGTATTCATGGGCCACGAGCTGAACACAAACTCGCGAAAGTTGCTTGAGGATGGCATCATGGACTTTGCAATCGGTCATGACTTCGATCGCGAAGTTGCGATTGCAGTCGATAGCATCCGGCTGGCGTTGAATGGATCAACGCCCAATAACTATCTGACACAAAGTCAAATTTTCACGCGGCACAATTGTACAGCCACTTAATTGACTTCGAAAGTCTCATGCAACTCCCACCTCGCGATAAAAATTCTGCAATGAAAATTGCAGGCTTGGTGTTTATAGAAATTATGTTGACTAGATACGTGTATGCAACATAAATTGCGTTAACGAGTGAAACGGTGCGTTCGATTCGACCTTGGGAGGGGAGCACGATGTTAAGAATTGCCGTTTTGGGCTGTGGTAGGATCGGGCAGATGCATGCGGCGAATGTCGCGCGCCATCCACGAGCGACGCTGGCAACCGTTTATGACATCCACCAGCCTTCCGCCGACCGCGTAGCCCAGGATCAAGGCGTCAAAGCGGCCACCACCGCCGAAGAGATTTTTGCCTCAGACCAGATCGACGCGGTCCTAATCGCCACCGCAACCCCAACCCATGCCGACTATATCGAAATGGCAATCGCGTCGGGCAAGGCCGCGCTTTGTGAAAAGCCTATCGACCTGAACCTTGGCCGGGTCGAGGCATGTGCCGCAAAGATTGCAGGCACCAGCGTGCCGATTCAGCTTGGTTTCAACCGCCGCTATGACCCCGGCCACTCTGCTGTCCGTGCGGCAATGGCTGCGGGCGACATTGGTGACTTGCATCAGGTCATCATCACATCCCGCGACCCCGCCATTCCGCCACGCGCCTATCTGGAAGAGGCCGGTGGTCTCTTCCGTGATATGACCATCCATGATTTCGACCTAGCCCGTTTCATGCTGGACGAAGAGCCAACCGAAGTGTTCGCTATCGGCGGCGCCCTTATCGACCCGGCCCTCGGTGCAGAACTGAACGAGGTGGATAGCGCCATGTTCATCCTGCGGACGGCTTCGGGCAAGCAGTGCCACATCAACAACTCGCGCACAGCTGTCTATGGCTATGACCAGCGGGTCGAGCTGATGGGCAGCGCCGGGATGATCATTTCCGACAACCGCAAGCCACACGAACTGCGCCGCTATTCCGCGAAGACCGTTGAGGCAAGTGAACCCTATCAGCTCTTCTTTCTCGAACGCTATCTCGAAGCCTTCATGGCGGAAATCGATGGATTTGTGGACTGCGTCGAGAAGGGCGCAACACCGCTAGCAAGTTTCGAAGACGGGCGTCGGGCCCTGATCCTGGCCGAAGCCGCCTACATTTCAATGCGTGAAGGCCGGATGGTGAAGGTCTCGGAGGTCCAGGCTTGACCACGCAAACTGCAGTCACCGACCATTAACCGGGAGGACCACACGTTTGTGAGAAATTATGAGACGACAGAACAGGCAAACGGCGACGTCATTTGCCGAATAGATTCAACTAGAGATTTGCGGTGTTTGGTGGATAGGAAAGGCCGGAACTCGCAATACATAGACGCTTCAACTGCGTCGGACCGGCTCAGCAGGCTTTTCAAAGAAAGCTGCCAAGGCCATCATCAACTTGGAGGAAAACATGAAACTCACAAATAAAGCCTTTGCATTCAGCGCTGCCATGTTGGCATCGACAGCAAATTTTGCCGCTGCAGAGAATTCGGACATTATGGTTGGCATGACCCCGAAATTCCTGAAAGACGACTTTCAGACCCTAATGCTCGATCTGTCGCTGAAGGCATTCGACGATAAGGGCTTTACCCTTGTCGGCGCACCTGACCCGAATGGCGATATCGCAGCTCAGGTTGATGCGTTGCAGAACTTGCTTGCTAACGGCGCAAACGTCATTGTTTTCGCACCGCTCGACTCGGCAGGCATCGTTCCCGCTGTTAAGCGTGCTAACGAAGCCGGCGCTCTGGTCTTTTCGATCGATGACGGCCCAGCTGGTGGTCAAGTGACCGCAACTGTACGTGCCGACAACTACAACGCCGGTGTGCAAGGCGGAGAAGAGATGGCCCGCCGTCTCGCAAATGACCCCTGCTCGGCTGACGACAGCTGCATCGTGCTGGAATTACAGGGCGGCCTGAACACGCCAAACGGGCTTGACCGTTCTAACGGCTTTGCCGATACCCTGCGCGCGCTCGCTCCAAACGTCGAACTGATCCAGCGCCCCACTCAATGGACCGCAGATATGGCGGCTGATGCTGCCCAGAACGTGCTGACGCAAAACCCGACGCTGGACGGTATCTTCATGGCGTCCGAACTGATGGCAACCGCCGTCAACGCTCAACTGAAGTCTGCGGACCTAGGCGCCGCAGTTGGCGAAGATGGCTCCGTCATCCGTGTGGCCATTGACGGCACACCTCAGGGTCTGAGTTTGATTCGCGAGGGCAAGCTGGACGCCACGGTTTCGCAGCCACTGAGCGCCTATGCAACGAAGACGGCCGAGCTGATCGAACTGGTGTTCAATGGTGGCACCATCGAAATCGGCCCGCGCGACGATGGTCGCGTGATTGAGACTCCGGTTGGGCCACAATACCAGTTGAACGCTACGCTGGTGACCGCTGACAACGTCGACGCGGGCGATCTTTGGGGCAACCAAGTCGGGAACTGAGCTAGCCAAACTGCAAAAGAACGTCGAGTTGGAGATTATGGAAAATTCACATCCCATCGTAGAGATGCGTAATATCACCAAGACCTTTGGCTCGACACGTGCCCTTCGGGGCGTGGACTTTACCGTCATGCGCGGTGAGGTTCACGCCCTGGTCGGCCGAAATGGCGCAGGCAAAAGTACCTTGGTTTCGGCCCTCAGCGGGTTCACCTCTGCCGATACCGGCGCCATCAGAATTTCAGACACTAGGTTTGAAGCCACTGGCCAGAACTATGCCGCGCTCATCCGGGACGATATCGCCCATGTACAGCAGACACCGCGCCTGTTTGATCATCTAACTGTGGCCGAGAACCTTTTTATCGAAAATCCGCTGATCAGGAAGAAGTTTGGCGTGATCAGCCATAAATCGATGCTGGCACGTGCGACCGCGCTGTTGAACGAATGGAACATCGACATCCGCGCCAATGCACATGCCGGGGAACTGGACGCCGGCACACGCCAATTGCTGGAGATCATTAAGGCCCTTAGCCGCGGTGTGCCTGTGATGATCCTGGACGAACCGACCGCGGCGCTGAGCAATGCCGAAAAGCGGGTCCTGTTCGAACACGTCAAGACACTGAAAAACGCTGGCATTTCCTTCGTGTACATCTCTCATCACCTCGACGAGGTATTCGAGGTTGCGGACATAGTAACCATCATGCGCGACGGGCAGGTCGTAAAGGCCCGCGAACCGGTAGGCACGCTTGATGTCGAGACAATCGCAAACCTGATGATGGGCGAGGAAACAGTGCGCAGCGCGCGCGAAGATCATACGGATAAATCCGCCCCGATCCTGCTTCAAGCTAAAGGCCTGCGCGTGAACAAATTCGCAACCGCGGACATTGATTTCGAAGTGCGCCGCGGCGAAATCGTCGCTTTGGCTGGGCCGGTCGGTAGCGGCAAGGAAGACCTCGCGATGATCCTTGCAGGGCAGAAAAAACCCCAGAGCGGCCAGGTCACCAGCCCGCGGGGGACTCTTCCTACCATCGGATTTGTGCCGACCGACCGTCATGCAAGCGGCTATGTCGGTATTCTGGGCGTGCGCGAGAACGTTTCTGTTGGCGGGCTTGATATTCTTTCTGGTCCGCTTGGCTTCATTAAAGGCCGAAAAGAAGCAGACCTTGTTGCTCAGCTTGCGCGCCTAACCAACGTGATTTCATCATCCCTAGAACAACCCGTCAGCCAATTGAGCGGCGGCAACCAGCAAAAAGTCGTCTTTGCCCGATCACTTTGCCGCAGTCCAGACGTGATCGTGGCGCTCAGTCCGACGAGAGGAGTCGATGTTGGTGCCAAAGAGCAACTATATGCGCTGCTACGCGACCTCGCGAGCAAAGGCTTGGGCGTCGTTGTCGTCTCGGATGAAGAGGACGAAATCGAACAGTTGGCAAACCGCGTCACCATCGTCTTCGGCGGGAAAATCGTGGACGAGTTGGTAGGAGACTACAGCATTAAAGATCTAATTTTGCATATGGAGGGCGTGGCATGAGCGTTCAAGCTGATACCACTTCGAATTCAAACGCACAAGACACCGGCCCGTCCAAGTTGTCTGCCTTTGGCAGCGCATTTGTGGCTCAGGGTTTCACGATGTTTCCTGTATTACTGTTGCTGATAATCGTCGGAGCATTCGTCGCACCTGCGTTTCTGACCTCCAGAAACCTTATCAATATTCTTGAACAAGTCAGCGTTCTCGGCCTTACCACGATCGGACTGACGTTTGTCGTTTTGATCGGGCGCCTCGATCTATCGCTAGAAGGCGTCGTCGGTTTTGCGCCGATGTTGGCGGCAGTGATGCTGGTGCCCGCCGCAGCCGGTGGCTACGGGGTGGAATTGCCAGGCTGGATGGCGCTTTTTGTGGCCTTGGGAGCAGCCGGCTTGATCGGCTTGTTCAATGGTTTCATGGTCGTCAAAGTCGGCCTTAACCCATTTATTTCCACGCTTGGTTTACTGGTGCTTTTGCGTGGCGGTGTGTTGATCATCTCGAATGGGCGTTCGATCTATTCGCCCGGCGAAGCACTAACATATCTGGGTTCGGCAAAAATCTTGGGCCTGCCAGTTGCCGTCATCGTGTTCGTTGTCGTTGCAACCATTGTTGGGTTGGTCTTCCAATTTCACCGCTACGGGCGTGCGCTTTATGCCGTAGGCGGCAACGAAGAAGCTGCGCGCGCCGCAGGTATCAATGTGGATCGTGTCATCTGGTCGGCATTCTTCTTTGCCGCACTGCTGTCTGGCCTCGCTGGCGTCTTGTTGACCGGTCGTCTAGACTCAGCGGTGACGACACAAGGCCAAGGCATCATCTTCTCGGCGTTCGCGGCTGCAGTGATTGGCGGTGTCAGCCTCGGTGGCGGCAAGGGGACGATCATCGGTGTCGTCAGCGGTGTGCTCTTGATTGGTGTGATCAACAACCTGCTAACGCTAGCACAAGTGCCCTCTTTTTATGTGCAGGCCTCAACCGGCGCAGTCATCATCATTGCGGCTGTGCTGACGACTGTGGCGAGCCAACGCTCAAGTGGCGTAAAGACGCGAACCTAAGCGGTACAACCAGCGTGACCGGGACAATCCTGGTCGCGTTCTATCTTGGAAAGAGTTGAGGCATGAAGCGGCATCCAATCGGCACAACCGGACTGCAAGTGACGTCACTCGGCTTTGGGACGGCTGCTCTGGGCGGCATGCCCGACACCTATGTCCATGATGTTGACGAAGTAACCGCGCGGGCAACGATCAATACGATATTCGACAGCCTTGTAAATCTGATCGACACCTCCCGAAACTATGGATTTGGCCGCAGCGAGGAACACATCGGTTCCGTGATCTGAGAACGTGGGGGGGGGGCTACCTGACGGTTTTATTATCTCGACCAAACTTGATCGCGACATGGAAACCGGCCGTTTCGACGTCGATCAGGTCCGGCGTTCCGCCGAAGAAAGTCTTGAGACGCTTGGTATCGACCGATTTCAAATACAGCATCTTCACGACCCAGAGCACGCGCGCGATATAGAGGAAATCCGGCGACTGGGCGGCGCGCTTAATACCTTGGTACGCATGACCTCAATCCGATCGAGATGGCCTTCTCAAAGCTGAAAGCCCTGATCCGAAAGGCCGCTGCCCGAACATATGACCATCTTTGGCAGGCCGTTGGCCACATCTGCGACCTGTTCAGCGACGAGGAATGCTACAATTTTTTCAAAGCTGCTGGATACGGAACCGATTAAACCCGACACGCTCTAGCCTGGCTGAATAACGAAATATCAATACCTTTTGGGAATTATTGCTGCAGAAGACGATTGGTTTTTCGTTGCTTTTCCCTTGCCTCGCATTTGTCTGACGCAATCCATAAGATAAGTCCCTCCGCTTGGCGGTGATATGCTAAGTCTGCTTTCAGCAATCTTTTTGCCTTGGCAAACCGAAAACACAGTGTGGCACTAGTGCGCTGGTTTTATCGAGACTCTCTCGAATGCAGCTTTGTATGCTGCGTCGCAAAGTGCATAGGTTTTTATGTTGTCTGCTGCCGAAACGGATGCCGGAATGCCCGCTTTCCAACATTCGAAAATATGATGGCACGTAGCCAACACACTGTCTTGCACAATGTGCCAGGGCCGCTCCGCCCAATCCAAAACCGGAGCGTCGGCATTAAGAGTCTCTGCATGCCCATTAGACGAGACCGTTAGGCGGAGATCAGCCCCGAGTCGAAGGCCACCCTTGGTGCCTTCAATTTCGACCAACGTGACAGGGAAGGGATCCGGCGTCTGCTGCGACGCATAGGTGCATTCGACCACACTAACTGCGCCGGATGTGTGAAGAAGCATGACCGTGGCTGTATCCTCGCCTGCCACATCTGGAATTCGATGCTGCAACTCCGCAGAGACGTAGCTGACTTCTCCGAAAAACACGCGCGCCATGTCTAGCACATGCACGCCGACATCGGTCAGAATGAATCGCTCTTCGTCGCGCAGGTAGGGCTGGCCGGCAAAGATGTTATAGCCGGTGCGGAAGGCAATCCGCCCCCAGGTAGGGGCACCGATCCGGCCTGAGGCGAGAATATCCGCTACCATCAAGTGCGGATGCTGGAAGCGAAAGTTCTCATGGACCGCCAGAAACTGTGCAGTCGAGTTTGCCTTGGCCAACATCTCTTCGCATTCAGTCAGCGAAGTGCCAAAGGGCTTTTGGACTATCGTGGAAATCCCCGCATCTAGGGCCAGTGATACGAGCGTTTTGTGAGAATTAACCTGCGTCACGATATCGACGAGGTCCAGATCCTCTTGCGCAATCATCGCGGCCATGTCCTTGTAAACACCGTGAACCGAGAATGCTTGGGCTGTGGTTTTAGCCAGACTTTGCGAGAGATCGCATACCGCCACGAGGTCCACGCCTTGGTCACGCAGGGATTTCCATGAGTGGAGGTGGTTTTGCGCAAAGAAACCGCACCCCACGACTCCTACTCTGCAACGTTTTGCCATATGGCAGGTCCTTGTCCGTGTGTAATCCCCCCATTTTAATGGGGTCCAGCCGTAGAATTCAGGCTGCCATTTTCAGTTTCATGGCGAGTGTCATGCCGCCGATGCGCATGTTGGGTCGCTCATTGTTTTAAGTCCAGAGCCATTCAGTTGCGCTTTGGCATTCTGTTCGACGCTGGCCTCACTGCCAGACCGCAGAAGTTCACGCAGCATGACTGGTTGATACACATGTGCCATGCGCATGTTTTGAGTGATGTATCGGTGCAGCTGATCGATGTTCATTGCTATAAACTTAACGACACGTATGCGGTCCACAAGCCGAAGTGCAGCTCGATATCGCCATCCATGCATGCTGGCATAAGGCAAGACGGTCAAACTTCGTCACACCGCCGCTGGAAGTCCAAAAAGTCCAACCGAATGTCCCCACAGGTTTCTGCACAGGCGTCGAGAGGAATCTCTGAAATTTCAGTTCTGACCTTCTGTGAATTTCCTAAAGCCGACGTACGCTGCAATGACGATGAATGTCTCAGTTGCTGGACAAAGTGAGCTTTCGCTGCAATTGCGAAATTGGGTGCGCTTGAAGTCCCGCGTCGTCACTAAGGGCGGAGAGCCGACATTCGCTGCACCGGCAAACTGAATTGGACAACTTGAAGAAAGCGGACGCTCGGGGCATCGACCAGTTTTTTCTGTCGTGCAAACGCAGCGAAGGTCGGTAGTGAGCCCCGGAGCGGTCGTTTGTTCGCTAACTACTTTTGTAGCGAATGGAAGAAACACCGCCGCCATCGCGTCAGATCGAAATCCGCGCCGCCTCAGCATTTCTATTGTCGATAGTAGCCTGCTCTCTGACCTTGGCACTGGCGGGTTATGCAGAGATTTGGCGCGCGGTCGGCAAAGGAAGGCAAGATCGGCGATAACAAGAGTTCCCGGGACACGGCAAGGTGAAAGCGGACTCCCAAGTTCGACAGTAAAACCGATAAGTAATTGATATTGCAGTGTCTGCATTGCGGCTATTGCCACAACCGACTGCTTTCAGGCTGGCTTTGGAATGTTGAGGGCGTCGAAGAGATTGAGTTGTTCGGGCGGGCTCCTTGAGGTTCCGGTGAAGGTCTTGGTTCCGATGTGGGTTGTATGCCGCTGGATCCTTGCGAGCAGGTCCAGTGCGGTTCGGGGGCTGGCGGAATGCCCTTTGGCTTTGAGCCGCATGCGCATGATGCGATAGAGGACGAGTGCGAGGAAGCAGATCATCGCGTGAGCTCTTATTCGGTCCGGCAGGCGGTGGTGGACGGGTGCAATTTCGATGTCGGATTTCAAGACACGGAACCCGCGTTCGATGTCGGCAAGGCTTTTGTAGCGGGCGACGGCTTCGTCAGGGGTGAGATCGGGGGCGTTTGTCAGCAACGCGAGCTTGCCGTCGAAGAGTTCCGCCTTGGCAACGGCGTCTTCATCGACACTCCAGCTGAACCTGTCGGCCTGTAGATCCGCCTTGAGGAAACGCGTCAATTCAGCTTCAGCCACGGCGCGGGTGAACCGGCTGTAGGCGCCTCGGTCGGAGGCGCGACGTCCCCGGGAGGTCTGACCGGCATCTTGAGCGTCGAGCTTTGCAACGGAGTTTTCGGCCTGAGCCTCGAGTTCAGCGATGCGTTCGCGGCGCCGCTTCGATTGCTCCTCGGCTCGCAGCGGATCATGTGCGACAATCAAGCGATGCCCGGCGAAGCGGCTTTCGGCCAGCCCGTCGATAAAGCTGAGCCCCTGAAAGGTCTCGGCCAGATCGGCGTAGCGCCGCGCCGGGACAGCCAGGATGAACTCCAGCTTGCGCCCTGCCTGATCCGCCATTTCGGTAAGGTTCCGGATATTGTCCAGGCTCAACAGCCCTCGATCAGCGACCAGAATGACGCGCTGGATCGGGAAGCGCTGCAGGACCGTCTGCAGCATGCCCTGCAGGGTCTTCGTCTCGCCGACATTTCCAGGGTGAACGTTGTGCATGAGGGGCAGGCCATCGGCCGTCTGCACGACCCCGAGCACGAACTGTCTGGCAATGCCGCCGGTCTCCTTGTTCATGCCGAAGGCGCGGATGTCGTCGTCAACCTTCCCGCCGCCATGGATGCGCACGGTGGTCAGATCATAGAAAACAACGGTGAGATCCTGTTCGACAAGCGGCCGGATCTGCTTCGCCAGTTCCATCTCAACCCGGCCCGTGTGGTCCATCAGCGCGTCCATGGCGCGCAAAAGGTGCTGATGGGTGATGGTTTCCGGGATCGCGGGCATGGCCACGGTCTCCAGCCAGCGCAAGCAACCGAGCTTGCTTGCGGGATCGCAGAGACGGTTGAAGACCATCGCCCGAACGAGCGCTTCAACGTCGAGTTTGCGTTTGCCCGAGCGCAGGGCGCGGCTGAGGGCGCGATCGAAGCCCAAATCCTTCCACAGTTCATGCAGAGCGAAGACATCGCCATAGGATTTGGCGCTTTCGGCCGTGACCTCCGAGGCGGTATTCTCGGCTCGTCCAAGCGCCCGGTTGAGCCCATTGATCAATGGATCGAGATTTTCAGGGGTGAGATCATCGATCCGGCCGAGGTTGGCGACCACCTTATGGCGGACTTTCCCCTCTTCAGTGCGATAGCCTTCGACGAGTTGCAGATAGCACCGGCCACCAGATTTCGTGATCTTTGTATACATGCCGCAACTGTATCGCAGGAGCGTCATATATATCAATGCTAAAGCGGAGATTGCGTGCCACAACAGAACTTCCGAAAACCCGCACCCTCCCAGCGCCTAAGCTATTGATCTTATTGAAACCGATCAAACAGAGACCCCCAAATCCGGCCTCCAACTGTCGAACTTGGGAAGCCCGTGCCGCCATTCGTTTTTTATGCTCAAAACGACACGCGAAAACCGAGCAATCGGAGAGCGCTCTGCTCTGGGGGCGCCCAGGCGGGTTGGTGGACCAACCTATCAAAGGAAAACGTATCGTCCATGGCCGCTGCGATAATCCAAATATACAGGAGCGACCGGGCTGAATATGAATTGATACCGGCGCATATTATAGTGGGATACGTACGGC
>CAJQNG010000036.1 GCA_905479635.1 uncultured Boseongicola sp. | reverse complement strand
GATCAGCGCGTTGACCGCCACGAAGATCGTTGTTGGCCGCAAAAGTGGCATGACAACGTCCCAGAACACGCGGAACGCACTAGCGCCTTCAAGCTTGGCCGCGTCCTTCAGATTTGTGGGCACTGACTGTAAGGCCGCTAGATAGAATATCATGAAAAGCCCGGCTTCCTTCCAAACCGCGACAAACATCATTGATGCCAGCGCTGTGTCGGTGCGGCCAAGAAAGTTGATCGATGGCAGTCCGAACGCCCCGAGGATCTGCGAAGCAAGGCCGATACCAGGGGCGTAGAAAAACAGCCAGATATTCGCGACCGCAATCATTGGCAGCATCGTTGGCATGAAGAACGACAGCCGCATCAGGGTTGTACCCGGAAGCCTCGAGTTCACTAAAAGCGCCATGCCGATCGAAAGACCGATTGCCAGCGGGATGGTGCCAAGGGCGTAGATCGTGCTGTTGATCAAAATTTGTGCCAGGCGGTCGTCTTCCATGAGTGCCTGATAGTTTTCGACCCCTGAAAACCGCGAAGGGCGGCGCGAACTGCTGTTGTTCCAAAAGGAATTTATCAGTGCCTGAATGGCAGGGTAATGCGTGAACGCGACCAGCAGCGAACAAGGAATTCCCAACATGATAATTGCCATTCGAAATGACAGTCGATTGTTCATTGCGTGTCACCTTGCTGCGGGTGCGCCGGTTAGGGCCAGTGTGCTCTGCGCAAACAAAGCGTCTGCGCAGAGCGTATTTTTTTAGGCTGCCTTACTGGTAGTCGCCAAGAACCTTGTCCGCGCCCTCTTGGGCTTTCGACAACGCCTCTGCTGGCTCGGCGTTTCCGGTCACGACGCTTTCGATCGCATCAACCAGATACTGCGTGACCTTGGCGCGCTGGAACGTCGCGAATTCACGTTCAGCATAGGCAAGCTGGTCCAGCGCTACCAAAGCCTGTGGTAGGCGTTCGGCGTAGGCCTTCATCTCTGGTGTTTCCCATGTATCAGGACGCGGCGCGACATAGCCGGTCGCAATACTCCACTTGGCCGCACTCTCGGGAGAAGTCATGAACTTGATAAAGTCCAACGCGGCTTCACGCTCTTCTTCTGTTGTGTCCTGGAACACGTAGAAGTTGCCACCGCCGATTGGTGCGCCCGGCCCATCACCACCCGGAAGGAAGCCAACGCCCCAGTCGAATTCCGCGTTCTCCTCGATGAAGGCAAGGTTGCCTGTCGAGGTCCACATCGAAGCGGTTTGACCTTCAAGGAAAGCCTTTGGCGTATCACCCCAGGTAATCCCACCCGGCGCCATTACTTCTTCTTCCGCCAGCCTCAGAAGAAACTCTAGCGATGCCAAAGTCGCAGGCGTGTCCATACGCGCTTCTATACCGGTTTCTGTGGTCAATACATCGCCTTTAGACACGACCAGTCCACCGAAAAGCCAGGCCCCTCCGAGACCAAGCGTCGGGATGCGGGTGCCCCAGCGTGTCACGTTTCCATTATCGTCCTTCACCGTGAGCGCCTTACCAACCTCGATCATCTCGTCCCAGGTTTTTGGCGGTGCTTCAGGATCAAGTCCAGCTTCGCGGAATGCGTCTTTGTTATAGTAGTAAACCGGCGTCGAGCGCTGAAACGGAATTGCGTAGGTTTTGCCTTCAAACTGAGCGTCCGACATGAAAGCGGGGTAGAAACCAGCCATCCATTCCTTGTCTTCTTCTGAATTCGCGATGTCTGAAATTGGCAGAATCACGTCTTCTTCGATCAACGTGAAAAGGTCGATCGAAAGAAGAACGGCCACTTGTGGCGGTTGGCCAGCGTTGGCCGCGGTCAGCGCCTTGGTTGTCGTTTCTTCGTAGTTGCCCGCATAGACCGCTTTCACAGTGTGCTGTGGATTAGCCGCCGCCCATTCGTCTGTTAGGGCTTGGATCGTCTCCACTGCCGGAGCGTTCACACCCACCGGAAAGTAGAACTCAAGATCGGCTGCAGACACCGAAGCCACACCGGTCAGGGTCAACGCCGTTGCGCCCAGCAGTGTCGCGTAGGATTTCAATCTAGTCATGTCTTCTCCTCCTTTTATTTCGTGAAATGCCGGCGGTTGAATCCCCAGTCGATTATGATGATGTTAAAACTCGTTCGCCTGTACGTTTCGAAAATAGATGCGTCGCACTTTGCGTCCAGCCGACGGTGATCTTTTCTTCCAGAGATGGCAGGGTATCGCCGGAGTGAGATAGGATGAAACTCGCACCAGATTTCGACGTCAGATGCAGCAACGAGACGCTGCCCTCATATTCTATGCTGGTGATCCGGCACGAGGCGGAATAGTCCGCGCCACCAGCAGGGAACTGCATGCTTTCCGGACGCACGCCAATCAAAAGATCGGCTGGGTCATTGCCATATGACGCGGCCACTCCATCTGGAAGACTAACGTCTGCGACCGCTAACAGGTTCATTGGCGGCGTGCCGATGAAACGTGCGGAAAACACTGTGGCTGGCACATCATAAAGCTCTTTCGGGGTACCCACTTGTTCGACCCGGCCTGCATTCATCAACACGACAGTGTCGGACATCGACAGGGCTTCACTTTGGTCGTGGGTTACATAAACGACGGTAATGCCAAGGGATTTGTTCAGAGCTTTGATTTCGCTGCGAATTTCAGTGCGCAGCTTTGCATCAAGATTGGACAACGGTTCGTCCATTAAAACCAATGGGCGCTCTGACACAAGAACGCGCGCAAGCGCGACGCGCTGTTGTTGCCCACCAGATAGCTGCGCGGGCTTTCGATCCAAAAGCGGGCCAAGTGACATCAACTCTGCCACGCGTTCAAGAGAGGCTTCCCGTACCGGTTTCGCAACCTTTCGAACCTTCAAGCCGTAGGCGATATTTTCTGCGACCGTCATGTGGGGAAATAGAGCATAGTTCTGAAAGACCATGCCTATATTGCGCTGGTCGGCAGGCACCTTGGTGACGTCCTTACCGTCGATCAGGATGCTTCCACCGCTGACTTCGTCCAAGCCTGACACCAGCCGAAGTGCTGTACTTTTTCCGCACCCTGATGGTCCCAAGAGTGTCAGGAAACCACCGGGCTCAATATCAAAATCAATGCCAGTCAGAACCTCTGTGGGCCCCCAACTTTTCTTTAGCCCCTTAACACTCAGTGACGCGCCAGTGCTTTTCATACCAGCACCAGCTCTAGATTGGCATCTTCAAGTTGTGCGAGGATTTCATCGTCGACCTCCTGGTTTGTAACGATGCCAGAAATCTGGTCGAACCGGGCAGTTTGCATAAAGGCGTTTGGCTTAAACTTGCTTGTGTCGGCCACCACATACCGGCGACGTGTGTTGGATATGACTTCTTTTTGCATCTGCGCATAGGCTTCGCTGGCGACACTGATTGAGCGCCTGT
>CAJQNG010000035.1 GCA_905479635.1 uncultured Boseongicola sp. | reverse complement strand
CCAAAACCCATTGCACCGTCTGCGCATGAAGACACTTGTGCCAGATACGATTGCGCCGCCCTTCGCGCGCTATGCCCATGGGGTCGAGGTGCCTGCGGGGTGTAGACTGGTATTTACCTCCGGGCAGCTGGGTTTGGCGCGGGACGGTACTGTGCCCGACGCTGTGCGGGCGCAGGCAGATATTTGTCTCAGCAATATAGATGCAATTCTTGCCGAGGCCGGGGCCGGGCGGGACGATGTAGTGCGGATTAGCGCGTTTGTGACGGATCGCGGGTTTATGGCCGCCTATATGGCGGCGCGGGATGCGTGGCTTGCGGATGTCGTGCGTTTGCCCGCATCGACGTTGATGATCGTGAGCGGGTTCACACGGGCAGAATTCAAGGTGGAGATCGAAGTTATCGCGGCGGTTAGGCCTTAGCGGGTTTTTACGACGCAATCGCCGGGAATTGACAAAATGACTTTGGGTGGCCAAGGGTCGGTGATATGAGGCAAATGCTTGAAATCACTGGAACGATTGCAGCCGGGGCAGGGCCGTTCATGGCTGGTCGGGTGCGGCATGGCTGAGGGCTGGCCCGTTGCGGATGCCGGTCGCCGCATCGGCTTGTTGGGTGGGTCGTTTGATCCGCCGCACGCCGGGCATGTACATATTTCGCGCGAGGCGCTGAAGCGATTTCAGCTTGATGAGGTCTGGTGGCTGGTGTCTCCGGGCAATCCTTTGAAGACACGCGGACCGGCACCTTTGGGCGAGCGGTTGGCCTTGGCACGTCAGATCATGCAGCATCCGCGTGTGCGGATCACGGACCTTGAAGCGCGGATGGGTACGCGGTTTACGGCGGCGACGCTGGACGGCTTGTTACAGCGGTATCAAGGTGTGGATTTCGTCTGGTTGATGGGTGCGGACAATCTGGCGGGGTTTCACCGCTGGGACCGGTGGCGGGAGATTTTTGAGACGGTACCAATCGGTGTTCTGGCGCGGCCTGGGGACCGGATTTCGGCGCGAATGTCACCT
This sequence comes from uncultured Boseongicola sp., assembly GCA_905479635.1. Taxonomy (GTDB): domain Bacteria; phylum Pseudomonadota; class Alphaproteobacteria; order Rhodobacterales; family Rhodobacteraceae; genus Boseongicola. The sequence continues at coordinate 7,056 of CAJQNG010000035.1, read as the reverse complement.
GCTGCGCGGCAGTTCCGCTCGGCAAAGCTGAGATCGCGGGAGGCGGGTATTTTGGCGGGTTGCGAGGCGCCGGCTTGGTGCTTTGTGAATGTGCCAATGATGCCGATCAGTTCGACGGCGCTTCGGGCTGACAACGTCAAATTTACGAAAAAGTGAATGGTCGAGGCCACAAAAATGACATGTGAGCCGAGGAAAACCTTGCCTGACTGACCAAGCCGCCGGATAACACGTCTTATGACGAGCACCCCCTCTCGCCGCGCCATTTTGACTGGACTTGCAGCTACCGCCGGGCATGCCGCTTTGGCAGAGGCCCCGTTGTCGACCATGCGTCCGCCGCCCCGTGGAGTGGTGACGCCCCGCGATGGGCGGACGAATGAACTAGTGGCGAAATCGGGTGTTGTGGGTGCAGTTACCTTCGCTGTGGCCGATGCGCAAACCGGTGAAATCCTGGATATGCGCCAGCAGGGACGACCGATGCCGCCTGCAAGCACATTGAAAGCCGTGACCTCGCTTTATGCGCTTGACCGTCTGGGCGCGGATTTTCGTTTTGAAACAAGGGTTTTTGCGGACGGTGAGATCGTTGATGGTGAGTTGAAGGGAGACCTTTGCCTTGTCGGCGGAGGCGATCCGACGTTGACGAGTGATGCGCTTGCGGACCTGTCGAAGGTGGTGGCTGAAGCCGGTATTTCGCGGATATCGGGGCGGTTTCTTGTTTGGGCTGACGCGCTGCCGCGGGCAGATCGGATTGATGCGGATCAGCCCGAAGTGGTGGCGTATAATCCGTCCTACGGGGGGCTGAACCTTAATTTCAACCGGGTTCACTTTGAGTGGATTCCGGAAGGCGAGAAGATCAATATTACGATGCAGGCGCGATCGCTACGATACTCGCCTGAAACGAACGTGGCGCGGATGCAAATGGTGGATCGGTCCTCGCCGGTGTACGAATACCGCAAGGGCATGACGGCTGATTATTGGAGCGTTGCGCGAGGATCGCTTGGAAAGAAGGCGGGCGCGCGGTGGCTGCCTGTGCGCTTTCCAGCCCTCTATGCAGGGGATGCATTTCGATCGGTGGCGCGACTGAATGGGCTGAAACTGCCCTTTCCGCAGGTGTCGCAGACCGCGCCGGTTGGCAGGGTTGTCGGTGCGGCCCCAAGCGATGCGTTGGATCAAATCCTGACGGGGATGATGCGGTATTCGACGAATATCACGGCGGAAGCTGTTGGGATGACGTCGAGCCTTGTGAATGACGTGCCGCTTGGGAACTTGGTCGGATCAGGGTCGCGCATGGCGGGGTGGGCCGAAACACAGTTTGGCACGCGGCGCATGACGTTTCGTGATCATTCCGGGCTTGGGTACGATTCCGAGATCAGCGCGCGTGATATGTTGGAAATTCTGCGGCAAGGCGAGGGCGTTGAGCCGTTGATGAAGTCGCTCTCGGTTCCTGATCCCAATCGCACAGACGGCAAGCCCATGGCGGGTGTGTCGGCGGTCGCCAAGACGGGGACGCTTAACTTTGTCAGTGCGCTGGTTGGGTACATGTATACCAAAAGCGGTCGCCGCTTGGTGTTTGCGATTCTGACGGCAGACAAACAGCGACGGGACTCGATCCCGACGGAGCAACGCGAGCGACCACCCGGATCAAGGACTTGGGCGAACCGCTCGCGGCGCCTGCAAAAACGACTTTTGTCGGAGTGGGCACGCCAGTTCGAGAGGTCCTAGACGACCATGTGGCGCGCGCGCGCGCCGCGTTCGATGGCGGCCGCGCTGAGACGGTCGATATTCAGCTCATGACGCATATCTTCAAGCATCTGAAGTTCGCTTTCGAGCACTTTTCCGTCCGCCACAGCCACATCGCAGGCCATCGCATAGGCGGTTTCGAACAATCGCTCGGGCAACGTGGCGCGCACGCCCTCCCAGAGAATGTCGAGCCCGTCTTCTTCGGCGAAGAGGTCGAGAACACCGTTCGAGATGTCTTTCAGACGCGCGATGTCAAAGTCGGCGAAAGCGGGCAAGTGATTGATAATACGCTCGATCGTGACGAGTTCCGACGTGCGGATGGTTTCGTCAGAGGCTGAGATCGTGATCATGATCGCCACCAGCGTATCGGCCGGTGTGTAGTCATTGGGGAGCAAAGACAAAGCGCATTCCTTTTTCGGATTTCCCTTTGATTTTATTGACGACATACCCGGCCCGCAATAGGTAGCGAGCCTTGCGTGACGGTATCGTGCGCAATCAGTGAAGGAAATGTGAGATGACCGCTTTAATAGATGCAGCAATGACCTCTAAGGCCTGGCCCTTTGAAGAGGCGCGGCGCATTTTGAAACGGTATGAAAAAGTGCCTCCTGAGAAGGGTTATGTGCTGTTTGAAACGGGCTATGGTCCGTCCGGTTTGCCGCATATCGGGACATTTGGCGAAGTGCTGCGCACGACAATGGTGCGGCGTGCATTTGAGGTAATGTCGGATATTCCAACGAAGCTTATCTGTTTTTCGGACGATATGGACGGGTTACGCAAAGTGCCGGACAACGTGCCGAGCCCCGAGATGCTGCGCGAGCATTTGCAGCGGCCTTTGACGCGCGTTCCAGATCCGTTCGGTGAGTACGACAGCTTTGGTCATTACAACAATGCGATGTTGCGGCGATTCCTGGACACGTTCGGGTTTGACTACGAATTCTATTCGGCGACAGAATTTTATGCCTCGGGGCGCTTTGACGAAACTCTTTTGCTGGCGTGTGAGCGTTACGATGATCTGATGGCCGTGATGTTGAAAAGCCTGCGCGAAGAACGCCAGCAGACCTATTCGATTTTCCTGCCGATCAGCCCGACGACGGGCCGGGTTTTGTATGTTCCAATGAAAGAGGTGAATGCCAAGGACGGCACTGTCACCTTTGATGAAGAGGACGGCACGGAGACGACGCTTCCGGTGACAGGCGGGAATGTAAAGTTTCAGTGGAAGCCTGATTTTGGCGCGCGCTGGGCGGCTTTGGGTGTGGATTTCGAGCCCTACGGCAAGGAGCACGCGCCGAACACGCCGATTTATTCCAACATCTGTCGGGTGCTTGGGGGCCGTGCGCCCGAGGTGTTCACCTATGAATTGTTCCTTGATGAGATTGGCCAAAAGATTTCGAAGTCGATGGGCAATGGCATTTCGATTGACGAATGGCTGACCTATGCCTCGACCGAAAGCCTGTCGTATTTCATGTATCAAAAACCGAAGACGGCGAAGCGGTTATTTTTCGATGTGATCCCGAAAGCGGTGGACGAGTATCACCAGCAGCTTCGGGCCTACGTTGATCAAGACGAAAAGGCGCGGCTGGCCAATCCGGTGTTCCATATTCATCAGGGCGAAGTGCCGGTGTCGAATATGGTTGTGCCGTTTGCGATGTTGTTGAATTTGGCGTCGGTTTCAGGTGCCAAGGACAAGGAAACGCTTTGGGGTTTTATTGGCCGCTATGCGCCGGATGCAACGCCTGAGACGCACCCGGATATGGATGAGGCTGCGGGGCACGCGGTGCGATATTTCAACGATTTTGTGCGCCCGACGCGCGAGTTTCGTGCGCCAAGTGAAATGGAGCGTGCAGCGCTTGAGGACTTGCGTGGTCGGCTTGCCGATTGGGATGGTGGAGCGGATCCGGAAGAGTTGCAGTCGATGGTGTTTGCCGTCGGAAAACAGCATGGGTTCGAGCCGCTGCGCGATTGGTTCAAGGCGCTTTACGAGGTGCTTTTGGGCGCGTCGCAGGGGCCTCGGTTTGGCGGGTTTATTGCGCTGTACGGGGTGCCGGAGACGATTACCCTGATGGATCGCGCGTTGGCGGGCGAGCTGTCCTAAGGCATTTTTTTGAACCAAACTCGCCTGACCCGCGTATCTTTTAAAAGAGAAGTAGCGGAAAAGGAGAGCGACATGCGTCGATTTGTATTCGGAATTATGCTTTGGATCGGATGGTCTGGGTTGCTCATTGCCGCTGATGTTTTGCCAGCGGAACCGGCCATCGAAGGTACAATCCAAGATCAGATCGAGGCTTTTCAGGCGGATGATTTCGCTGAGGCGTTCACCTTTGCATCGCCGAACATTCAGATGCTATTTCGCGACGCCGACAATTTTGGATCAATGGTCAAGAACGGCTATCCGATGGTTTGGCGCCCGGATGAGTTTCGGTTTTTGGAATTGCGCGAGGTTGCTGGCAACCTTTGGCAGAAGGTACTGGTGCGAGATGCCGCTGGCACCGTCCACATTCTTGATTATCAGATGATCCAAACGACCGAGGGCTGGCGCATCAATGGCGTGCAGCTTTTGCGCACGCCGGATGTAGGTGCATGAGCCTTTCAGCAAACGCATGGTATATGCTGGTTTAAGCCACTCCCGCTAAATCCATTTTCCGACGCCTGAATGATCACGGGCTAATCACGACAGCAGTTTCGCCGTCTCTTCGTGGTGGAGGGTCTCTTTTTGGCGCTGTTTTCGATGGCCTTCATAATAGTAAATCATCGCGGGACAGGCGAAACGCTTTGCCAAAACCGCCATTCAGGTGAGCGTCATAGGGGGTAAGACGTGCAAAATGGAAGTCGGTGAAGCCGATGTAGATTTTTGCCTTGGGCTGAAGCGACAGATAGCGGTCTATACGGGCTTGGGTTTTTTGGACAAATTGGGCGTCTACTTGCAGCGTCAGTCGGGGGTGCGTCAGTGGATCGCCGCGGGGTCCGGGTTCTCCGACAAGCAGCGAGGCTTTGGGCGCCTTTCTTAAGGCTTTTGTGTGGGTGGATAAATCCGACACCAATGTGATGGGGCAGCCATCTGTATCGGTTGTGATGGCAATCCGGGTAACCATTGGTGCGCTGTCCCAGATGACACCGAGGGCGCCGAAGGTGGCGTCATTGATCAGATCGCGCGCAAGGGCGCGAGCATCGTCGTCGGTGGGGCGGACTGAATTCTTACCCATGATGTCAGGGTCTGCGCGCGATGCAGTCGATTTCGACAAGTGCGCCAACCGCCAAAGCCGTGACGCCCACGGTGGTTCGGGCCGGACGTCGCTCGGCAGGGAAGTAGCTTTGGTAACTTTCGTTAAAGTCGGCGTAGTCGCGTTCGAATTCGGTCAAAAAGCACCGGCATTGGACGACATGGCTGAGCTCGAGGTCCAGTTCGGAAAGGATCGGCGCGAGATTGTTCATCACGCGGGCGGTCTGCGCAATGACGCCTTCGGGGAGCGGCGCGTCCGGGGCGTTGGGGTCGGTTGGCATTTGCCCGGTCAGAATGACCCAGCCATCGGTTTCAACGGCGTGGCTGAAGGGGGCTACTGGGCGCGGTCCGCTTGCAAAAAGGTGGAATTCAGGGGGCATGACGACGTCCTAGGTGGCGGTTTGTGCAGATCATCGCACGCAAGGCGCTGGACTGTCGACGGTGATTGTCAGGCGATGGGTGCGGCGATGCAGGCGCGGAACCGCTGAATTTCGGGGGCCGCGTCGTTCAGCGGGAAGGGTATCGCGGTGTCCCCAAGCAGTGCAGTGGCCGTAGCGTTGAGTTCTAATCCATTCAAGACATTGCCGAAGCCTTGGTCGCGGACGGTTACGGTTGGGCCGTCAACGATCTGGCGGTCGGTTGTGATCGTCAACGCGCGGGGGCCGTCGAACCGCATGCCAAAGATGGGGGCATCGGGCCATTGGGTATTTGCGGTGACCGCGATGGCGTAGGGGTCGGGCAGACGGGGGTCGTAGGAGAGCGTCAGCGCCCCGTCTGCGGTTTCATGGGAAACGGTACAGACCGGGGAAGCGGTGAACTCCCACGCGGTGGCGGGAGTCGCGAGGAGGGCCAGGGCGATGAGTGTGCGCATGTGGGGGATATAGCCCGGTCTTTGTGCGTGTCAGCTTTCCATTTCCGCTGTATCGAAATCAATGTGGATGTGGTTGCCGTCGGGATCAAAAAAATTGACTTGTACGATGGGCATTCCAGGGACGACGGCCAGGCGGTGATCGATGGTGTGCGCATCGAGAAGTGCGCGGAAATCGGCGAGGCCTGTGGCGCTGAAGGCGAAGTGTTCGAGGCTCAGGTTGAGTCCGGCTGCAACGCTGCCGTCGACGCCGACGAGGTGGATGTAGGGGTGATCCCCAAGATAAAGCCATGCGCCCGGAAAGCCGAAATCGGGGCGTTTGCCGGGGTGGAGATCAAGGATGGCGCCGTAAAAGGTGATCATCTCGTCGAGTTGCGCAGTGCGGACGTTGACGTGGTCGAAGGCGAGGACGGGCATTGGCGGGCCTTTGGATTTGGATTTGCCAAGCGTCTCGCAGTAGGATCAGGAATGCAAGCCTTGGAGGCGGGATGACGCGCGAAGAATTCAACGAGTTTTGCGGTGGGCTGAAGGCGACTAGCCATGTTGTTCAGTGGGGCAATGCGGATGTGTGGAAGGTTGGTGGGAAGGTTGTCGCGCTGTGTGGGTGGTACGAGGGGAATTCGGCGTTCACGCTTAAGGTGGGGGATATCGCCTGGGAGGTTTTGCGGGACGCGCCGGGAATACGGCCTGCGCCTTATCTTGCGTCGCGGGGGATGAAGTGGGTGCAAGTATATGAGGTGGGGGCGTTGAGTGAGGCGTCTTTGCGGGATCATATAGTGGCGAGCTATGAGATGGCGGTGGCGAGGTTGACGAAGAAAGTTAGGGCGGAGTTGGGGGTGAGTACCGGTTCAGGCTGAAAGCCCGCCGAGGGGTCCAGGAAACGCTTCAATGATCGCACGCAAAAAGTTCATGTTTGAGGAGCGCTTCAATGCGTGACCAAATCTGAAACCCGGCGGGTCGGGCAAGATACAGAGGTTCGTATACTCCCAGTTCAGGGCTCTCCCCTTTGGGCAATGGCCTCTCAATGTCGGTGCCGTGCGTAAACGCTACCGACATATCAGGTAGTCTACCTGCCCCGCCGCTTCACGTTCCCGCCCTTTTGGCCGGCCTTTCCGGCTGTGCTCCGGCCCTTGCCTTTCGCGTTGTCTCTCACGGCCTGATCCACCGCTGACTGTCGCGCCAGGGGGTCGTCGGCTATCGTAAGTTGTACAGTTTCGAGCCGTTTGACTTCGTC
>CAJQNG010000034.1 GCA_905479635.1 uncultured Boseongicola sp. | reverse complement strand
GTGCCTTCGCGATCACGGCGTCAGATTTAGAGGTTTTATCACCAGCCATATTCTTACCCAAACGTTCCGCAATCAGTTTAACCCTTTATATCTACTCGGCGCAAAACTCCACTGACCCTTAGGACAAAACGGTTATGTCTGTCGGCGGGTTGACTGGAACCGCAGGAGCGGCGACGAGCCCGTCTTCTTTCTTTCAAACGACTTCGAAATCACGCCGTAATGCAAAATCGGCGCAATCAACGCCTGGTGGCGCACTTCCTTAGATAGGTCAGAAACTTCTTATCGAACCGCTCACGCAAAATCTCTCGACGTGGAGTATAAGACAGACGGCCGCCTGTCGGGAAAAACAGCATGGTCGCGTTGATCTCATAAACGACGATGCGCCCTTGCGCATCAAAGCCAAAATCGATGCCGAACAGATCAAGATCAGTTTTTTCAATAATTGCCGCAAATATCTTTGCTGGATCATTCTTAAGCACGGCCTCGGGAGCTTCGGTGAAGCGCTCTTCTAGATCGAACAGCCCGCGTTCATGGTATTTTAGCGCAACACGGTCGGGCGACGGGGTTGTAAATTCACCGGGTGACCAGCAAATCCGATCGGGGATGACCTCGCCGTCGAGAACAGCAACCCGGAAATGCTGAGCACCTTCCTGACCGTCCGGGGCCACATAGCTTGAGGGATAATATTCAATTGCAAAATAGGACATGCCCTTGGCCAGTGCCGGCTCGGCGATAAAAGCTTTTGCATCATGAATGACACGCAGGCCGCCGCGCACGTTCGTATGGGTAGGGCGGACCATGAATGGCGGATCAAATGATGAAAGCATCGCCTTTGCTGTCAAAGCCGGGTCCCCCCCGACCAGAAATCTCTCCGTCCGAGGGAAGATAAACTCTGATACATCCTTAAAGCGCTGGTAATTACCATCCCGCGATGTAGTAACGCAGCCGGCAATCGGGTTTAGCACCGGCAGGCCGGTCGCTGCGTAATCTGCCGCGATTGATCCGGCATCCCGGTCTTGCAGTAAGATTTCGGCATTCGAGTTATCGTTAAAAATAAGGTCCACGTCACCGCATTTCTCAACCACATCTTTTGCTGAAACATAGCTCGTCGGAAAAGCAATAACTTGCACCTCGAGAAGTCGCAACGTACTGATATAATTTGATCTTAAGTAAGGCTGTTCGGCGGAGATCTGCTCAAAAAGGCGATCCTTGCCAGGCGATGAACCAACTAGAACTTTCAGTTCAGCATCTGCGGACCCGCGTCGCTCGAACGGCATGAGGCGGGCATGTGCTGCCGCCGCCTTCTGGCCGCCCTCCACATCCCGAAGCCAAAAAGAGCAATGGGAATAACCTCGCAAGCTGAGCAAACGGCTGGGCTGCTTTTGAAGCGCATCTCCAAAATGCGCGCGCGCCTCGCCATAACGTTTCAATTGTGCCAGCGCGCGGCCGCGCACCTCGGACAATTCAGGTCCATCAACGCCCGCCGCTTCTGCAGAGGCCGCTGCGTCGAGGGCTTCTTGACTGTCACCAAGATAGACGAAGAGGGCGGCGATTACCGCATGCGCTTCGCCGTCAGCCGGATTGGCCTTCGCGATTTCCTTTAGTAGCGGTAGCGCATCAGTGGGCTTGGGGCCGTTAAACACGATCATCGCATGGGAACGTCGGGCGGCCGGGTCATTCGGTCGCAGCATGAGCGCCTCCGCTGACACTCCCACGCCAGCATTGTCTCGCGACAGAACCAGCATTCGTGCATATTCGTTGAGGTAGGAATAGACACGAGGCTGCAGCTTCGTACATTTACGCAAGTATTCCAGTGCCTTGGATTTGTTCCCTGCCCGCCAGGCGCAGCTTCCGGCAAGATGGAGAGAGTCTGCATCAGCGGCTCGACCGCGCATATGGCGCTCGACTATTGCCAACGCTTCTCTTGTCTGTCCTCCCGCAAGGGCGTTTCGTGCCTTCGCGATCACGGCGTCAGATTTAGAGGTTTTATCACCAGCCATATTCTTACCCAAACGTTCCGCAATCAGTTTAACCCTTTATATCTACTCGTCGCAAAACTCCACTGACCTATAAAACGACAATGAAACTCCTACTCGGAAATTGCCGTTAGATAGATTTCGGGTTGTGTCCAACTGCAAATTGAAAATATCGATGATTTCTCATCGTCACAAAAATGGTGTTGGATACCAAGGTCCGAGGTCCGCACAACAACGGAGAGCTGGTCCCTGCCCCAAAAACGGGGCCACTGCATTGGCCAAAAACAGCGTTTCCGGTGAATTGGAATGGCCACCCAAACGAAGGAATACTGGTTTTTCCGCTTGAGCTTGAACTGAAGCTGATGACGCTGCCAGAAAATAAAAAAGCGCCGCCCTTAGGGCAACGCTTTTGACATTTCGCAAGAAAGGCATGCTTTAGAAGCCGAGACCTTCGTATTTCTTTTTGAACTTTGACACGCGGCCACCGGTGTCGAGAAGACGCGATGAACCGCCGTTCCAAGCCGGGTGCACCGATGGATCGATATCCAGCGAAAGCGTGGCTCCTTCGGAGCCCCAGGTCGAGCGCATCTGCAACATGTCACCGTTCGTCATTTTGACTTCGATGGGGTGGTAGTCGGGATGAATGTCTTTTCTCATGGTAGTCCCTCCTTACGCGTTCGTTTTGGGTTTGTAGTTGGAATCTTCCGCGATACGGGCAGATTTGCCACGACGTGCACGGAGATAGTACAGCTTGGCGCGGCGGACACGGCCACGGCGCACAACGGTGATGCTGTCGATGTTGGTCGAATGCAGCGGGAACACACGTTCCACGCCCTCACCGAATGAAATCTTGCGGACAGTGAACGAACCCGCGATGCCTTTGCCGTTCTTACGGCTGATGCATACGCCTTCGTAGTTCTGCACGCGCGAGCGCGTGCCTTCTGTCACTTTATAACCAACGCGGAGTGTATCACCCGCTTTGAAGTCTGGAAGATCAGCAGCAAGTGCGGCGACTTGCTCGGCTTCCAATTGTGCGATCAGGTTCATCTGAAACGCTCCTTTTGTATGACCTCGGGTTTATCCCAAGAGATGGTTTGGCGCCTCAGAGCTTCGGGGTTTGTCGGACCGCACGTGGCGACCGCCGAAGGGTTCAGGTCATCTTTGCTTATGTGCGGGTGATTCAGCCCGCGAACTAGCGCCGTATAAGGGTGTAGTGGGTTTGGATCAAGCAAAAACCCAGAACCTCTGATCGCGTGTGGCCCCTTTATTTCTTGGCGTCACGGTCAGATTTGTCGGTGTAGGCGCGCCACAGGTCAGGGCGGCGGTCTTTGGTGATCCGCTCTGCCTGCTTTTTGCGCCATTGCGCGACCTTGCCATGGTCACCCGAGGTCAGGACATCAGGGATCGCGTGCCCCTCCCAATCGGCGGGGCGAGTGTACTGCGGGTGTTCGAGGAGGCCGTCGGAAAAGCTCTCTTCTTTAGCGGAGGCGGCGTTCCCTAAAATGCCGGGACGAAGACGAATTGTAGCGTCGATCATCGCCTGTGCCGCGATTTCGCCGCCAGTCAGAACAAAGTCACCCAAGGATACTTCTTCGATGTCAAAATGCTCGATTACGCGTTGGTCGAGGCCTTCAAATCGACCACAGATCATGGTGATGCCATCGGCTGCGGCGAAGCGTTCAGCATCTGCCTGATCGAAAGGCTTCCCGCGTGGCGACAGGTAGACAAGCGGCCAACGTGCGCGGTCTGAAGAGGCGTTCTTTTGGGCGAAACGGATCGCGCGGCCCATGATGTCGGGGCGCAGAACCATGCCGGCGCCGCCGCCCGATGGGGTGTCGTCAACGTTGCGGTGTTTGCCTTCACCAAAGAGACGCAGGTCGATGGTGTCCAGCTTCCACAAGCCTTCTTGCAACGCTTTCCCGGTCACAGAGGCGCCAAGGGTACCGGGAAAGGTTTCAGGGAAAAGTGTTATGATCTTGGCCGTCCACGCTCCGACAAGGTCCGGACGGTCACTCATAAGGTCGCGCGGCGTTACTGTTGCGCTGATTTTGAGACGGCCATGCGACTTGGACGGCGTAGTGCTCATTCGAACAACCCATCGGGCGGGTCAGCGATGATGCGGCCCGCCTTCATGTCAACGGTTGGGACGGCGGCTTCGGTGAACGGCAAGAGGACCGGTTGCTTCAGTCCCAGTCCCGAGATTTCAAGAAGATCACCAGCGCCGTGGTTCAGAACGGCCTTCACCCGGCCTATTTCGGTGCCGCCGGTATCAAGCACGATCAAGCCAATCAGGTCAGTATAATAGTACTCGTCATCGACCAGGTCAGGCAGGCGGTCGCGTGGCGCAAAAAGCTGCACGCCCCGAAGAGCGTCTGCGGCGTCCTTCGTGGCGACGCCGGTCAGGCGTGCGGCAAAGCCATTTTTAACCGAACGCGTAATGCGCACCTCCCAAGATGTCGCCCCGTCTTCCGACGTGAGCGGCCCATAGGTGGAGATGGCGTCGGGCTCGGCGCAAAAGCTTTTCAGCCGCACCTCGCCCTTCACACCAAATGATCCGGCAATAGCGCCGACGCAAACCCGATCCGACATGTTTTAAACCATTGAAAAGGCGCGGATTACTCCGCTACCTCTTCAACTGCTTCTTCGGCTGGGGCTGCGTCTTCAGCAGGCGCTTCTACTGCAGGAGCAGCAGCTTTAGCGGCTTTTTCTTCTGCGCGCTCAGCAGCTTTCTTGCCGGGAACAGCTTTGTTCGGGTTGTTGCGCTCGGTCTTTTCGCGGACGCCAGCAGCTTCAAGCATGCGTGCGATACGGTCGCTTGGCTGCGCGCCCTGGTCGAGCCAGTACTGAACGCGTTCAATGTTCATTTTCACGCGCTCTTCGTTGTCTTTGGCGAGAAGCGGGTTGTAAGTGCCGAGCTTCTCGATGAAGCGGCCATCGCGTGGCATGCGGCTGTCGGCCGCAACGATTGCGTAGTGAGGGCGCTTCTTGGAGCCACCGCGGGCGAGGCGAATTTTCATAGCCATGTCGTTGATCCTTTAAGAGTTATTTCTGGTGTTGATTATGGTGCTGGATGACTTCCTGGATGATGAAGGCCAGGAATTTCTTTGCGAATTGGGGATCCAAATCCGCTTCTTTCGAGAGCCATTCAAGGCGTTCGATCTGGTTGGCCTCGCGCGCCATGTCACTGGGCGGGAGGTCATGTTCTGCTTTCAGGCGACCGACGGCCTGTGTCTGCTTGAACCGTTCGGCAAGGGTGTAGACAAGGATGGCGTCGAGGCGGTCGATGCTGTCGCGGTGGCCGGCCAGAAGCTCGGCTGCGCGGGATACGGCGTCGGTCATGGGCGTGCTCCTGAGGCGGCGATTGTGAAGGTAGTGCACATTATGCCTTGCCCTTCGGGTAAAAGCGCCAGGCGTCGATGGGATCGTCCTTTTCTGACCGCCGCGCATCTTCGTCGATGCTTCCACCGAGACGCGTTGCGACAGCCGCTGACGCGATATTGTCGTTGGCGATGTAGGCACCACAGGTTGAGAGGCCAACGTGATCCCAGGTAAAGTCCCGCAATGCGGCCATGACTTTTGTGCCATAGCCTTGGCCGTCGTGCGCGTCGTCATAAAGGAGCCAGCCGAAGTCAGGCTTCGGCCATGTTGCCGGGAACCATGCGCCGCCAGGGCCGCCGACACGCCTTGAACGCGCGCTTTTGAGGACGTCCGCAAATATATCACCATCGCTCATCTGCGGGGCACGCAAGATCAGGCGATCAGTTTCGAGGGCTGGGATGGCGACGGTGCTCATGCGGCCTCCCGCGTAGCGTGGACCCAGATATCGAGCGCGCCAAATTCCGGATGCGTGAAAGCCTCTGTTTTGCGGCAGTTCATGCGCTTGGCCAGTCGGATCGAGCGCACATTGTCAGGCATGATCAGGCTGACGATGCGGGACCAGCCCAAAGCGGTGTAGGCGAATTCGCGCGTTGCGGTTGCAGCCTCATGGGCGATGCCTTTGCCCTCACCGGCTTCATAAAGGGACCAACCGATTTCGGCTTCGGGCCAGTCCATCGGATGATAAATGCCGACGACGCCGTAGGGCTCGTCGGTTACTTTGTTGGCGACCATCCAGCGACCATAGCCGCGAAGGTGCCATTGGCCGATGATCGCTTCGAGGCTTTGGAAACTTGATTGCGCGTCAAAGGGCCCACCGACGCCTTTGCTGCGCTCAGACGTACGAAATGCGATATGCGCAGCGAGATCCGAGGCTTTCGGAAGCCTCAGGCGGAGACGATCGGTCTCGATCTCGGGGATATGAAATGCAACGGTCATTTGGGATTACTTTTTCTTACCAAACCCAGACAGCCCGGGGGGCAGGGCCGCGCCACCGCCCATACCGGGGAAGCCGCCGCCCATTTTGCCCATTTGTGCCTGCGCTGCGTCCATCTCGGCCTGGCTTGGCATGCCACCGGGGGGCATGCCGCCTTTGCCGCCAAGCATGCTGCCCATTTGGCGCATCATGCCCTTTTTGCCCATTTTCCCCATCTTCTTCATCATATCCGCCATCTGGCGATGCATTTTCAGAAGCTTGTTGAGGTCGGAAACCTCCAAGCCTGCACCTGCCGCGATGCGTTTCTTACGACTGGCTTGAAGAAGGCCTGGATTGGCGCGTTCTTTCTTGGTCATGGACTGAATGAGAGCGACCTGACGTTTGAGGACTTTGTCGTCCATGCCCGCGTCGGCCATCTGGTTCTTCATTTTTCCCATACCGGGCATCATGCCCATAATGCCTTGCATGCCACCCATTTTGAGCATCTGCTCAAGCTGACTGCGCAGGTCGTTCATGTTGAACTGATCCTTCTGGAAGCGCTTCATCATGCGCTCGGCCTGTTCGGCCTCGATGGTTTCCTGTGCCTTTTCGACGAGAGCCACGATGTCGCCCATGCCGAGGATGCGGCCCGCGATGCGGTCGGGCTCAAACGTTTCGATGGCGTCCATCTTTTCGCCAAGGCCGACGAAGCGGATCGGTTTGCCGGTGACGGCGCGCATCGAAAGTGCCGCACCACCGCGACCATCGCCGTCCATGCGGGTCAGAACGACGCCGGTGACGCCAATTTTGTCGTCAAATTCTGTCGCGACGTTGACCGCGTCCTGACCGGTAAGACCGTCGACCACGAGGAGCGTTTCGCGGGGATTGGCAACGTCGCGCACCGCGGCGGCTTGCGCAATCAGTTCTTCGTCGATGTGCAGGCGGCCGGCGGTGTCGAGCATGTAGACGTCATAGCCGCCAAGGCTGGCTTGGGTTTTCGCGCGCTTGGCGATGGCGACCGGGTCTTCGCCTTTAACGATCGGCAGGGTGTCGACGCCGATCTGCACGCCAAGGATCGCAAGTTGCTCCATCGCCGCCGGACGGTTGGTGTCGAGCGAGGCCATAAGGACGCGTTTGCCTTCGCGGTCTTTCAAACGTTTGGCAAGTTTGGCAGTGGTTGTCGTTTTACCAGACCCCTGCAGGCCGACCATCAGGATCGGGGCAGGCGGGTTGTCGATCTTGAGCGCGCCGGGGTCTTCATCGCCCTTCAGGACGTGGATAAGTTCGTCGTGGACGATCTTGACGACCTGTTGGCCGGGGGTGACCGATTTGGTCACGGATTGCCCGGTGGCTTTTTCCTGAATGGCTTTGACGAAATCGCGGGCGACGGGCAGCGAAACGTCGGCTTCAAGAAGGGCGACGCGGACTTCGCGTAGGGCGGTTTTCACGTCGTCTTCGGACAGCGCGCCCTGCTTCGTCAGACGATCAAAGACGCCGGAGAGGCGATCTGAGAGATTTTCAAACATACGCACTGGCCCTTTTGCCCGTTGATCCCTGATCGGCACATATGCACCGACCGACTAAACGCCAAGCGCGCCAGTGGCGCGACCCGACTAAACGCCAAACGCCCCCATGGGCGCGACGCGCTGATGGGGGGCGATCCCTGTAAACAGGGACCGGGAGATTCAATGCTCCCGGAGGTTGATGCGGGATTACGGCGCGTGCGGCTCGGAGTCAAGGTCGCCGTCGCCCATCCAGCGGTTGATGGCTTCGACAATGTCGCCCGAATGATTTGAGTTGGAATAGGTCGTCACGATCGGCATGCGGAGATCACCGCCGCCGCGGCGCATGACAAGCGTTGGACGATCTAGGCGTTGCCCGTCCGAGTTGGTGGTGTGCTCAATAAGTGCGTGATCGACATCACCAAGGGCGCGCGTGTTTTCCTTGTACCCGAAGACTGTCCTGCGCCGAATGGTGAAGGTCTGTTGCCGCCGGTCGAAGATCACCTGAACGCGGCGGACGAAGGCGACAAAGCATGCAGCTCCGATGCCGCCGCCGAAAATCGCGAAAAACAGGCCCATGAGGTCCCCGTCAAACACGAGCGATAAGCCGACCGCGACAAAAATAAGGATGATTGCGGTCAGAAGGATCGACAGGAGCCATGGCACAGAGGCAAGGATCAGTTGGTCGGGGGTGTCGCGGATGATTTTCATGGGGTGATCTTAGGAGCCTCAGGGCATTCATCAAAGGCTGCGCTTTTGTTCGCCTTGCCACGGATTGGCTTCATGTGCTTGATGGGAGGCAGATCCAAAGGAGCATCCAAAATCGCAACCTCGGCCAATCCGCCGGAAACGCCCTCGGGCGTGCCGACCCGTCGCTCGGAAAGCGGGAAAGGTGTCTTGTTGATGCTTCTCGGCATGTTCCTGTTTGCGGCAGTGGATACAGGGGCGAAGTTCCTCACGGCTGAGCTTCATCCGATCCAGATCACCTGGACCCGGCAGTTGGGACTTTTGGCCGGCGCGTTTTTCTTGATTGCCTACCATGGGCGGACGATCCTGCGGACGTCGCACCCGAAGTTGCAGGTTTTGAGGGGCTGTGTTGCGGTCGGGTCTGCGACGTTGTTCATCGTTGGGGTTAGCTATGTTCCGTTGGCCGACGCGGTTGCAGTGACTTTCGTGGCCCCGTTCATTGTGACGCTGCTGGCGGCATTCATCCTGCGCGAGCCTGTGGGCATGCGCCGATGGATTGCGGTGTTCCTGGGGTTTGTCGGGACATTGATCGTGATCCGGCCAGGCATGAGTGTGATCCACCCGGCGGCGTTTCTTATTGTGATTGCGGCGGCGTTTTTCGCTGTGCGACAAATCATATCCCGCGCCCTGAGCGATACCGATAAGACCGCCACAACGATTGTCTATACAGCCATTGTGGGCAGTGCATTATTAACGCTGCCCTTGCCTTTTGTCTGGATCACGCCGGACAGCCAACAAGTGATCATCCTTGTGGGTATTGCCGCTTTGGCCGGTGTGGCGGAGGTTTGTGTCATCAAGGCTTTTGAAGTGGCGATGGCCGTGGTGATCGCCCCGATCCATTACAGCATGATGATCTGGGGGACGTTCTACGGGTTTGTCGTCTTTGGTCAGCTTCCCGATATGTGGACGGTGATCGGGGCCGCGGTGATTATTTCCACCGGGCTCTATACGCTTAGACGGGAATATTTGATTTCGCACGGCCGGGTTTAAGCGACCATTGCTTCCGCATTTCTAAGATCAACCGAGACAAGTTGGCTGACGCCCTGTTCGGCCATTGTCACGCCGAAAAGGCGATCCATGCGGGCCATTGTCACCGCGTGGTGAGTGATGATCAAAAAGCGCGTGTTGGTGCGGCGGCACATCTCGTCGAGAAGATCGCAAAAGCGCGTTACGTTTGCGTCGTCCAGCGGGGCATCGACCTCGTCGAGGACGCAGATCGGGGCTGGGTTTGCAAGGAACACGGCGAAGATCAGGGCGAGGGCCGTAAGGGTTTGTTCGCCGCCGGAAAGAAGCGAGAGCGTGGATAGCTTTTTGCCGGGCGGTTGGCACATAATCTCAAGACCAGCGTCAAGCGGGTCCTCAGATTCGATCAACACAAGTTTCGCTTCGCCGCCGCCGAAGAGGTGTTTGAACAAGAGCGAGAAATTGGAGTTGACCTGCTCGAAGGCGGTCAGCAGACGTTCGCGACCTTCTTTGTTGAGGCTGGCAATACCGTTTCTGAGGGCGCGGATCGCATCTTCCAAGTCGGTTTTTTCGGCAACAAGGTTGGTGTGTTCTTCATCGACCTCGCGGGCGTCTTCTTCGGCGCGCAAATTCACCGCGCCAAGGGCGTCCCGGTTGCGGCGCAGACGCAAGACGTCGGCTTCAATTTTCTCAGCCGAAGGCAGTTGTTCGGGGTCGGCCTCAAGCGTTTCAAGAAGCTTTTCAGGCGTGGTTTCTTGTTCTTCGACAATACGCTCGGCGGCGTGGGTGACGGTTTCGCGGGCGGCTTGTGCGTGGGCTTCGGCCGCGGCGCGCGCTTCACGCGCAGCAGAGGCGTCGCGTTCGGATTGGCGTTCGGTATCTTTTGCGTCGCGCTCGGCGGTTTCGCCCAAGGCCAGTGCATCGGCGCCGCTACGACGGCGCGTCTGCGCGCCTGCAAGCGTGTCCGCAAGGCGGTCGCGATCTGCGGCGATGCGCCCGGGCGTGCCTTCTGCTTCGGCAAGCTCGACCCCGGCGGTTTCGCGGCGGCTGGCAAGTTCCGCGATCCGGGTTTCCGCGCTTTCGAGGCGCTTTTGCCAGGTTTCGCGTTCGCGCACGATGGCGGCGAGGCGGCTCTTGCGGGCTTCGCCGTCCCGCTTCAGCTCGTCATGCGATGAGCGCCTGGCCATCATCGTCATCCGCGCGGCTTCCACCGTAACCTTCAGGTCTTCGGACGTGGCGCGCAGGGCATCAAGATCGTCGAGACTTTCCAGCGAACGCTCGGCGTCTTGCAGTCGCTGACGGGCGGCCGTGGCTTCGTCTCCGTGGCGCGCCGTCGCAAGGTCTGCGGCATCGCGTTTTCCAGCAGAGATGTTGCGGTCGGCTTCGGCGCGCGAGAGGCTTCGGTTGGCTTCGGCAAGGGCATGATCTGCGGCGCGACGGGCATCGCGGGCTTCGGACAGTTTGCTCGCCAGTGCTTCGAGTTCGCCCTTCAGATGCTCGTGCGCGCGGGCGGTTCCGTCGGCGCGGGCGGTGGCGGATTCCAAACCCTGCTTCAGTTCTTCAAGGCGGTTCAGTTGCTCAAGCCGTAGTGCAGCAGCGGACGGGGCATCGCCCGATCCGGCGCGGAACCCGTCCCAGCGCCAAAGATCACCTTCGATGGATACAAGGCGCTGTCCAGGAAGCAGATCGGCCTGAAGGCCCGGGCCGTCATTGCGGTTGATGAGACCAACCTGCGCAAGGCGACGGGCGAGGACCTGCGGGACGCTCACGTAATTGGTTAATGCCGCGACCCCAAGAGGGAGCGATTGCGGTTTGGCGTAGCCCGGAAGCGAGGCCCAGCCAGACGGGTCGTCGTCTTCAATCGCGGGCGCGCGCAAGTCATCGGCAAGAGCCGCGCCGAGAGCCTTTTCGTAGCCGGATTTGACCGAAAGAAGGTCCATGACCTGACCGCCCTCGGCCGTGTCGCGGTTTACCAGGTTGGCCAATGCTGAAACTTCGGCCTGCAGGGCCTTTGCTTCGCCTTCTGCCGAGGCACGTTCCGCGCGCGCATTGGACTCGCGCGATTGCGCCCCTTCTCGGGCGTCATCAAAGGCCACGAGTGCGGCTTCCGCGGAATTGGCGGCTTCGCTGGCGGCTGCAAGCGCAACTTCTGCGGCGGCGAAAGCAGTGGCGGCAGTTGCGAGGTCTTGTTCTGAAGACTTTGCTTCGTCACGGGCCTTTTCTTCGGCGGCTTCACTGCGGGAAAGTGTCGTTTTGGCGTCGTCGCGCAGCCGTTGCGCCGACTGGTGGCGTGCAGCAAGACGGGCAACGTCTTCGGTCAAAGTGGACAGATCGTTTTCGCGGTTATGAAGGATGCGGGCGGCTTCGTGGGCTTCCTTGGAGGCTGCGTCCACGGCGTCGTCGAAGCCTTCGCTTTCGCGGTCAAGCGCGGCTGTTTCTGCAGTGAGCCGCGCGAGAGTTTCTCCTGCATCGGAGTTGAGGGCCGTTTCGCGGTCGGCGTCGGCAGTGAGTTGCGCAATCCGCGCCTGAAGCATTTCGATGGCACGCTTGGCGCGGGCCTCGTCTTCGTCAAGCTGAGCAATCTGGACCTGAACGCGTTGAAGAAGTGCAGCGGCGATAGCTTCTTCTTCGCGCAACTGCGGCAGAGCCTCTTCGGCCTTGGCGCGCTCGCCGGTGGCCGTTCGCGCCATCCGTTCGGCCTCGGCCGTTGCGCGGGTGCGCTCGGCAAGGTCGGTTTCGGTGGCTATGCGCGCGTCTTCGGCTTCGCGCCATTTGAGATAAAGCAACAAGCCTTCGGCATGGCGCAATTGCCCGCCGATCTCACGGTAACGCTTGGCTTGACGGGCCTGGCGCGCGAGCGATGCCAGTTGGTTGGCGAGCTGTTCGATGACGTCGTCAACGCGGGTAAGGTTTGTTTCGGCGCCTTTAAGCTTTAATTCAGCTTCATGGCGGCGTTGGTAAAGGCCCGAAATACCAGCGGCTTCCTCAAGAATACGGCGGCGTGCTTTGGGTTGGGCGTTGATCAGCTCGGAAATCTGTCCCTGGCGGACAAGTGCCGGCGAATGCGCGCCGGTGGACGCGTCGGCAAACAACATCTGCACGTCACGGGCACGGACGTCTTTGGTGTTCACTTTGTAGGCAGAGCCTGCATCCCGTGTGATGCGGCGGATAATCTCAAGCCCGTCGTTTTCGTTGAAGCCAGCTGGCGCAAGGCGCTCGGAATTGTCGATGATCAGCCCGACTTCGGCGAAATTGCGGGCCGGGCGGGTTGAGGCCCCGGCGAAGATCACATCTTCCATGCCGCCGCCGCGCATTGCCGAGGGGCGGTTTTCGCCCATGACCCAGCGGAGCGCCTCCAACAGGTTCGACTTGCCGCAACCGTTCGGGCCGACAACACCAGTCAGCCCGTCCGCGATGACAAGATCGGTCGGGTCGACGAAGCTTTTGAAGCCGTTGAGACGCAGTCGGGAGAAGCGCAAGGGGGTTTGGCCTTTGGACTTGGGTGATTCCGGTCCCCAAGTGTCCGGTCTGCGCGAAGGGGAGTCAATGTCAGACGCAAGCGAAGGTGGGTATATCGGCAATTATCCACAAGATGTTGGGCTTTTTCGCGAATTCCCTTGCGAAAGGCACGTTCTGGATTAGGTCCGGCAAGAGGAATTTTTGCAATGAGGCGTGTCAGTGCTGCTTGGAATTTCAGGGTCCCTTCGGGCGCAAGCCACGAACCGGAAGCTAATCCGCGAGGCGGGTCGCCATTTTGGCGGTGACTACGTCGAGGCGGATATTCGATTGCCGCTTTATGACGGCGACGAAGAGGCCGCATCCGGGGTGCCTGCGTCGGTGCAGATTTTAGCAGATCAGATCGCTTTGGCTGAGGCGGTTGTGATTTCGACGCCCGAATACAATCAGTCGTTTTCAGGGGTTCTTAAGAATGCACTGGATTGGATCAGCCGGGTTGAAGGGCGTCCCTGGGCGCATAAACCCGTTGTGCTCATGGCCGCGGCAGCGGGTCGTGCAGGTGGCGCGCGGGCAAATTATGCGTTGCGTCTTGCGATGACGCCGTTTCGCGCGCGGGTTTTGGCGATGGAAGTTTTGTTGGCGGGCTCTGGCACGGCGTTCGATGCCGAGGGACGCCTGGTTTCAGAGCGCGTTGATGCGCAAGTGGCAGATATTATCGTGGCGTTGAAGGCCGAGATCGCGCGCGGTGTGTGACCGCTTGTAGCTTGGCGCGCGCGGATTTAGTTTCGCGGCTATGAGCCTCGCTGAAACATTAACACTGAACGACCGTATCGACCCGGCGCGCGCCGAGGCATGGTTCGCTACCTTGGGGCAGGCGTGCCCGGTTGATGTTGGCGCGATACTGCCGCCGTTCGCACATTTGGCATATTTTTGGAATCCTGCCGGGCGTGAGGCCTTGGGCGTTGACGGGCATCAAGATGCGGGCATCGGCAAGCCATTGTCGGAATTGCCGATGCGGATGTGGGCGGGTGGCCGCGTGCAATGGCATGCGCCCTTTCGCGCTGGCGTGGCGGCCAAGAAACTCTCCCGCCCCGTTGGGATGACCCGAAAATCAGGGCGCAGCGGCAAGCTTGATTTCGTCACCATGCGTCATGAAGTCTTTCAGCGCGGCGCCTTGGTTCTGACCGAGGATCAGGACCTTGTGTACCGCGAAGCGGGAAGCGCAACCCCGCAAGGCCTGGTTGAAACAGGCGAGGCGGATGAGCGGCGCGCTTTGAAACTGGATGCCGCAACGCTGTTCCGGTTCTCGGCACTGACGTTCAATGCGCATCGCATCCACTATGATGTCGAGTATGCGAGGGATGCAGGGTATGGCGGTATTGTTGTGCATGGTCCGCTTTTGGCGACCTTGCTGGCATTGTTTGCCGCCGAGCATCTTGGGGCGGTGACCGCGTTTTCTTTCCGCGCGACTGCCCCCCTGGTTTTGGGGGATGTTGCCTGGCTTTGCCGGGCGGGGGATCGGTATTGGGTCGAAGGATCACGTCGGCGGGTTTCGATGACGGCTGAGGCGCGGTGAACCTTGAGGGGTTTTGTGGGGCGCTGCCCCACGCGCGCGCCCGAGATATTTTTGAAAGGGTGAACGGGGTCAGGCGGTCAGACGAAAGCCGTCGGGGATTGCGTCTTTGCCGTCTAGAATGAGGTCACACATTGTTTGGGCCACCATCGGTGCCACGCCGAAGCCGATTTTGAAGCCCCCGTTTGCGACAAAGTGATCGGTGCGGTCTGGCCATGCTCCAAGAAGGGGCGCGCGGCTTTTGGCGCGGGGGCGTACGCCGGCCCAGCGTTCTACGATGCGCGCCCCTTTCAGGACAGGCATCAGTTCCATGGCGCGCCGGACGACGTCGTCGAGCATTTGGTCGGTGCTGTGTGGATCGCTGAACTCTCGTTCAGAGGTGGAGCCTATGGCCACGGTGCCGTCCTGATGTGGCACAAAATGGATGCCGCCTGCGAAAATCTGGGACCTTCCAGCTGCCTCGTGGTGCAAGAGCGCGGCCTGACCTTTGACCCCAGTGCCCATCAGCTTGCCAAAGGCGGTGTTCAGGTCGCCGAGACCTTTCCATCCGGTGGCCCAAAGGATTGCGCCGTCGTCGTCGCCTTGCGTCGTGACCTCGCCTCCGCGGGCTTTAATGGCGGCCGTGAGGCTTGCGCAGGCACGTCTTGGGTGGATAAGGGCAGACAACGTGTCGTGGATATAAAGGCCTGTATCGCTTGGGGGTCGCCAGTCGCCCGCGGCGTCAGCTTCTATAACCTCCCAGATCGCGGCGTTACCCCAGAATTCGGCAGCGCCTTTTGAGCGGGCGCGGGCCATGACAACTTCGCGTTCCCCTGCGAGCGGTTGCAGCCGTCCGGCCTTTGCGAACCCGGTTGAGATGCCTGAGGTCGCTTCAATCTCGTGCCAGAAGTCGGGGGCCATGAGCAGAGCGTCGAGTTGGAATTGCTTCTTTTCGTTCCAGACGTCTGGCGTATGCGGCTGGAGCGCACCGACGATGCCTCCGGAGGCACCTGAACCTGCGCCATTCGGGTCAATCACACGCACGTTTGCCCCGCGCTTCAGAGCAGTCCATGCGGTCGCGAGACCAAATATGCCTGCGCCGCGCACTGTAAGATCGACCGTTGCCAAGTTGGGCTCCTGTTGCGACTGTCTGAAGGTATTTCCAAGCGATTTAGGGCGAAACGTGGCTTCACACCAGCATCCAGAGCTCAGTTGGCGCGGAAATGTGCCGATCGCCACCCGTTTCGAGGACCCTTACTTCTCGCTTGAGGACGGTTTGGCCGAGACGGGTCATGTTTTTCTTGCAGGTAACGGGCTGCCCGCGCGTTTTGAGGATGAGTTTCAGGTTGCCGAACTGGGGTTCGGCACAGGTCTGAATTTTCTTGCGACATGGGCGGCTTGGGTGGCATCCGGGAAGCCTGGCACGCTGCGGTTCACGTCGTTTGAGCTATTTCCGATGGCGGCGGATGATATGGCGCGCGCGCTGTCCGTGTTTCCGACTTTGGCGGAGTTTGCAGCGCCTTTGTTAGCGGCGCGCGGGGAGGGGCGGCTTTCCGTCAGAACCCCGGGCGTCGTCTTGGAGATTATCGAAGGCGATGCACGCCAGTCGGTGCCTGCGTGGGATGGGCTCGCGGATGCGTGGTATCTGGATGGCTTTGCACCGGCGCGCAATCCAGAGCTTTGGGAGCCGGAGTTGTTGCATGCCGTTGCCCGGCATACGGCGCCCTGTGGCACCGCCGCGACGTATTCCGCAGCGGGCGCGATCCGCCGCGGGTTGGCTGAAGCAGGGTTTGAAGTTGAACGGCGACCAGGGTTTGGGCGCAAACGGCATATGACGGTTGCGCGTATGGCTTGCCCCCGGTCTTAGCCCGCGCTTTTCAAATCGCTGATCAAAGCGTCGATATTGCCACCGCGCTTGTCGAGCATTGCACCGATTTCGGCGCGCTCTGATTTCAAAAGGCTGATGCCTTCGATCAAAAGATCAAAGAACCTGTCCGAACCAGACCT
The DNA here is from genome assembly GCA_905479635.1 of uncultured Boseongicola sp. Taxonomy (GTDB): domain Bacteria; phylum Pseudomonadota; class Alphaproteobacteria; order Rhodobacterales; family Rhodobacteraceae; genus Boseongicola. The sequence goes on along the minus strand of CAJQNG010000034.1, from coordinate 31,823 downwards.
GTCCGACACCATGAAAGTGACACTGAACGGTGACTGGCCGCGAAGCTTGGCGACGCACTGCACTTCCTGAAAGCTTTTCACCTGGCGCGCGCTTTGCACGATGATCTCGCCACCGATAAAGTCACGGAACTGTTTGCCGTATTTGCGGGCAAGATATCCGGCGAAGGCATCAGAGAACTGGTTGAGCTGTTGGCTGCTGGCACTTCGGGCCGGGGGCCCGAGCGCCGAGCGTGAGATTGTCGGGACGTCCGCATAACGGTTAAAGATCACCTCGAAATCGCGATACATCGCGGATTCTGATTTGCCGGAATTGATCACCGAAGTGATCCGCGCGACGACATCGTCAATCAACGAACGAGCTTCGGCTGTGGCCAGAGCGAAGGCGGGGCTTGATGCAAGGCCCATCGTCGCCAGAAGGCCTGCAAGCGTTGTGCGGCGTGTCAGGTTACTCATCATACAATCCTTCATACAGGTCGCCGTATAGATCGACGGTTGCGTCGTCTGAGGTGCTTGCCAGCGAGAAACGGCGCGAATCGAGATAAAACAAGCGCAATTGTGTGTAGCTGTCGGCGCTGTCGTAGAGAATGGTGTCGAAGGCTTCCGTCAACTCGAAGCGGCTATTCAGCGTTGAGGCAATTGTGAAGTCGAGGTTGGCGTCTTCGGCTTGGCTGCCAAGTTTTGGGCCAAGGACCGTGCCGATCGGGTTGGTCAGAATATCGACGACAAGACCCGCCGTGTCGCGTTCTGTTGACGGGCCAAAGACCGGCAGCACGAGATAGGCGCCTTCGCTGGCGCCCCAGACGGCAAGCGTATCGGCGAAACCGCTGTCGCGGGCCTCAAGACCCATGTCCGAGGCCGGGTCGAACAGCCCAAGAAGGCCAAGCGTTGTGTTCACCGCGAAACGCGCTGTGTTGTGGATGGCGTCGCCAATGTCCCCTTGCATGACTTTGTTCATCACAGCGCTGGGCATCCCGAGATTGTCTGCAACGTTATCGACCGAGCGGCGAACAGGGCCTGGAACCAAGGTGCCATAGACTTGGCTGGCCGGCCGTAACGCCGAGCGGTCAAGTTCGCCATTTACCCAATGCGTAGCCCGGTTCACGGATTCGTATGGGTCATGCACATCAGTGCCCGGTTCCGGTACAGAACAGGCGGTAAGAAGCGCCAAACCAAGGCCAATGGCCAAAGCGCGCTTTGGGGAAATACGTGTGGGCAGCAAAATCAGACCAAATCGTTTGTTTTAATCAGCAGAGACATTAAGCGGATACATATGTGTTTTTCAGTTAAAGAACAGGTGGTAGGAGTACAAATTCACGCAAATGCGCGTTAAGTGTTGCCAGACAGGCGCGGCTGCGCGAAATCATGCTGATAGCAGGGAAACAGGGGCGATTTTGCGGCAATTGCGGTACGAAACGCCCAAAGAAGGAAATTCTAGATGAGCTCAAACTTTGATCAACGCCTGGCGGACCTTGGCCTTTCGCTTCCAGATGCGCCAGCGCCGCAAGCCAATTATGTGCCTTTTGTGGTGGTTGGGAACACCGTCTATGTCTCGGGGCAGGTGTCGATGAATGCGGACGGGTTGATCACAGGTAAAGTTGGGGCAGACCTGACGGCCGAAGAGGCAGCGAAGGCGGCTCAGACCTGTGCTCTGGCGCTTTTGGCGCAGGCCAAGAAGGCCTGTGGTGGCGATATTTCGCGGCTGAAGCGCGTTGTGAAACTGACGGGGTTTGTGAACTCGACACCGGAATTCGGCGATCAGCCGACGGTGGTGAATGGGGCTTCGGATTTGTTGGTGGCGCTGTTGGGGGATGCTGGGCGTCATGCCCGTTCGGCCGTAAGCGCGGGCGCATTGCCGTTTAATGTTGCTGTCGAAATCGAAGGTATTTTTGAGATCGAATGACCCGCATGCTTCCTCAATCCCTGATCCGGTTGCCGCTGGCGCATCGTGGACTGCACGATGTGCGGGCCGGTCGTATCGAAAACGCGATGGCGTCTTTTCAGGCCGCGGTTTCGGCAGGCTATGGCATTGAACTTGATATTCAATTGTCGGCTGACGGGCAGGCGATGGCCTTTCATGACTATAAGCTGGATCGGGTGACGGGTGAGACTGGGCTTGTGCGGGAAAAAACCGCAGCCGCGCTGACTGCGATCCGGTTGACCGGCTCCGATGGCACTATTCCGACGTTGCGTGAGGTTCTGGCCCTCGTGGATGGCAAGGTGCCGTTGTTGGTCGAAATTAAGGATCAGGATGGGGCTTTTGGCACCGATGTGGGGCCTTTGGAGCAAGCCGTGGCGCGGGATCTTCGCGATTACAGCGGCGAATGCGCAGTCATGTCGTTCAATCCCCACAGCGTGGCAGAGATGCAAAGGCTGCTGCCAGATATCCCGCGCGGACTAACGACGGACGCTTTTGCGCCGGGGTGTGGCCCCGCGTCGCAGGATGTGTTGGTCGGACTGCGCGCGATTGCCGATTTTGATCGGGTAGGGGCAAGTTTTATCAGCCATGATTGCAACGATCTTGATCGTGGTCGTGTGGGCGCCTTGAAGGCGCGCGGCGCAGGGATCCTCTGCTGGACCATTCGATCGTCTGAACAAGAGGCAAAAGCGCGTTTGATTGCGGAAAATATCACCTTTGAAGGCTATCTGCCGCGTCTGACGGCTTGAATCGCACGTCGTACGCGCCAGTTGTGAAACAACCCGCGAGAAGAGACGCATGAGCGCATCTGACATCGAAATTTCTGTACTTGGCGGTCTGGCCGAGATCGACCCGGACGTCTGGGACGCTTGCGCATGTCCGGAAGCGGTCGACGGCGCGCGCGCTATTGATCCCTTCACGACCTATCGTTTTCTGAGGGCTTTGGAAGATAGCGGATCGGTGGGACCCGGGACGGGATGGCAGCCGCATCATCTGGTGGCGCGTGCGGGCGATGAGGTCATCGCGGTTGCGCCGATGTATGCCAAGGGTCACAGCCAGGGCGAGTATATCTTCGACCACAACTGGGCGCATGCCTGGGAGCGGGCAGGCGGACGGTATTATCCGAAGTTGCAGATTGCGGTGCCGTTTACACCTGCGACGGGGCGGCGTTTTTTGACGAAGCCGGGCCAAGAGGATCGCGGCTTTCAAGCCTTGGTGCAGGGGGTGCTTCATGTCGGGATGGAGAACCGCCTTAGCTCGGCACACGCGACGTTTTGCACGGAAGATGAAGCGACACGAGGCGCAGAAATGGGCCTTTTGCATCGGGTGACCCAGCAATACCATTGGGTGAACGACGCCTACGGGACGTTTGATGATTTCCTTGCGGCATTGTCATCGCGCAAGCGAAAGACAATCCGAAAAGAACGACGCACGGCGCATGATTTTGGCGGCGAGATCGTCCAGTATTCGGGCAATGATTTGCGACCCGAGCATTGGGATGCATTTTGGGAATTTTATCAGGACACCGGCGCGCGCAAGTGGGGAACGCCCTATCTGACGCGGTCGTTCTTCGATCACGCTCAGCAAACGCTTCGCGATGACATGTTGCTTGTTCTGGCCCTTGAGGACGGGCGGCCCGTTGCGGGTGCGTTGAATTTCATCGGACGCGATGTGTTGTTCGGACGCTATTGGGGGGCAGTCGAGCAGTTTCCCTGCCTGCATTTCGAACTGTGCTATTATCAGGCCATCGATTACGCGATTAAACACGGATTGCGCGCGGTTGAAGCCGGAGCGCAGGGCGAGCACAAACTGGCGCGTGGATATTTACCAGTTGAATGTCATTCGTTGCATTGGATGGCAGACGAAGGATTTTCTACAGCGGTTTCTGACTACCTTGAGGCCGAGAAGCGCGCCGTGTCAGGCGATATCGAAATCCTGACCACATATGGACCATTTAAGAAGATCACAGAGGAGCCGACATGAGCGAGAAACTAACAGGTAAAGCGCGCGAGGCGGCGGTGTCGACACTGACTGCGACGGGATGGGTGTTGGGCGAAGATCGTGATGCGATCACCAAGACGTTCAAGTTTGGCAGTTTCATCGAGGCCTTTGGGTGGATGACCCGGATGGCGCTTGTGGCTGAGAAGATGAACCATCACCCCGAGTGGTTTAACGTCTACAACCGTGTCGAGGTGACCTTGACGACGCATGACGCCGGTGGTCTGTCCGCCCTTGACGCTGCGCTGGCAGAGAAGATGGACAAGGCGGCCTGATGGAATACCTCGACCAGTTAATGGGTTACCAAGTCGTCGATGGCACGACGGTGGGCGATCTTTTCACGGTTCGCTTTCTGATCGATATCGCGGGGCAGGTAATGCTGGCCAGCGTGATCCTGATCGTAGGCTTCTTTTTGGCAGGCTTCTTCCGCCGCCGGATTATTCGGCTGGCGGAGAGATCCCGTCACTTCGACAAGACGATGGGTGGCTTCCTGGCCAATATCGTGCGCTACGGTCTTCTGGCGCTGACGATAATATTCGTCCTGCAGAATTTCGGCTTCCAGACGGCGTCCCTTATTGCGCTTCTTGGTGCCGCCGGTCTTGCAATTGGTCTTGCTTTGCAAGGTGTTCTAAGTGGCGTGGCATCCGGTGTGATGCTGGTGGTTTTCCGTCCGATCAAGGTCGGCGATTTCGTGTCCGTCAACGGCGTTATGGGGACGGTCAAGGACATTTCAATCTTTACGACGGAACTTGCGACGTTGGATAATGTTCAGATCATTATGCCGAACACGTCGGTCTGGTCGAGTACGATCACGAACTACTCGGTATATGACAGACGACGTGCAGAATGGATTTTCGGTGTTGCTTATGGTGCCGATCTTGCCAAGGCCGAGCAGATTATCAAAGACACTATTCTTGGCGATCCGCGCTCATTGACAGACCCCGAGCCGTTCATTCAAGTGAACAACCTTGGCGACTTCTCGGTCGACTTTCTTGTACGGGTCTGGGTGCCTGCGGCTGCATATTTTCAGTATCAGGCCGATATGAAACGTCTTGTGAAAGAGGCGTTCGATGCCGGCGGGATCGATATTCCGTTCCCGACGCGCACCGTTCGTAACATCTCTGCCTAAGCGCTAGACCATTTCAAGAAGAGTTTCGCCGGCCGTCATTTCACAGACACCGCGCCCCTCTTCGACCTGAAGCACTTCGACAACGCCGTCGTTTACGACCATGGCGCAGCGCAGGATGCGCTGGATGTAGCCAACGGGGGGGGCATCAAAAGTCAGGCCGATGGATTTACCAAAGGCGCTGGACCAGTCCGCCAACATGGTAATTCCAGCTTCTGTTGCGCCTGTTGTCTCGCCCCATTTGGCCATCACGAAGACATCGTTGACTGAAACACAGATGATTTCGTCGATGCCTTTTTCCTTGAACGCTTCGTATGTGCGGATGAAACTTGGCAGATGCGCCATCGAACAAGTCGATGTGAAGGCCCCAGGCAGTCCGAAGATAACGACGCGCTTGCCGGAAATGTGCTTGGCGACGTCGATTTCTTCGGGTCCGTTCTCGCCCATGTGAAGAACAGTTGATGACTGGATACGGTCGCCGACGGTGATAGGCATTGCAGGGGAACTCCGGGTGGCTACTGAGGTTGATACGGGACATAACGTGGTGGATGGGTTTGACCAGAGGGCAAAGCGAATGAGCGGAATTTTTGTCGTTGGTGGCGGACAGGCGGGGGCGTCTTTGGTCGCCAAATTGCGAGCACTTGGCGCGGAGATGCCGATCACGGTCGTCTGTGGTGAAAGCGTGCCGCCGTATCAGCGTCCGCCTTTGTCGAAGGCCTATTTGCTTGGGGAGATGGCAGAAGAGCGGCTCTATCTGCGGCCTGAGGCCTGGTACGCCGACAACAATATCCAGCTGCGCCTCGGCTGTCCGGTGACCGAGATTGATACGGAGCGCAAGGCTGTCGATATTGGCGGGGAGTGGATCACATATGATCAGCTTGTCCTGACGACCGGGTCAATACCGAACCATTTGCCCGCCGCGATTGGGGGGGATTTGGAGGGTGTCTTCACTGTGCGGGGCCTGGCCGACGTGGACCGGATGGAGCCTCGGTTCCAGCGCGGCGCGCGGGCGCTGGTTGTTGGTGGTGGCTATATTGGGCTTGAGGCCGCAGCGGTTGCGACCAAACTTGGCGTGCATGTGACGTTGATTGAAATGTCTCCGCGTATTCTGGGGCGTGTGGCCTCGCCAGAGACGGCAGATGTCATTCGCGAGGCTCATCGCGCCCATGGGGTCGATATCCACGAGGGCGTCGGACTTGAGCGGCTTGTTGGCGGCGGCGGGCATGTGACGGGCGCGCTGTTGTCGGATGGCACGATGCTCCATATTGATTTCGTGATCCTTGGCATGGGTATTCGTCCTGATACGCGGTTGGCGGAGCGTGCCGGTATTGAGTGTGACAACGGGATTGCAGTGGATGAATTCGGGCGCACGTCGGTCGAGGGCATTTGGGCTGCGGGGGACTGCGCAAGCTTTCCGTACAAGGGCGGTCGGTTGCGATTGGAATCGGTGCAGAACGCCATTGATCAGTCCGAGACCATTGCGAGCAATATTCTTGGAGCCGAGACAGCCTATGTCCCGCAACCCTGGTTCTGGTCGGATCAGTATGATCTGAAATTGCAGATTGCTGGTTTGAATACGGGGTATGACCGCGTGGTTGCTCGCAAAGTAGGCGCTGCGCGGAGTTTTTGGTATTTTGCGGGCGATCAGTTGTTGGCCGTCGATGCGATCAATGCGCCGCGTGATTACATGGTCGGCAAGCGGTTGATCGAGGCGGGGAAAAGTCCCGCGCCAGAGGTGCTGGCTGATCCTGAAACCGACATGAAAGCCCTGTTGAAGCCGTGAGGATCATTGGCGGACGCATGCGCGGGCTTGGCCTTGCCTCAGTTGGTAAAGGCGATGCGGCTGCACACTTGAGGCCAACGTCGGACCGTGTGCGCGAGTCGATTTTCAATCTTTTGCAAAACGGCGGCTACGGTGATCCTGTGGAGGGCGCGCGCGTGCTTGATCTGTTTGCGGGAACCGGTGCGCTGGGGCTTGAGGCTTTAAGTCGGGGAGCTGACCATTGTGTCTTTGTGGACTCAGGACGTGTCGCAGGCCGTTTGATCGCTGACAATATCCAGCGCGCGCGCGTTTCGGATGATGTCCGTGTGATAGCGCGCGATGCGCAGCGGTTGGGTCCAAACCCTGATACGCCCGCGACTTTGGTGTTTCTTGACCCGCCCTATGGCAAGGGCCTGGGCGCGCGTGGCTTGGCGGCGGCGACGAAGGGTGGCTGGATTGACCTGGGCGCTTTGGTTGTCTGGGAAGAGGCGGGCGAGCAGGATGCTCCGACAGGCTTTTCAAAACTGGATGCACGCCGTTACGGCGAAACCTGGGTGACGGTCCTGCGGTTTGAGGCCTGATCCGGATGTGATTTGGTGATGCGTGCGACTTGGATTAATCTGACAAAATGAGCGATGCGACATTATTAGACTGGGGCGCGAGTCCCATTTATGAAACCGACCAGCGCATACAGTCGTCGCCGAAGCCCAGTTGGCCGCTGATGGGCGATATCTTGACGTCCCGTGGCGGCGTGCCAGAGCATCTGACCCAGTGGCGGCGTGTGTCCGGCGAGGATGATCCCGAGCCTCAGATTTAATTACTCCGCCGCGACCTGATCCTCGGCCTTTTCGACTTTGACTGCTGCGAATTTGAACTCGGGGATCTTGCCGTAGGGGTCTACAGCCGGGTTTGTCAGAACGTTTGCCGCCGCTTCTACGAAGGCGAAGGGCACGAACACCATATCGGGTGCAACAGCGCGGTCGGCGCGGGCCATCAGCGTGATGGTGCCACGGCGTGTGGTCAGGCGGACGTGGCCACCGGGTTCGACCTCAAGCTTGTACAGCGTGGACGGATGCAGCGAGCAGTTCGCCTCCGGCTCAACCGCGTCGAGAACTTTTGAGCGGCGTGTCATCGACCCGGTGTGCCAGTGTTCCAGCTGACGGCCCGTGGTCAGGATCATCGGGTAGTCCGCATCAGGCGTTTCGTCCGGTGCAATGACAGAGGCAGGCGTAAAGCGTGCGCGGCCGTCAGAGCGCGGAAATCCATCTCCGAAGACAATGGCTTGTCCGGGATCAGTTGGGCTAAGCGATGGATAGGTGACCGCGTTTTCGGTTTCGAGACGATCCCAGGTGATGTTGTCGAGAGAGGTCATATTGAGCTTCATCTCGGCGAAAACGTCAGCGGGGGTCGTGTAGTCCCAGTTCAGCCCGCAGCGTTTGGCAAGATCAACGGTGATCAACCAGTCTTCGCGCGCCTCGCCTGGAGGAGCGACCGCCGGACGACCCATCTGCACTTGTCGGTTGGTATTCGTAACAGTGCCGGACTTTTCGTAGAACGCCGATGCTGGCAGGATCACGTCTGCATAGTTGGCCGTTTCGGTGATGAAGATGTCCTGCACGACGAGGTGGTCAAGCTTTGCAAGCGCGTCGCGGGCGTGTTCAACATCCGGGTCGGACATCGCTGGGTTCTCGCCAAGGATGTACATTGCCTTGATATTGCCGTCGTGAACCGCGTCCATGATCTCGGTGACGGTCAGGCCCTTTTCGTTCGAGAAATCGTCTGATTTCCAGACATCGGTGAACGCGGATCGCACGCCGTCGTCGGTGACGGATTGGTAATCAGGCAGGAACATCGGAACGAGACCCGCATCCGAGGCGCCCTGAACGTTATTCTGGCCGCGAAGGGGATGGAGGCCCGCGCCGGGACGGCCGACCTGGCCCGTCATAAGGGCAAGCGAAATCAGGCAGCGGGAATTGTCGGTGCCGTGGATATGCTGGCTGATGCCCATGCCCCAGAAAATCATTCCGGCCTTGGCTGTCGCGAAATCGCGGGCGACAGCGCGGAGCGTTTCGGCATCGATACCGCAGATCGCGGACATCTTTTCGGGAGAGAAGTCCTTGAGGTGGGCTTTTTCGGCCTCCCAGTTCTCGGTATAGGCTTCGATGTATTGTTGGTCGTAAAGGCTTTCTTCGACAATTGTGTGCATGATCGCGTTCAGCATGGACACGTCTGCGCCGGGACGGAATTGCAGCATGTGAGTGGCAAAACGTTTCAGCGCCTGACCGCGCGGGTCCATGACGATAAGCTTGCCGCCGCGTTTGGTGAACTGTTTGAAGAACGTCGCCGCTACGGGATGGTTTTCGATTGGGTTCGCACCGATGACAATGGCGACATCGGCGTTTTCGATTTCGTTGAAGGTCGCGGTGACAGCACCCGAGCCGACGTTTTCCAGGAGAGCCGCGACCGAGGACGCGTGGCAAAGGCGCGTGCAGTGATCGACGTTATTGTGGCCAAAGCCCTGACGGATGAACTTTTGGAAAAGATAGGCCTCTTCGTTGGTGCATTTGGCCGAGCCAAAGCCCGCGACTTCACGACCGCGGCCTTTCAGGCCAGTGGCGGCAACATCAAGGGCTTCGTCCCAGGTCGCTTCGCGGAAGTGCGTATGCCAGTCGCCGGGATCGACGTTGAGGCCTTTTGCGGGCGCATCTTCGCGACGGATCAGAGGTTTCGTCAGGCGATGGGGGTGGTGGATATAGTCAAAGCCAAAGCGGCCCTTGACGCAGAGGCGCCCTTCGTTGGCAGGGCCATTGATGCCGTCGACGTATTTTACTTTGCCGTCTTTGACTTTGAGCGAGACCTGACAGCCGACGCCGCAGAACGGGCAGATTGAAGCAACTTCGCTATCGAAGTCTTTGCTGTCGCCGACGCCCGCACCTTCCGTGACGGTTGCAGGCATAAGGGCGCCGGTCGGGCAAGCCTGCACGCATTCGCCGCAGGCCACGCAGGTGCTGTCGCCCATCGGATCGTCAAAGTCGAAGACGGGGTAGCTGTCGTGGCCGCGTCCGGCCATGCCGATCACGTCGTTGACCTGAACCTCGCGGCAAGCACGCACGCAAAGACCGCACTGAATGCAGGCGTCAAGGTTCACGCTCATCGCCACGTGGCTGTCATCCAGAAGCGGAATGCGGCCCTGTTCCAGTTTAGGAAAGCGAGAGGTCTCGATACCCTGGGCGTCGGCCATGTCCCACAGGTGGCTTGATTTGTCGTGCGCCGCATTTTGCTCCGGCTGGTCCGTGACAAGCATCTCCATGACCAGCTTGCGAGCCTGCGTTTCGCGCGCACCGGTGCTTGAGACGGTCATGCCTTCGGTCGGCATGCGGATGCAGGAGGCGGCCAGCGTGCGTTCACCGTCGATTGAGACCATGCAGGCGCGACAGTTGCCGTCCGCGCGGTAGCCCGGCGCATCTTTGTGGCAAAGGTGCGGGATCAGCGTGCCTTCCCGCTTGGCGACTTCCCAGATGGTCTCGTCTGCGCGGGCTTCCACGTCGCGGCCATCCAGTGTGAATTTGATCTTGTCGCTCATACGGTCGGCTCCCTTTGCCAGAAGGTTAAACCACTCGTGCGGCAATCGGAACGTCTCAAAGGCGACAGGGGTGAGTGAAAATGCGTCTTTGCGGCGCCGCGCGTGTCAGATCGCAAACAGATGAGCGAAAGCGCAGCGCGCAACTTCGCGCGATTGGCAAGTCTGCTGTGATCCGATATCGCCGGTGGCGAAGGAGACACACCATGGGCGAAATCATTCTTGTCCGACACGGGCAGGCGAATTCCGCGGCCAACACGGAAGAAGACTATGACCGGCTGAGCGATCTTGGTGTCACGCAATCTTCCTGGCTTGGGGAGTGGATGCGCGATCATGGCTATGGTTTTGATCACGTGATTTCGGGAACGCTTGTGAGGCACCGCCAGACGGTTGCAGCCATGGGCTGGGAAGCGGACGAGGATGCACGCCTCAATGAGATCGACTATTTTCGGCTGACGGATCAGATGCATACCGTGATGGGCGCGCCAATGCCGACGCCCGATACCTTCAGTGATCACATGCCAAAAGTGTTCGCCGCCTGGAAGCAGGCGGAGATTGAAGGTCAGGAAACCTACGAGAATTTCGAGACGCGCGTGGCCGCTCTTTTAGAGGAAGCCTCTGTTCCGGGCAGACAGTTATTATGTGTGACGTCCGGCGGCGTGATCGGGATGGTGCTTCGGCATATCCTCGATCTTGATCTGGTGCGGATGAGCCATGTTATGCTGCCGATCTGGAACACCTCGATACATAGACTGACGGTGCGGGACGGATCGGCGTTTTTGGCGGGGTTTAATGCGATTCCCCATCTGGACCGGCCGGAACGCGCATCGGCACGCACGCACTTCTAAGGGAGATCACGGATGTTGAAGCTTTACTGGGCACCAAACACCATCGCTTCTGCGACGGCGATTGTTTTGAACGAAGGCAATGTCCCTTGGGAGGGCATTCGGGTGGACTTCGCGAGCGGTGAACAAACCAAGCCCGCGTTTCACAAGGTGAATCCAAAGGGGCGGGTGCCCGCTTTGGTCACGCCCGAGGGTGTTTTGACCGAGACCGGAGCGATCCTTGAGTACCTAGCCGCAACCGAGGTGCCAAGCCTTGTTCCGGTTGATCCTTTGCATGCGGCGCGGATGCGCGAAGTGATGTATTTTCTGGCCTCAACCATGCATGTGAACCACGCCCACAAAATGCGCGGCGCGCGCTGGGCTGATGAGAAACGCTCATGGGCAGATATGACCGCAAAGGTGCCGGAAACGATGGCGCTAAGTTGCACCTATATCGAGGCCTTGATCGCAGGGCCGTTTTTGTTTGGGGATCACGTGACGCTGGCCGATGCTTGGCTTTATCCAATCAGTTGCTGGTTGGAAGCGGATGGCGTCGATATTGCGGACTTCCCCAAGTTGGCGGCGTTTCGCGCGGCGATGGCCAGCCGCCCGTCTGTGCGGACCGCGCATGATATGGGGATGATCGGATGACGCATTTCTGGGTCAGGCAAGAACCCCGTGCAAATGAAGCGCGCGCTGGCGTTATGCCCGAGGGGGTCGAGGCATTGATGGCGGCCGGGCATCAGGTCACGGTCGAGGACGACCCTGGCCGCGCGATCCCGACCGATGCTTATCGCGCCACGGGTGCGGCTATCGCGGTGGCAGGTGCATGGGTCGATGCGCCGGTTGACGCGGTGATTTGTGGGCTAAAGGAGTTGCCTGATGATGGCACGCCTTTGCGCCACCGCCATATCATGTTCGGGCATGCCTATAAGGGACAGGCAGAGGGCGCTGTTCTTTTGGACCGGTTTCGTGCGGGAGGCGGCACGCTGCTTGATCTTGAGTATCTGACGGACCCCTCAGGCCGGCGCGTTGCGGCGTTTGGCGTCTGGGCGGGGTTTGCCGGGGCTGCGGTTTCGCTGATCGGCTGGGCTGCCGGGCAATCCGGAGGTACCTGCCCGAAAGCGCAGGTTTTTGCATCGGCCGACGCGATGACGTCGCATGTGCGCGAGGCCCTTCAGGAAAAGACGCCAAGCGTCATCGTTATCGGAGCCTTGGGGCGAGTTGGCACCGGTGCGCGCGATCTGTGCGATCGCTTGGGTTTGCCCGTAACCGCCTGGGATATGGCTGAAACCGCGTCTGGCGGGCCTTTCCCCGAGATCCTGACCCATGACGTCTTTCTGAATTGCATTCTTGCCAGCCCCGGCGTGCCGGTCTTTGTGCCCGTCGATGCCATAAGGGCCGAACGAAAGCTGCATATGATTGGTGATATTGCCTGCGACCCGTCCAGTGATTTCTCGCCCATCAAAGTTTACGACCGGATAACGTCATGGGATGCCCCGACACTGCGGGTACATGAGACCCCCCTGTTGGATGTGATGGCAATTGATAATTTGCCGTCGATGCTGCCGCGCGAAGCCTCCGAGGATTTTGCCGGGCAGTTGTTGCCACATCTTTTGGCGTTCAAGTCGGATCCCGAAGGGGTCTGGACGCGTGCGGCAGAAATTTACCGCTCACACACGGATTAGCGGCGGCTCTGTCGTAGATTTCGTGATGCTCCCACGGTCAGGGTCGCTGGGCCATGCACAAAGTGTGAAGCATTTTCGGAAACAGCAGAACGACGATTAATGTGCGATTTGCGCAGTCTTGTGCCTCGGCTTCGGCTGACCGCAAGATTTGGGATCAATTGCGTCTACAATTCTAAAAATGCCGCAGGATTGGATGCGGAATGACCCGGTCGCGCCACATTATGGGCAAAATCTGCCGATAGCTCTGATCAGGTCGCAGCAGTCAGGTGGCGGTTTTTCGGCATATCGGCATGGCCCCGCCAAGGATCGATTACCTGACGAAGAGAGCGGCAAGAACTTGGGTGTGAGATGAACGCAGGGCAGCAAAATTACGATCCGGGGCTCTCTGAGAGCTTTGCGGATGCGTTAAAGCCCGGCACGGAGTTGCTGCACGGCCAGTTCAGGGTTGAAAAATTCCTGAACGCGGGCGGGTTCGGTATGACGTATCTCGCTCGCGACAGTCTCGACCGGATTGTCGTTATCAAAGAATGTTTCCCATCTTCGATGTGCTGCCGCAACAACGGCAGTGTTATGGCGCGTTCGCGCCAGCATCAGGCGGAATTCGATGCGGTTGTGAAGCACTTCGGTGCTGAGGCCCGCCGCCTTTCCAAATTGCAGCACCCGAACATCGTCGGTATCCACCAGGTTTTCGAGGACAATCAGACCGCCTATATGGCACTTGATTTCGTTCGCGGTCGTGATCTGCTCGACACGATTGAAGATCCGCGGATGAAACTACACCCCCGGGACGTGAAGGACATCCTTCTGAAGTGTCTCGAGGCGGTTCACTACATTCACACAAACGATGTTCTGCACCGCGATATTTCGCCGGATAACATCCTGATCGATGGCAAGGGAAACCCTGTCCTGATCGACTTCGGCGCGGCCAAAGAAGAAGCCACGCGCGCCAGCCGCGCGCTTTCAGCGCTGCATGTTGTTAAAGACGGCTACAGCCCGCACGAATTCTATATCGCCGGTTCGACGCAGGATGCGTCATCGGATCTCTATTCACTGGGCGCTACATTTTACCACGTTTTGACCGGTATGGCACCGCCTGATGCGCAGGCGCGGGTCAGTGCAATCGCGGGCGATCGTCCAGATCCCTATAAGCCGGTTTCCGGCAAGTTCCCGCAGTTTGAGGACGCGTTCCTTCATGCGGTGGATAAAGCCTTAAGCGTCTTTCCACCGGATCGTATTCAAACCGCCCGCGACTGGATGGAGCTTGTCGATACTGAGCGCCGCCGTTCAGCCGCTTTGCAGCAGGCGGAACTTGATCGTCAGATCGAACTGTCGATCTCGCGTCTTGTCCAGGAAACGAACAAGGCTGTGGAAGAAGACATCAAAGCACTCGAGGCCAAATCAAAGGTCGAGAAGAAAGAAGCTCAGCGGTTGCAGAAACTGGCTGAGGAACAGATGCGCCAGCGCAAGAAGACGCTGGATGAACTGGCGATGCTCGATGATCAGGTGTTCCTGGAAGAGCAAAGTCGAAATGCAGATAACGCGGCACGACGTTCACAAATGGGCGGCGGTCACGATGAGGCTGGTCGAAAACGGAAGAGATCGATTCTGAGCCGTTTGCTCCCATTCGGATTACTGCGCGGGACGTTCCGCGGCAACGGTCCTTCGGATTATCGCTAGAGAGGCAGAACCATGAAATTGTTTAAAAATATCATGTCGAAAAAGCCAGACCCCCAAGAGGTGATAGGTAAGATCGATCTGGAGATGGACGTCGAGCCATTGCGCCGCCGCAGTGAGCCGCAGGCCGATGACACGGGGCGTATGAACTCCAGCCGAAGCCCGTCTGACTTTGATGTTCCGCTTTATGCAGACCGCTCAAAGCCCACCTACGAACGCGACGAAGAACCTGAGGAGGTCGATGGCGCGGGTTGGGGGGCAACGGCCTGGGACGATCAGGATGATTGGGAAGACGATGACGACGATTGGGGCGACGATGAAGATGTTGCCGCAAATGGCGAAGACAAGGCGCATCTGGTGAACGAAATTCGCGGTGCGATGCAGTCGGTCAGCCACGTTTCGGCTGACGACGAATACGAAGAAGACGGTGACGCCCCACATAGTGATTTCCCGTCAAGCCGGTGGTCGGACGATGCGGACTTTGGACGCCAGGCAATTGCCCGCAGCCAGCTTGGCTCGCAGATCGATGGAGCCGAAGATCGGCTCCTTCGCGAAACGAACTCCAAGCTGGTCGAAGGCGAAAGCAGCCGTCGCCGCTCGGCAATGGCACATCTGAAAGCCGCCGCGCAGGCGACGAAAGCAGATCGCGTGCTGCAGCATGTGGCCGAACGTGATCCAACTGCGGATCCTGAAGAGCAGAGCCCTTATCGCGATGATCTGGCGAAGGTCGTGCGTCCCCGCGCGTCAAGCCGCCCAATCAGCCGCCCGGTGAGCCGCCCTCGCTCAGTGCCCGCGCCTTGGGATCAGGGTATGAGCGACGAAGACGCGGCCTTGTTTGCGGCAAGCGACGAGACGGATTTTTCGGCCGATGCAATGGCAAATGACGCGGACGATGATCGCGCGGATCTTGAGGCGCGTGCGCCTGCCGATCTAAGTGCCGACGAGTTCGCCGACGATAGTATTTTCAGCGAAGAACCCTCTGCTTCTTCGGATGTAGAAGATGACGATGATACGTCGGAATGGGGCAATCGGTTTGCGACTGAAGGCGACGATGACGGCATTGATCGCTCGGCATTTACCGATGAACCTTCTGAGCAGGTCGAAAGTCTCGACGCAGCAGGCGACGTCAGCGACAACGCGGATGATGACGGCTTTGATATGGACGAAGACTTGGACGCCGATGGCCCCATTGCCAGCAGTGTCGTGTCTGAAGTCGTGGCCTCGGCCAACGCGTCGGGAGTTGAAGAAAGCTCTGCGGATGATGACGATTTCGTGCGGCGCCAAATTGCTGAGATGTCCGGAGTTTCTAAAGCCGCGGCAGAAGTTGAACCGGTCAACGAGATGGATGGCTATGTAAATGTCTCCACGGCTGTTTCGGGCCGGGCTGGGCGTAGTGCCGGCAGGGTGAAGACGCGCCTTCTTGGCTTCCAGGCCCAGGAGGACGCCCCGGAAGATGTTTTCGAGGCTGCCAAGACCGCAAGTGAATCGAACAAGTCGGACTTCCCGGTTGGTTGGATCATTGTGATCAGTGGTCCGGGACGCGGGTCCTGCTTTACGATGTTCACAGGGGTCAGTCAGATCGGTCGTGGCGAGGATCAGGCAGTACGCCTTGATTTCGGCGACACGTCTATCTCGCGCAACAACCATGCTGCGGTCGCCTATGACGACGAGCAGGGCAAGTTTTTCCTCGGTCACGGGGGCAAGTCGAACCTTGTGCGGCTAAACGGCAAACCTGTTTTGTCGACAGAAGAGCTCACGAGCGGAGACATGGTTCGCATCGGCGAAACGACACTGAAATTCGTATCGCTTTGTGGTGAAGATTTCACCTGGGCGTCCACCGCGGACAAAGGGAACTTTGCTGAGTAATGTCGAAGTCTCCTGACATAAGGTTTGACGTTGCGTCAGTCCTGAATCGCGGTCGCCGCGACTATCAGGAAGATGCAATTGCGACGGACTTCCCGCGTGGCGCGGAGTTCGGCTATGCCGTCCTGTCGGATGGTATGGGCGGGCATGCGGCCGGGGATGTTGCGTCAAAGATTGTCGTGACTGAAATGTTTAGCGAATTGAAGTTCCAGTCGTCTGACACAAAGTCATTTGTCGCGAATGTCTGTGGCGTACTGAAGGGAGCGGCCGTTTCGGCGAATGCTTGCATGGCTGCACATACGTCAAACAACCCCGACACCGCCGGGATGGGTGCAACGCTTGTCGCCCCAGTGTTCCTGCGGGATAAATTATTCTGGATTTCAATAGGCGACAGCCCGCTTTATCTATACCGCGGTGGTCAGTTGAGACAGCTCAACGAGGATCACTCGCTTGGACCCCACATCGACTATATGGTCCGCTCGGGCATGATGTCTGAAGATGTCGGGCGCAATCACCCGGATCGCAATGCGCTGACGTCGGTGCTGATCGGCGAAACGATTGAGCGTATCGACTGTCCCGAAGTGCCTTTCCAGCTGCGCAACGGTGATGTTTTGGTCGTGGCAAGCGATGGGCTGCAATTCCTGTCGAACGGGAGAATTCGCAAAGTTTTGCGCGAGACCGACGACCAGTCCGCGACACGCATTGCAGATCGGCTGATGAACGAGTTGGCTACACTTGCCGACCCAGAGCAGGACAATATCTGTTTCTCCGTCATCAAGGTTCGCTTCAAGACACAGCCTGAAGAGAATGCCAATATCTTCACGCCCGAGTTCGAAAACCGGGCAACAAGACGCCGGCAGGTGACCACCCGACCCATAAAGCCCCAGTCTGCTCCGGCAGAGGAAACGGTGGCCGTGAACAAAGCCGTCGCGGAGCCTGCTCCGCAACCACAGCACTCCAAGAAATCGTCCCATGAAGGCGCTCCGATCTTCCTGCGCCGTCGCTGGCTTGCATCAGACGGTGGGGCATGAGAGATAACGTCGCTGACGAAGACATTGTCGAGCGGCTGCGGCACGCTATTGCGACTGAAGCGTTGCCAAAGGCCGCCCGCGAACATGCTTCGCTATTGTTGCAACGCCTGTCGTCGCCGGTGCGTGTATCGGTTCTTGGCCTACCCGGATCAGGCAAGTCAGAGCTTTTGAACATGTTCATTGGCCAGCGGCTTTTGCCCAGGGACAGCAAACTTCCGACGACCGAACTTACCTATGGGACGACAGAACGGATCGTCGTCACAGACGCGTCGGGCGGGCGAAATGTTGTCGAAGGTCTGAATTTTGAAGAGGCGCAGGCGATTTCGCCGGCGTTCATGCGCGTGGAAATGCCTCTCCCGCTGTTGCAACGTATCAGTCTTCTGGAGGTTGTCACTGACGGCTCGTCAATAGAGTTTCAGTCGGCAATTGATTGGGCCGTTCGGCGTACGGATATTGCACTTTGGTGCACACAGACATTTGGCGACGCCGAGGCGCAGCTTTGGGCGCGCGTGCCGGACAGCTTGAAAGATCACGCGTTTCTGGTGGTGTCGAAAGCGGACGTTTTGTCCGCCAAGAACGCTCTGACGTCGCGAATCGCTGACCTTGAGACCGTGGTGTCCGAGGAGTTTAATTCGCTCTTTGCGGTGGCGACCCTGCAGGCGATTAAGGCACACCACGCAGGCGGTGCAGTCGATGAGGCAATCTATCATGCCTCTGGCGGCGGCGCGCTCAGTGCGGAGATTCTGCGGCACGCGGAGCGTGGGCGCCGCGCGGATGTCGACAGCGCGCATTTGTTCCTTGCACGCTATCAGATTAGTTCCCCAAGTCAGTCCAAACCGACGAAGGCGAAACCGGTAGTTTCGGTTGAAACGAGACCGACCTCGCCACAAAAACCTGCGCCAGTGGTGCATTCCAGTCCGGAGATACAAAGCAGTACCGAAGATGAAATCGTTGAAAATGTTGTGCTTTTCTCTGATTCTATTCGCTTCTTGCGGCGTCGAGGCGATGGACTTTTGGAAGCTTCCTCAAGCCTTGGCAAGGGCAAGGCTGATGGGCTTGTTTCACAATGTGTGGACGCAGTTGAGCATCTTGTTGACCTGTTCAGCGACGATGATACCGGCTGCTCGGCAGCCGATGCCTTTCTCGACGATCTGACCGAAGCGGCAGATTTGATGGTGTTGATGCAAGTCGAAGGCGGGGACGCCTCGGCGGCCGACGCAGTGACCTTGCTGCTCCAGCTTCGTCGAGAAATGGAAATGAAATTGGCAGCTTAGAAAGGATGAACACACGATATTGACCGAAAATACGTCACAAAATGGCCAGATTGGCCGGGAATTCTAGCGGGATCAGAAACGATGGCGCCCGAATGACCAAATGTGACCGGTCAGGATTGCCCATCAGGTGTGTGTGTTCGTTAGGTAGTAGATATGAAAGTTGACACGAGGATCATGGAAGAAGGTGCCACCCCAGCTGCAGGCAATGCGCACCTCCTTGGACGTGGGTTCGAGGGGCTTGAGCCCTACTTGCAAAAATCGCGCGAGTTGCGCCAGGCGCTGGTCGCCTTGGGCAAGATGGGGGATAAATCCACCAATCGCACAGCGCGCCGTTTGCATCATCAATTGAAGCATGCTGAACCGTCCATCACGATGATCGGACAGGTGAAGGCGGGTAAAACATCACTGGTCAATGCAATGGTTGGCTTTCCCGATTTGCTACCCGCGGATGTGAACCCATGGACGTCTGTAGTCACCTCGTTGCACCTGAACCCGCACTTTGCCCAGGAAGATAACCGCGCGAGCTTCCGTTTTTTTGACACGGAGGAATGGAGCAGGCTTTTGGATCGCGGTGGACGCATTGGCGAGCTTGCAAGCCGCGCAGGTGCGGAAGATGAGCTTGCAAAAGTGCGCGAACAAGTCATCGAAATGCGCGAGAAATCCCGTGAGCGTTTGGGTGAAAAGTTTGAGCTGCTTTTGGGCCAACAGCACGACTATGGATATTTCGACCACGAATTGATCGAGCGCTACGTCTGCCTTGGCGATGATTTTGAAGATGACTTCGAGACAAGCCAGGCGCAGGGCCGCTTTGCCGATATCACGAAGTCTGCAGAAATCTTTATGCAGCGCCCTGAAATGCCAATGCCGATGTGCATTCGTGACACGCCTGGCGTGAACGACACTTTCATGATCCGCGAGCAGATCACTATCCGCGCGATCCGCGAAAGCCGTATCTGCGTGGTTGTGTTGGCCGCGCACCAGGCGCTTAGCTCTGTCGACATGGCGCTGATCCGTCTGATCGCCAACGTCAAGTCGCGCGAAGTCATCATTGCGGTCAATCGCTGCGACGAGCTGAGCGATCCAGTGCGCCAGATCCCGGAAATCCGCGACAGTATTCGCAAGACGCTGATCGAACATGACGGTCCCAAAGACGCTCAGATCATTTTCTCGTCCGCCTATTGCGCGACTGCCGCACTGACCGGCAATCTCGACGCGGTTGATGCTGAAACACTAGAAGCTATGACGGCATGGGCCGTGGATGAGGGACGTGTGACCGATGCCGCATCTCTCACTCCAGAAGAGCTTTTATGGGACATTTCCGGGCTTCCAAGCATCTACGCCGCGCTTAGTGAGCGTATTGCCGACGGGGCTGGGCAAGACATGCTGGACCGCATCGGCAAATCGGCGATGAACCTTGCAAATGGTCTCAACGCTGCACATCAGGTCGTGTCGCGTCGGGAGTCTGATGCCTCCCTGCCGCCGCTTGAAAAAGGGCAGCTTGAGGCCGAGTTGCAGCGGATCGAGGCTGAGTCTTTGGCCACAATGAACACGTCCTTCGAGAACGCGATTGACGCATTTCACAAACGTCTAGAACGATCTCACAGAAGCTTTCTGGAGCGCGCAACCGGCTCTTTGCTGAAGCATCTTGATGAGAACGGTGAGAGCGAAGTTTGGGAATACGACCCAAGCGGGCTTCGCATCCTCCTGCGCACAGCCTATCAGGTGTTCGGGCGCAAAGCGCAGCAGACAACCAAAGAACTTCTGATCCAGACGGCCGAAACCTATGCAAGCGTCTATTTCCGGCTGTTTGATGTTTCGGAGGAAGACTTTGGGATTGAGGCTCCGACGCCGCCTTTGGTGCCGCCGCCGGTTCTTTTGGGACAGACAATTGCGCTTGACCTAAAAGGGACTTGGTGGTCGCGCTGGTGGCATAAGCGCCGGGGATTTCGGTCTTTCGCGACCGAGTTTGCCGAGATGATCAAGTCCGAGACGGACCCGATTGTTGAAAGCTTAAGTGGCCCACATGCGGACTCTATCCGCGAGTCGTCGTTGCAGGAGCTTCGCGAATTTATGGCCGAGCAACGCGCAATTCTGACGCGCCTTGCCGAAGAGGCCGAAAACGCACCGGGCGGAGCCGCGGCCTTGCTCGACGCCGAAGGAACAGCCGTTAAGCGCGCGCAGTTGAAGCAAACGATGGCAGCGCTGACCGAAATTGCGGCCTGAGGGGGGTACGATGGAAGACCAAAAAGCCAACGAAACAACAGGGGAAGATACGCCTGCGGAAACCAGCGTAGAAGGTTCGCTCAGGCGGGTTCGCGACTCCAGCAGTCACGACCTACTTGGCGAAGCGGGCAGCCTGCGAGCGACGTCAAAGCCTGCCCTCGAGGACGTCGTTGAAGATCATACAACGGCCGGCGTTCAATCTGATTTCGCATCAGATTTTGCGGACCCGTCGCTTTTGTATCGTGGACCGACGTCTGCATCGGACGAAATCCAAGAGACGCATGAAGACGCTGAGACCGAGGGTCCTGTTGAAGACTTCCCCAGAGAGTCGACCGAAGAGGGCCTTCAAATTATCGAGGCCGCCCCTGAAGAGCTCTACGAGCCGGAAGAAGAAATGGCGGGGCCGGGTCTTCCTGAGAAATCCGAAGGTGGAAAGCCGGTCCTTTGCCTTATGGGTGAATTTAGTGCGGGCAAATCAACGCTCTCAAATCTGTTGATCCAAACCGCGGCGTTGCCGGTCAATGTTACGGCAACACAATTGCCGCCGGTGTGGATTTCCAAGGGCACAGAGGCCCCTTATCGTGTCGGGTTTGACGGTCGGCAGTTCGATCTCGAGCTTGAAAACCTTGAAGACGTATCCGTTGAAGACACGGCCTTTATTCGAATTTTTCATGATGCTGAGCTTTTGGATCACTGCGACCTGATTGATATGCCGGGAATTTCGGACCCGAATATGGATGCAGAAGTTTGGCAACGCGTAATCCCCCACGCCGATGCCGTGATCTGGTGCTCGCATGCGACCCAAGCATGGCGGCAATCTGAAGCTGCGGTTTGGTCCATGCTTCCGCCCGCGCTTTATGCAAACAGCTTCCTGTTGCTTACGCGGATGGACAAGATTTTGTCCGAGCGTGATCAGATGCGCGTTGCCAAGCGCGTTGGGCGCGAAACGGTTGGGCTTTTCAAGGAAATTTTCCCAATCTCACTGACACGCGCGCTCGCCGCGGACGGTGACGCTGAGAAGTGGAGCGCCAGTGGCGCCGAGGATTTCTCTAACGCTCTTCACAGCCTTTTGGCCGAGATTGGCGTTCGCAAGGCGGAGTACGACGACGCCAATGCAGCAACCGATCCCGATGCGCCGTCGAAATTCGTTATGCCTTCGCGGATTCAGCCCAAGAAACTTCTGGCGCGACGCATCACCAGCCGCACGCGCTCGGCACCGGCCCCGCTGCCTCCCTTTTAAGGTACAGCACATTTGTCAGCATTTTTGCAAAGACCGGCGGGGCTTGCGTCCGCCGGTCTTGCTGCGCATTAAGGTATTGGCGTACTGCGCGGTTGTGCGTTGACGCGACAAAGGGCGGATAATGGACGTCACCGAGGTATTGGACGGGCTAAGAGCGGATGTCGAAGGATGCGACCTTGCGGCGTTTGCTGATTTGAACACGTCGATGATCCTTTGTGTCAGTTCCTCAACGCGCCATGCTCAGGAAGAACTTGATGCCTTGACCGAAACGGCGGCAGCGGTTTTGGATGGGGGGGTTGCCGAGGGCGCGCGGACCTTTCTGGACGGAGCCAAAGCGCAAACCGCGATCACCATGACCCCGGTCGATGTCCGGGTCTATTTGCGGGCCTCGCAATCTCAAAGCGAAGCGCTAATCTGTCTCTGTGCACCTGATGCTGATTTGGCGAAAGTAGTCGCCCGTGGGACAGCAACGCTGAGCACGATCATGAGCAAGGCTTAGGGAAGGGGAGACCGGCGTGGACGATTTCTCCCGGCTTGAAGCGAAGTTGGCGAAACTCCGTCAACGGGCGAGCGCCCCCGGTGAAAGCCGGACGATCCGCGGCACGCCAGAGCGCCTTTTGGCGGCGGTGGTCTCACAGATCGACGAAACGATCTTGCCGCGTGAGCTGGGGTTCACTCAAGGCGACACATCAATTTTCATAGCGGTTGCGAACCGCCGGCTTCAGGCATTGGTCGCCGCATCACCGTTGCGGGATGCGGCAGGCGGACTTGTTGGCAAGGCCATCGCGGATGCCGAAGACCCAGCCCTTGGTCAATTGCGCGATGTCTTGATTGGCTTGCTTGCAGCAGGGGACGTCTGGACGATCTCAAGTCGTCGACAGTCGGGTGACGGTTTTCCGTCTGACATTGGCGTTCCGTCTGGGCCCTTGGCGCGCGCCTGGCAAATTGCGGCTTCCGGAGCGGGCCGCGAAAATCCCGATGCGGAACTTGCAGACTACCTTAAATCTCTGGGTGCGCGGGCGACCGCGTGGCTCCTCATCGAAGGGGAAGAGGTCAAGGACCAATCCGGCCCAGAAGATATTGTGGCTGGACTGAGCAACAAAGCCGCGCTTTTCCTTGATGGATATTTCAGTAAGAAAGACATGCTCTTTCAGGGCGAAACAGGGCCGAGTGGCCTTGTGTTTGCGGGCGATATCGATGGCGCGGCGGTTCTCTTTGTAGAGTGCGAAACATCAATGGCCTTCGTGATGACCAATGCCGCGGATGTGGCGACGCTCGCCCGCGATTGGCAAGCGCGCGTCGTTCTTTAAGGGCCGTTGCCGGCGACTTAGTCAGCGCCGGACATCCGGATTTGCGCATCTGGCGAAGGCTTGAATACCTTTTGCACAAAGTAGGTCGCCGCGGTCAGGCCGATCCCGATCAGGTCAGTCACAAGCCCACCTGCAATCATGCAGAGTGCTGCAAGAAGCAGAGCCAAGCGAATGAACCAAGCGGTCATTCCGCCCATGAACCAACCCTGCGCGCCGGAAGACAAAAGGTAGACCCCGAAGACTGCGGTCGCACCTGCCCGGATCACTTCAAACCACGTGCCGTCGATCAGGATCGCACCGTTGTAAAAGAACATGAACGGGACAATGAAGGCCGCGATGCCTATTTTGAAGCTGGCAACGCTGGTTTCCATTGGGTTCGCGCCGGACACAGGGCGCCCGCAACGTGCACAATCCGGAAATTCCATGTCTCAAGAGGGAGCGTTGGTAGGAATGGGATGGTGATACCGGTCCACTCTGAGATCGACAAACCGTTCAGGGCGGCCATGTGGAAGGCGGCGTAAAATGCGGCCAGACGTGCCATAAGGGTCAAATGCCAACCCTCAAACAGGCGTCGGTTCGCCTCAACCGGCTCCTCGTCAACGCCCTCTGCGATCACGGGTCCTTTGATTTGTGCGGATGTATCGGTTCAGGGGGTCCCCGCCCGGCATAGCTTCGTTATTTGGCGCCACACTAGCGCAACACCGGTTCGTGTCAGTCTTCTTCTTGGTGGAAATTCTCTGGGGCTCCGGGGGCGACGCCCGCGGTGGATCGCCGCGCCAAAGGCGCGGCGAAACCTTTCCTTACATTCCGTGGATCATGTCGTCAGGGATATCGGCCCCGGCGTTTTCTTTGAACCATTTGGCCGCACCCGGGTGCCACTTCAGAACGCCATTTTTGTCGTAGTTCGCAGGCACTGTAGACCGGGCTGCCTTGTGGATGTTCTGCATGCGGGCGTTGTCCGACATGACGACATCAACAACGGCTTCTACGAAGCTATCAGGCAGGTCGCAGTTTGCGATCGCGAAGTTCCACATGCTGACCGAACGCGCGTCGGCGTCCAGCGAGGTATATGTGCTGGATGCAATGTCGAACTGGCTTACCTGGAAAGCTCCAAGAATAGTCTCCTGCTCGGCCTCGGTGAACTCGATGATGTTCACGTCGGTCTGAACTTCAAGCTGGCTTACGGCAGGAACCGGAACGCCTGCTGCAAATGCGATGACATCCAAAAGACCGTCCTGAAGCTGGCTGCCAAGGTCAGTCCAACCGCCGTTGCGACGCTCGAAGTCAACGCCAAGCGTTTCCATCATGCGCGGGAAGTAGGTGTCAGACGTCGAATCCGCCGGGCCGAAACCAATTTTCGCTCCGGCAGGAATATCTGCGATCGTGGTGATGCCGGACGACGCCAGAGCCGTCACGGAGAACGGAGTCTGATACATCGGGAACATCGCGCACGCTCCGGACATTTGCAGGCCGGGTGCATTTGGGTTGGTGCCAGCAAGCGATTCTGCAGCAGGACCCATTGTTGTCATGCCGAATTGCGCGTCACCTGTGTGAACCAGCGCCATGTTCTGCATCGGTCCGCCAGTGACTTCGCCACCGCCAGAAAGGCCAAGTTCGTTCGCAACAAGGTTGGCCCAGCCTGAACCATAGGCGAAGTAGGTTCCGCCCTGTGACGCGGTTCCAACGGTAAAGCTTTCAGGCCAGCCGGTCTTGTCGACGTGGCCGTCTGCGTAGGCAACTGTCGTGGTCAATGCGACGGCAACTGCCGTCAGTGCGACGTCTTTCATACGGTATCCTCCCGTGATGGCCAGTCGTAGCGGCTGGCCTCTCCCAAATGCCGACCCGAAAGGTGCATCATTAAGCGAACTAGTGCTGCAGGGGGGAGGTAAAGCGCAAGGGATGTCGTTTAAGCGTTTGCGCAAACAGGCGTGCGCCTTGCGCGGCTTGTGCAGAAACCGGCACAAATCGTCCGTTGAATGTGCGCAAATCCGCCCATCCGACCCTAATCTGTGTCGTCGTCAATAAAATCCTGCTGGGACAACCCGTGCTTTTGCGTCTTTTCATAAAGGGAACGGCGCGACAGCCCAAGCGACTGGTAGGTCGCCTTCAGACTTCCGCCCTGACTGGTGATGGCCGCGGCGATCAGACTTTTCTCATAGGTCGCCAACTGACCCGAAAGGGGTGCGCCCCTCGCCGGCTTTCGCGCCCCCGATGTCGAGATCAAGCCCTAGCGCAAAGCGATCGGCGGCGTTCCTCAGTTCGCGGACATTGCTGGGCCACTCACGGGCGCTGATGCGGCTTAGGACCGCGCCGGGAAGTGTTGGTGCGGGGCGCTTGTAACGAATTGACGCCTCTTCGACGCGTTGCACAAACAGGCGAGGGATGTCTTCGCGTCGTTCAGACAGATTTGGCAAGCGTATTGTGACAACATTCAAGCGATAAAGAAGGTCGCTTCTGAATTCACCGCGCGCAGCCGGGTGCCCATCAGCTCGATTGCGTCATCCAGCACAAGGAAAATATCGACAAGACCTACAGTGTCTTTAGGGCGGCGCGCAAAGTTCCGCAGGTGCCCGGACAAGGCAGCCATACGGTCGGCCATTTTTGAAATCCACGTCACGTTTTCGCGGGCGTCACTCACACGATTGCTGTCGAGAAACGTCGCCGCGTTGTCAGCGTAAGCCTTCATAGCCGTTAGGGGTTGATAAATCTCATGGCTGAGGGCCGCCGACATCTGACCCAAAGCCGCAAGTTTGCCGGCCTGAATAAGCTCCTTTTGCGTGCTCCGAAGGCGTTCTTCGGTTGCGGTGCGCTCGGCCACTTCAAGCTTCAACTGGGCGTTGGCCGTATTGAGGTCAGACGTGCGTTGCACCACGAGCTGTTCAAGCACCTCATTTGCGCGCTCCTGTTCTTCCATTCGCTCGCGCGTCCGGTGGCGGCGTTGCAAGACGATTGCGGCGGAAAGAACGGTGAGCAGAATTAAAAGCCCCGCCAGCGAAAACACAAAAACCGCCTGTGTGCGGGCAGGGCCTGCAGGTATCTGGTGCAAGACCTTCCAGCCAACATCTGGCAGGGTCTGCGCACTGAGCACGAAGTCTGCGCCGTCGATGGAGATCAATTCAAAAAAACTGTTGATCGCCGTGCGTTCAACATCAAGCCGAAGCAAGCGGTCCAGCGGATACTGGCGTGTTTCGGCGATCAAATTGAAGACTTTGCCCCGAAGTGGCGCCAGCGTTCTGAAATGCCAGTCTTCCCGCTTTGACATAAAGATGATGTCGGAAAGGTCGGTTACGATAATGTCACTGGCGCCGCCGCTCCAGGCTTCTTCAAAGGGCTTCACGTTGAACTTGATCGCAATGACACCAAGGATACGCCTGTTGTCCATGACCGGGGCGGCGAAGAAATACCCGCGCTCGCCACTTGTGGTGCCCATCGCGAAATAACGCCCAAGACCACCTTCCACGGCTTGGACGAAATAGGGACGACAGTCGAAGCTGCGCCCGACAAATGAGCGCTCTTTGCGATAAGAACTCGCAGCGATTGTGGTGCCGCAAATATCCATAAGATAGACGTCGAAGACCCCAAGGCTCATCGCAGTCAGGCGCAGTTGCTCGTTCACAAAGGGTAGAGGCCCTGATTGGTGGGCTCTTTCAGCAGGCTGATCAGGCTTTGACGTTCCGCCAGAAGTTTCGGCAAGGGCTGAAAGCGATCAAGCGTCGCATCGAGACCTTCAACAGCGATTCGCAAAGTTGCTTCGCCTTGAGCGCCCGCGCGCTCCAAAAACACCCGCTCAAGCTTGGGCAGGGCGGCAATCCCCGCCAACAGGCAGAGGGCTATTCCCGTGATCCCGATGAGAATCGTCCGACACTGTCGATCCGACTATGTGCCACAACCTGCCATAAAGAACCTATGCCCGGTCCTTTATGTCTTGCCCAGAGGGGCGCTTACGCCGCGTCGCAGAAAAGGCGGTCGCGAATTGTTCTCTATTCGGTCACAATGGTGCCGATATTTAGGGTTTGATATAGAATCGAAGTTAATCAAATAAGGCAGCAGCGGCAGAATTGCGCCGGTTGGAGCGATCTATCCCTTTCGGAGCGCCGGGGCTGAGCCTATAACACAAGAGTCCGCCAACAGGCACATTCAGGCGGGCCAACAAACGAATGGATTGGGGCACCGAACATGGCCTTTGGCGGTTTGTTTTCCACGGATATGGCGATCGACCTCGGAACGGCGAATACTCTTGTCTATGTAAAGGGCAGGGGTATCATTCTGAACGAGCCATCGGTGGTGGCGTATCATGTAAAGGACGGCCAGAAGACAGTTCTGGCTGTGGGCACGGATGCCAAATTGATGCTGGGTCGCACGCCCGGTTCGATTGAGGCGATCCGGCCAATGCGCGAAGGCGTGATCGCCGATTTTGACGTCGCCGAGGCGATGATCAAGGCGTTCATCCGCAAAGTTCACAAGCGAACGACATTCTCAAAGCCGAAGGTGATTGTTTGCGTCCCACACGGTGCAACTCCCGTTGAAAAGCGCGCGATCCGCCAGTCGGTTTTGTCGGCTGGTGCGCGACGCGCGGGTCTTATTGCTGAACCGATTGCAGCCGCGATTGGTGCCGGCATGCCGATCACGGATCCGACGGGTAATATGGTTGTCGACATTGGTGGCGGTACGACAGAGGTGGCCGTGCTGTCGCTTGGCGATATCGTTTACGCGCGGTCTGTGCGCGTGGGTGGCGACCGGATGGACGAAGCGATTATCAGCTATCTGCGACGCCAACATAACCTGTTGATCGGGGAGCAGACGGCAGAGCGCATTAAGACATCTATCGGCACAGCGCGTATGCCCGACGATGGTCGCGGACAGTCGATGCAAATCCGCGGACGGGATTTGTTGAACGGCGTGCCAAAAGAAACCGAGATCAATCAGGCACAGGTGGCCGAAGCTTTGGCCGAACCGGTGCAGCAGATTTGCGAAGCAGTTATGACGGCCCTTGAAGCGACACCTCCCGATTTGGCGGCCGATATTGTCGATCGTGGTGTTATGCTGACCGGCGGTGGCGCACTTTTGGGTGAGCTTGATTTGGCATTGCGCGAACAGACAGGACTTGCGGTCAGCGTGGCTGACGAGTCTCTGAATTGCGTGGCATTGGGCACCGGCAAGGCGCTCGAGTACGAAAAACAACTGCGGCACGTGATTGATTACGACAGTTAACATACTCGGGGTTCCGAGTTTTCCACAGATCGTGGTAGTCTCGCACCCCGGGGGACGGACCAGGAAACGACGTGGCACGCCAAAGCGGTTCATCTGAGGAATTTGCACGCCCCCTTCGACGGTTTTTCGTCGGTGGGCTGGTGCTGATTCTATTCGCTGTCTTCGTTTTGTGGCGAATCGACAGCCCGCGCGCCGAGCGCTTTCGCGCCGCTTTGGTTGATGCCGTGGTTCCTCAAATGGATTGGGCTTTTGTGCCGGTCACCAAGACCGTCGAACTGGTCGAGGGCGTGCAGTCTTACGCGCGACTACAGCAGCAAAACCAAGATTTGCGTCGCGAATTACAGCAGATGAAGGCCTGGAAAGAAGCCGCTCTTCAGCTTGAACAAGAGAATGCCAAGCTTCTTGATCTGAACAAAGTGCGACTTGATCCGGCGCTGACCGTGGTCACCGGACAGGTGCTTGCCGACAGTGGCTCGCCGTTCCGCCAATCAATTTTGCTGAACGTCGGCGCGGGACGAGACGGGATCAAGGACGGCTGGGCGGTAACGGACGGGTTAGGGCTTGTCGGGCGGATTTCCGGCGTTGGGCAACGATCCAGCCGCGTGTTGCTTTTGACCGACAGCGCAAGCCGCGTGCCGGTTACGATCCAACCTTCCGGCCAGCAAGGGATGCTGTCGGGCGATAATTCGACCCTGCCCGTGCTTGAATTCATCGAAGAACCTGAAGAGGTCCGCCCGGGTGACCGGGTTGTGTCATCTGGTGACGGCGGCGTATTCCCGTCCGGGCTTTTGGTTGGGAGCGTCGTCTTATCGCGTGACGGGCGATTGCGTCTGCGTCTTTCGGCCGATTACGAGCGGTTGGAATTTTTAC
Organism: uncultured Boseongicola sp.; assembly: GCA_905479635.1. GTDB lineage: Bacteria > Pseudomonadota > Alphaproteobacteria > Rhodobacterales > Rhodobacteraceae > Boseongicola. Next base: position 2,234 of record CAJQNG010000034.1, on the reverse strand, counting down.
GGGTCCTGCGCAGCCGTCCAGCCGAAGTCATTGGGGGAGACGCCGCGTTGATCGGTCCGCTTTTACCAGAAGCTGCGGCCATGATGCCTGTCAGCGAGGACTTAAGTGATGGCTGAAATCACCCATGCCGGTCGCTGGACGTATCGGGGTGTGTTTCTCGCCCTTGCCGCACTTGTTGTATTTGCAAAACTGCTGCCGCTTCACCCTGGTCCCGGTCGCTTCCCGGGGCCGGATATTCTTGTGCTTATGGCCTGTGCATGGATCGTCCGGCGGCCCGACTATCTGCCGGTGGCGATGGTGGCGGCGGTTTTTTTGATAGCTGACATGCTTTTCATGCGCCCGCCTGGGCTTTGGACCGCATTGGCGGTGATCGGACTTGAGGCGTTGCGGCGCCGGTCTTTTATGCTGCGTGACAGCGGATTTTTAACGGAATGGCTGACTGTTTCGGCCATTATTACCGCCATGTTCCTCGCAAATACCTTGGTCCTGGCGGTTTTTGTTGTCGATCAGCCGGGCCTCGGTCTGACGTTGATACGCCTCATTACCACACTTCTTGTTTACCCGATCGTTGTCGTTCTTGCAGCCCGCGCCATAGGGATTAGAAAGATTGCACCGGGCGAAGTTGACCGTTTGGGGCACAGGCAATGAAAAAGTCATCGAAAGAAACTGAGGAAAGCGCGGGCCGGGTGACCCGTCGCGGTCTTGTTTTAGCCGGGCTTCAGCTGGGGTTCATGTCTGTTCTCGGCCTACGGATGCGTCAGATGCAGGTCGAAGAGGCCGATAACTACCGCCTTCTCGCGGAAGAGAATCGGGTGAACATGCGCCTTATCCCGCCGTCGCGCGGGATCATATATGATCGCAACGGCGTGCCGATCGCCACCAACACGCAGAACTACCGCATCGTTATTGTGCGCGAAGACGTCCCGAATGTAGATGAGACCATCGCGAAGTTGCGCCAACTCGTAACTTTGGACGAAGATGAGCTGGAGAAATCTCTGCGCGAGATGTACCGACGCAGTCCATTTGTTCCAGTGACGATTGCGGATCGGTTGTCTTGGGAAGATGTCGCCGAAGTCGCGGTCAATGCGCCCGCGCTTCCGGGTGTCACGCCGGACGTCGGGCTGTCACGAGAGTATCCGCTTGGCGCGGATTTTGCCCACATCGTTGGCTATGTCGGACCGGTCAGTGACTATGATCTGTCTAAGCTTCAAAGCCCTGATCCTCTTTTGCAGATACCGAAATTCCAGATTGGAAAAATCGGCGTCGAGACAAAGCTTGAGGCCGAATTGCGCGGTCGGGCCGGCACCAAGCGCATCGAAGTGAATGCCGCTGGGCGCGTCATGCGTGAACTGGGCCGCGAAGAGTATACACCCGGCACCGACCTGCAGCTCACAATTGATCACGGGCTGCAGAATTTTGCGCAGGCAAGGCTTGCGACTGAAAGCGCTGGTGCCGTCGTGATAGATATCGAGACCGGCGATCTGGTCGCTATGGCATCCTCGCCATCTTTTGATCCTGATCTTTTTGTGCGCGGGATTTCGACAAAAAATTACAGCTTGTTAACCGAAAACAAGTATCGCCCGCTGTTCAATAAGGCGGTTCAGGGGCTTTATCCTCCGGGGTCCACGTTCAAAATGATGACTGGGCTTGCCGCCCTTCGTCACAACGTCATTGGCCCCAAGGAGACCGTCTGGTGTCCCGGGTACATGGCTTTCGGCGGCCGCCGGTTCCACTGCTGGAAGCGCGGCGGGCACGGTCGGGTCGATCTTGATACGGCGATTACGCAGTCGTGCGACGTCTATTTCTATGAAGCAGCCCAACGCACCGGGATCGATAATCTGGCAGCTCTTTGCCACGAGTTTGGCTTGGGTGAGCGCTTTGATTTGCCCTTATCGGCTGTGCGAGAAGGCATCGTACCGTCGACCAAATGGAAAGCTCAGGTCCGGGGAGAGCAGTGGTTCCCTGGCGAAACGCTGAATACAGCGATCGGGCAGGGCGATGTGCTGACCTCGCCGCTTCAGCTTGCGGTGATGACCGCGCGGATCGCGAGCGGGAAAGCGGTGATGCCCGGGCTGGTGAAGTCGATCAATGGGGTCGACAAACCGATTGAAGCTCCCGCACCGCTGAGCGTCAATTCCGGGCATCTGCGGATTATCCAGCAGGCGATGTACAACGTTTCGAACGGCCGTCGCGGCACCGCGCGCCGCTCACGTATCGTGACCGAGGGCTTCGAG
>CAJQNG010000033.1 GCA_905479635.1 uncultured Boseongicola sp. | reverse complement strand
TTTGCGGGCTATGAGAAGAAGCTGGCTCTCGTGCAGGGCGCTGGCGTCGGGATGGCGGATAGCAGATTACCACTGAAGGGCGCGTCGGTGAATACGTCATAGACGAGATAGTCATTGATATTAAAACGTTAGACCAGATTTGGTTCCCGGCCCAAACGGTTGGCGAGACGCGCGACCGTAAGACCTTGAATGACGATTGAGAAGATCACCACGATGTAGGTGAGGGCAAGGATCAGAGGTTTCCATTCGCCTTCCGGCAGCGACAATGCAAGTGCAACCGAGATGCCGCCCTTCAGCCCGCCCCAAGTCATGATCGGAATCACGCCGGGCGAAAATGTCCGAAACGGGCGCAGGATCAGGACTGGCACGGCAACGGCGATGAGGCGTGCGAAAAGCGCGAGCGCGATGGCTGCGACGCCAGCCAGCGCAACGTCCAGGGTAAAGGTGACGGCAAAAACCTCGATGCCAATAAGAAGAAACAAAACGGCGTTCAGGATTTCGTCGATGAGTTTCCAGAAGGCATCAACGTACTTTCGGGTTTCATCGGACATGCCTTTTGCGGCGCCGACGTCTCCGATCAAAAGCCCCGCGCACACCGCCATGATCGGGGCCGACACTTGGAGCCAGACCGCAAGTTGGTAGCCACCAAAAGCAAGGCCGAGGGTCAAAAGGACCTCGAGAGAATAGTCGTCGATTCGGCGCATCAGGCGGAAAGTGATCCAGCCAAGCGTGATGCCAAGAACCGCACCACCGACGGCTTCCCGAAAGAAAAGGGTCGCTGCTCCGGAAAGGCCGCCTCCGTGGTCGTCGCCGTGCGGAAAGGCGATGCCCACAAGGACAAGAAACACGACATAGCCGACACCGTCGTTGAAAAGGCTTTCGCCCGCGATCTTGGTTTCAAGGGTTTTTGGCAGCGCGGCTTCGCGCAAAACGCCAAGGACCGCGACCGGATCCGTCGGTGAGATCAGCGCGCCAAAGACGAGGGCTATGAGGATCGGCATGCCAGTCAGCCAGGAAAAGACCGAGCCCACGACGAGTGTTGAAAGCCCCACGCCAATGGTCGCCATGAGGGCGACGAGGCGCCATTGTTCGTGCAAATCAGCGAGTTTGACGTGGAGGGCGCCTGCAAACAGCAAGAGCCCAAGCATGCCTTCGAGAAGCGCATCTGAGAACGCGATACCTCCGACGATACTGCGGACTTCGTCGTCGATAGTGAAGGCGGGGATGATCAGATCGAGACCGATAATGCAAAGCGAGGCGATGAGCGACACGACAAGGATGCCGATGGACGAGGGGAGTTTCAGGAATAGATAATTCACGGCTCCGAAGAGGCCCGCAAGCACGATGAGAATTGAAGTGAGTTGCAACAAATCCATGGCTGCTTGCTTAGCATACGGATTGCGCTTGGACAGGGGCGATTGGCGCAACGGCGCGCCATTGTCAGACGTCAGTCGCGGGCGCAGTCGTTGGGAAAGGTAAACAGCAGACAGTTGGTTAAATGAAAGAGCGGGACAGAATTGATGCGACAGGGATAATTGCTCTGATTGGATTTTGGCGCTGCTTGGGTACAATCAGGCGACGATCAGCGTTGTGAAACAAGGATTGCAGCCAGTTTTTTTTCGCCGGAATTCGGTCGGCTGGGTCAGTGTTTTGCCTGTTGACTTGGTTTCCTGTGCGGGGACGATCCTTGGGATTGATCGGCAAAGATTCGTGGCCGGGTTTTAGATCGGAGTGATCTTCTCGGGAGAATTTATACTTTTTTTCAGAGCGTTGGACCTGAAATCTGTGACGCGAGGCAGTGTGACTCTATATTCAATGCCGCTTTTGTCGGCTTTGATGGCGCATTTCTGGCTTCCCGGCGAGCGTACAACGCCTGAGAAAGTTGCTGTCAGGGGCCTGCATTTTTCGGTGTGGCCATTTCGATTATCTGGCGCGGTAGCGGTGGCGAAGCGTCTTTGCCGGGTGATCTTCTGACGCTTTTGTCGGCGTTTTGCTGGGCGGGGGAACGCTTTGGTGGCGTGGACCGGCCGGAAGGACGTCGCACCCGACCGGCAGTTGGTCTGGCAAGTATTTGTCTCGGCGCTGATTTTTATGATAGCGGCACCGTTTTTTTGCTGCTTTATCAGTGATGTACAGCCGATCCATTTGTGGGGGCTGGCGTTTCAGCTCGTGGTGATTGTGACTTTTGCCTTTGCCTTTGCCTTTGCACTTTGGCTTTGGTTGATGTCGGTCTACCCGCTCGCAATCGTCGCTGCATTCAGTTTTCGCTCGCCGGTATTCGGCGTATTTTTCGGCTGGCTGTTTTTGGATGAAGCTTTGGGACTGCCCGTGCTGGTAGCACTGGTTTTGGTGTCGGCCAGTTTGATATTGATTAGCCGGCCGGTTCAGGTGCCGCAGAAGGTCTGAGGCACGACTTCTTCTTCCAAAGGTGGCCGTGTGAGGTCTTCCATTTCTCCGGGGTTGGCGAAGGGCGTTGCTAGGGCCGTGTTGAGACGCTTGTACGGTGCAAGGTCGCCGGTGACAGCGGCTTGAATGGCCTGCTCGATGCGGTGTGTGCGCGCGATCACGGCGGGGTTTACGCTTTGCAGTTCGGCCACGCGATCTTCGGGGCTTGCGCCCTCGGTTTCGAGCCGGTCTCGCCAGCGCTGCTCCCAATCGTCATAGATTGACGGATCCACAAATTCGTCGCGGGCTTTGTGGCTGCCAAGCGCTCGGAAAGTATTTGTGAAGTCGGCCTGACCCTGTGCCATCAGATCGATCAGACCGTTGATCAAACCGTCGTCGTCTTCGGCCTTTGTTTTCAGGCCGATTTTAGCGCGGAATACATTGCGCCACGCCGTACGGTACAGATCGGGGAAGCGGTCGAGGCTGGCTTGCGCCTTTTCGACTTCGCCGATCAACGGCAGCAACGAAGTGGCGAGTTGCGCGAGGTTCCACATTGCCATCTCGGGTTGGCGGCCATAGGCGTATCGGCCCTGTTGGTCGATCGAGGAAAAGACCTGCATGGGATGAAATCGGTCGATGTAGGCGCAGGGGCCGTAGTCGATAGTTTCACCAGAAACCGTCATATTGTCGGTGTTCATCACGCCATGGACAAAGCCGAGGCCCATCCATTTCGCGATAAGTTTCGCCTGGCGGTCAATGACACCGTCGAGGAAGCCAAGGGCTCCGTCCACTTCTGGATCATGGCGCGCGATAGCGTGTTCCGTGAGTGCTGCGAGGGCTTTTGTGTCTTTCTGCGAGGCGAAATACTGGAATGTACCGACGCGGATGTGGCTGGCGGCAACGCGTGTCAAGACGGCGCCGGGATAGGGTGCCTCGCGCAATACAGTTTCACCCGTGGCAACGGCAGCGAGGGCGCGTGTAGTGGGGACGCCAAGGGCGTGCATGGCCTCGGAAACGATGTATTCGCGCAAAACCGGTCCGACCCATGCCCGGCCATCGCCCATGCGGGAATAGGGTGTGGGGCCGGAGCCTTTTAGTTGGATATCAA
>CAJQNG010000032.1 GCA_905479635.1 uncultured Boseongicola sp. | reverse complement strand
GCATTCTTGAGGGCTTCGGATTCAATTGGATCCTTTTTCACCGCTCAACAGGCTTAAAGAACTTGAAGTTCAGCATGAACTTCGGGCAGCGCGGCTGGAAACGCGAAGCACTTCACTCTTTGTACTCATGCTCCATGCATCGTTGCGAAACGTATATAGGGGCTCTTTGCGGTGCGCGAAGCCGTTCGGTGGAAAAACACTGTCTCAATCGCGTCAACGCGCCGATGTCTCAAAATGAACTCGTTGGCTTGAAGGCTTTGGATCGTGCAATATTTGTTGGGAAGGACCAGCAGGAGATTTCGATATGCAACGAGTGCTCAATTGGTTGCCAACCAGCGAATCACTCCACCGCCGCCGTGGGGCATTTGCGGGCTTTATTGTGGGTGCGGCAGTTCCTTTGCTTCTGGTTGGGCTTTTTATCGTTTCGCTGCGCGGCTACGCCAATACCGAGCAGCCGCAGCAGGTCTATTCCAACTTCTAAACCGCTTTACCGGGGCGAGCTTGGCTTCTCTGCCCTGGCAGCCCTTTATCTTTATCCAAGTGCCGTCCGGTCGGGCGGCGCTTTTGATTGGTTTGAAAGACAGGTTGCGCCATGCTGATTCTGAAATGTCCCTACTGCGGCGTTGCCTGTGACGAGACCGAATTAGACGCCGGTGGGGAAGCGCATCTGACGCGCCACGGCCCCGGGTCCTCGGACAATGCGTTCGAGGAATACATGTTTATGCGGGAAAACCCACGCGGCGTTCATTTCGAGCGGTGGCGGCATGCCTATGGGTGTGGAAAGTGGTTCCATGCAGCCCGTAACACGTCGACGCTTGAAGTATTTGGAACATATTCTGCGCAAGTAATTGAGCCGCCGAAAGACATTCGTGAAGCGATTTCGGCCAAAGTGCCGGGTTGGCGCTGGAGGGACTTCGCATGAGTCATCGTCTTGAGACCGGCGGTCGCCTGATCGATCGGACTGTACCGCGCCAGTTTACTTTCAACGGTAAGACCATGCGGGGGTACGCGGGCGATACACTGGCCTCGGCTCTTCTTGGGCAGGGGCAGATGCTTGTTGGCCGTTCGTTCAAGTACCACCGCCCGCGCGGTATCGTTGCCAGCGGCGCGGAAGAACCAAATGCCCTTATGAGCCTTGGTACTGATAAAACATTCGAGCCAAATGCACGGGCTACGACGACTGAATTGTTCGATGGGCTGGCGGCAGAGAGCCAAAACCATTGGCCAAGCCTTGAGTTTGACATCGGCGAGATCAACGCAAAGCTATCGCGGTTTTTGCCGGCGGGATTCTATTATAAGATGTTCCTTTGGCCCAGGTCGTTCTGGAAGCATGTCTACGAGCCGATTATTCGCAAATCCGCTGGTCTTGGGCGGGCGCCCCGGCACCGGGACGCAGACCACTACGAGCATTTCAATGCCACGGTGGACGTTTTGATCGTTGGCGGCGGCATTGCCGGTCTTCAGGCGGCGAAAGCTGCCGGTGAAGCGGGTGCCGATGTGTTGTTAATTGAACAGACTGCCCATTGGGGTGGCCGGGCGCCGGTGGATGGCGCGGTGATTGATCGCGTTTCGGCGGATGAATGGGTGAGCACGACTTTGGCGACTCTTGAAGCCATGCCAAACGTGCGGCTGCGCATGCGCACTATGGGGGCGGGCGTTTATGACCACGGCTATGCCTTGGCCTACGAGCGCCTAACGGACCACGCGCCTGATCCCAGCCTACCGCGGCATCGCCTCTGGCGTATTCGCGCTGGGAGGATCGTGACTGCGACCGGAGCAATCGAGCGTCCCTTGTCCTTTGCTGGGAATGATTTGCCGGGGGTTATGTTGGCCTCCGCGGTGCGTGACTACGTGACGAATTATGCCGTGGCTCCGGGGCAACGGACGGTTGTTGTGACGAACAATGACGATGGGTACCGCACGGCGTTGACGGTGCAAAACGCCGGTTTGGAGGCTGTAGTTCTGGACGCGAGATCTGGAGCGACTGGCCCCCTGGCAGAGGCCGCGCGCGCGGCCGGTATCCGCGTGATGACTGGGCGCGGAATTTCCAAAGTGACTGGGAAGGGCAAGGTCGAAGCTGTTGCTGTCTGCGATGTTCTGGGCGCGGGCGCCGTCCTTGAGGAACTTCAGGCGGATTGCGTCGCGATGGCGGGAGGTTGGTCTCCGGTCGTGCATCTTTGGTCCCATTGCGGTGGCAAGCTCACCTGGCAAGACGACGGCGCGCTCTTCAGACCTGACCCTAAGCGTGCACCAACCGGCGCAGACGGCGCGGCTTTTGTTCTGGCGGCTGGCACGGCCAATGGTGAGTTCACGACGGCTGACGTTTTGTCGGACGCTCAAAAAACGGGCGAGGCCGCGGCCATTCAGGTGGTGGCTTCGGGGAAGGCTGGTGCGGCTGCAACGGCGGATCCTGAAATCGTGCAGGCGATGCGCCCGGTTTGGACGATGCCCGAAAAGGCATCTTACGCGCTGCGTTCGAAGGCTTGGCTTGATTACCAGAACGATGTCAAAGTGACGGATGTTGAGTTGGCCGCACGCGAGGGGTTCGAAAGCGTTGAGCACGCAAAGCGGTACACGACGCTTGGAATGGCCACGGATCAGGGCAAACTGAGCAATATCAATGGCCTTGCAGTTCTTGCGGGTCAACTGGGGCAGGACATCCCGAAAGTCGGCACGACAACATTCCGCCCGCCATATCATCCGATCTCGATGGGCGCGATTGCGGGTGAAGCACGGGGCGATCTGTTCCAGCCGATCCGCAAAACGCCGATCCATGATTGGCACGACGCAAACGGTGCCCATTGGGAGCCGGTTGGCCATTGGCGTCGCCCCTATGCTTTTGTGAAAGAGGGCGAAGACATCCAAACGGCAGTGAACCGCGAGGTGCTGGCAACCCGCAATAGCGTGGGGCTTTTGGATGCTTCGACACTTGGCAAACTGGTCGTGAAAGGGCCAGATGCCGGGCGTTTCATGGATATGATGTACACGAATATGATGTCGACGCTGGCGGTGGGCAAATGCCGGTATGGTCTGATGTGTTCGGAGAACGGCTTTTTGTCGGATGACGGCGTGGTGGCCCGGATCGACGAAGACACTTGGCTTTGTCATACAACGACGGGCGGGGCTGATCGTATCCACGCGCATATGGAAGAATGGCTTCAGACCGAGTGGTGGAACTGGAAGGTTTACGTGGCCAATGTGACGGAACAATACGCTCAGATAGGCGTTGTGGGCCCGAAGGCGCGCGACGTGTTGATAAAGCTGGGCGGGATGGATTTGTCGAAGGACGGCTTGCCGTTCATGCAATGGGCTGAGGGCGCGCTCGGGCAGTTTTCAGCGCGTGTGTTCCGGATATCGTTTTCAGGCGAGTTGTCCTTTGAGATTGCGGTTCCCGCAAGTCAGGGGCGTGCGTTTTGGGATGCCCTGTTGGAAGCCGGCGCGGAGTTTCGGATCACGCCATATGGCACCGAGGCTTTGCACATCATGCGCGCCGAAAAGGGCTTTATCATGATTGGCGACGAGACAGACGGCACGGTTATTCCGCAGGACTTGGGACTGAACTGGGCGATCTCGAAGAAAAAAGAGGACTTTCTTGGGAAGCGGGCTCAAGAGCGCGACCATATGACCGATCCGCTCCGCTGGAAGCTTGTTGGGCTGGAAACCCTTGATGGCTCTGTGCTGCCGGATGGGTCCTACGCTGTTGGCGAAGGCATGAACGCCAATGGACAAAGGGTGGTGCAGGGGCGCGTGACGTCGACCTATCACTCGCCGACGCTGGATCGTGGGATTGCCATGGGATTGGTCGAATTGGGGCCGGATCGGATGGGCGAGGTGATGGAGTTCAACCGCGTGGATGGCACGTATGTGCTGGCGAAGATCGTGCATCAGGTGTTTTTTGATCGCGATGGGGATAAGCAGAATGTCTGAGGCAGTGAGCGCATTGGCCGGTTCTTCGGCGCACGGATTTGTCGACGTGACAGAGGCCGGGCTGGTCGGGATGGTCACGATCCGGGGCGATTATGGGAACACGGAGTTTCGCGACAAGGTTGCGACGCTCCTCGGACTGAATGTTCCGGATCAGCGCCAGATGACGACAGGGGGCACGGATAAGTTGTTGTGGATGTCGCCCGACGAATTGCTGTTGGTGTGCCCACACGGCGAAGCCGACGCGCGCGTTGGCGCCTTGTCGGCGGGGCTTTCGGGCGTCCATCATTTGGCAGTGAACGTTTCGGATGCTCGGGCGGCATTTTGCGTAAAAGGAACAGCGTCGGGCGTGCGTGAAGCGTTGGCGAAACTGTCACCGGCGGACTTGCGCGCCAGCGTTTTGCCCGTGGGCGAGGTGCGTCGCACGCGGCTTGCCCAAGTTCCGGCAGCGATTTGGCTTGAAAGCGAAGACCGCGCTATGGTCGTGTGCTTCCGTTCGGTTGCAGGGTATGTTTTTGACCTATTGACGCAAGCATCCAAGCCTGGGTCGGAGCCAAGGTATTTTTAGCGCTATTTACGGATTTTCGCACATTTAGGCCGACTTTTTCGGCCAGAAGAGTACCGAGTTTAATTGATCGTCAGAAAGGTTGCTCTTGACCACCGGGGCATACCGACACAGTTACACGGCAGAGATAACGCCAATAACAAAGAGGCATGTCATGGCTTTTGCACTTCCTGATCTTCCCTACGCGCACGACGCTCTTGCCGCTAAAGGCATGAGCGCTGAGACGCTCGAATACCACCACGATCTGCACCACAACGCCTATGTCACCAATGGCAACAAGGCGATTGAAGGCACTGAATGGGCGGACAAGTCGCTTGAGGACATCATCAAGGGCACTTACGACGCCAACGCCGTTGCGCAGAACGGCATCTTCAACAACATCAGCCAACTTTGGAACCACAACCAGTTTTGGGAGATGATGGGACCGGGCAACACTGGAATGCCGGGCGCGCTTGACGCCGCTTTGGTTGAGAGCTTTGGATCGGTCGATGATTTCAAATCGCAGTTTTCTGCGGCGGGTGCCGGTCAGTTCGGTTCGGGCTGGGCATGGCTTGTGAAGAATGCCGACGGCTCGCTTGCTGTAACCAAGACTGAAAACGGCGTGAACCCGTTGTGCTTTGGTCAGACAGCACTCCTTGGGTGCGATGTGTGGGAGCATTCCTACTACATCGATTTCCGCAACAAGCGTCCGGTATACCTCACGAATTTCCTCGACAACCTGGTGAACTGGGAAAATGTTGCAAGCCGTATGTAAGCTTTGCAGGCAATTTAAATGAGAAAAGCGCGCCCATGAGGCGCGTTTTTTTTCGTTTTTCGGCGGTTTATTGGCGGCACCTGTACCAGGTCAAAAGAACTGGAACGAGCACGTAAGACTTGCAGATTGCAAAGGCCGGATAGCCAAAATAATGAAGATAGCGAGGAATAAATTCGCTTCTGGATGGAAGGAAAACACCGAGCCTTCGCAGTTGGGATGCGTGAGTTCGGGGTAAGGAAGTTCTGCTGAGTTGAGAGTCGCGAAGGCCAATTGCTGCAGTCTGGATAGGACGCTTTGGCGCTTTTCTCTCAGCTCCCGCTTGAAGCGTTTCCCCAGCGTTGCATTGCTCTATTCAGGAGCGAGGACTACCGTTGCTTCAACAGACGTGGGAGCCAAAAAAGCATGTCATTGGAAACCTACCTTGTCTGTTTGGCTGCAGCCGCTGTGTTTTTCGCAACGCCGCCTGATACCAGCCAATTGCCGATTATCTCGAACAGCATTCGTCACGCATTGCGCCGAAGGTTCTATACGATCGCCGGTGATCTAACGGCGAATTGTTTGCAGATGACGGGTGCGGCCTTTGGGCTTGCGGCTATTATTACAACCTCGGCCAGCGCGTTTGTGTGAATCAAATGGTTTTGAGTTTCGTTGGGTTTGTCGAAAGATCACGCCTGCGACGTTGAGGCCAATACATCGGGAAACGCTTCACGGCTGTTCAGGCAAGGGTTGTTACGTCGATGGCCAATCCGTTTGCGGTTGTCTTCTTTGTTGCACTTTTCCCGCAGTTCATTGATCCGGCCGCACCAGTTTTGCCGCCACTTTTACGGCTTGGGATCACCTATATCGTCGTCGATCGCGTTATCCTATTGATTTGGGGTTGATTTGGCGTGCGCGCGGCAGGCGCTTTGAAACGCTTCTCGTTTGGACTTGTTAACAAGATTTGCGGTGGGCTTATGATCGCGGCGGCTGAATTTCTGGCAACGCCAGATCCTGAGCCGCAACACCGAGGGTTCGCGTGTTGCCGGTCGCTTAAGTCAGTCCACTTTTCGTTTAGCTTTTCGCGCCTATTGCCGCGGTGATTTCCCCGATAGTGTCGACGCTTTGGAAGAGGGCGCGCATCGACGCATCAGCAAAGCCCTGGTTGATGACGTGATCGAGGAGCGCGAGAAGTGGGTTCCAATAGCCGTTAACGTTGAGCAAAATGATGGGTTTGGCGTGCAGGTCGAGTTGCGCCCAGGTCAGGACTTCAAAAAACTCATCAAGTGAGCCCGCACCACCCGGCAGCACAATGACCGCGTCCGCGTTCATGAACATCACCTTTTTGCGCTCGTGCATCGTTTCAGTGATGATCCTGTCGCCAAACACGCCCGAGGGGGCTTCCCGGTCGAGAAGATGGGTGGGAATGATGCCCATTGCGGGGGCGCCAGCGTCTGTGGCGGCTTGGGCCACCGCGCCCATCAACCCGACGTCGCCTGCGCCGTAGACAAGACGCCAGCCTTCGCGTGCGATGAGTTTGCCGGTGTCGCGCGCGGCGTCGAGATAATCGGGGTCGTTGCCCGCGCGCGAGCCGCAATACACGCACACCGAGAAGGGGGGAAGGCGCACGCGGTCAACTCCTTTATGTGAAACGGGTTTTGACCCTTGATAGCGGGGTTGCTATGGTCTCTCAAGCGTGGGCCGCGGAGACGGGACCGATCGCGCAAAGGGATGAGACCCGAGAGGCAGGGGAGAGGCGCGTGAAAGCGACCTGGATTAGTGGTGGCGTATTGGTTGTCGCGCTGTTGGCGCTGGCGCTTTTCTTTGGTTTGCGGGGCAGCGAGACAGAAGATGTTGCGGTGCCGGTTGATGTGCTTGCACCTGCCGCAGATGAAATCGTCTTAGAAAGAACCGAAGTCATACCTGAGGCCGAAGATGAGCCGGCGGTGGTGGCTGACGTTGAGACTGCTACTGAGGCTGAGCCCGTCGAACGAACCTCGAGCGCGGTGTTTGACATTGTACGTGTCGAGCCGGACGGAGAAACCGTTATTGCTGGGCGTGCAGACGCCAATTCAACGCTGACGCTTTTGTTGGATGGGGCCGAGGCCGGTCAGGCAGGTGCGGATGGCGGCGGAAGCTTTGTGGCGCTGTTGTCGCTTGGGACGGCGGATGTGCCGCGAGTTTTGACGTTGCTTGAGCGGTTTTTGGACGGTTCTGAGGCCTTTGCGGATCAGTCGGTCATTTTGGCACCAAGTCCGAAGGTTATTGTGGCCGAAGTTGAGGATGCAGGCGAAGTCGTTGCAGACGAGCTCGCTGCTGCGTCTGCTGGCGTCGAGAATGGCGATGCGGCCACTTTGGTTGAGGATGCAGGCGAAGTCGTTGCAGACGAGCTCGCTGCTGCGTCTGCTGGCGTCGAGAATAGCGATGCGGCCACTCTGGTCGAGGATGCGACCGCGGCAGTGATAGCGTCCGCTGAGGGGGCTGTATCAGAGCCACTGGTGGGTGTTGTGACAGGTAAGACCGTCCCAGCTGCAATTGGGGTGCAGGAGCCAGTGCAAGCGCCAGTGGCGGCCTTGAGTGAAGACGCCGTCAAAAATGCTGCGCCGACGATCATGCTTGCAGACAGCGAGGGCGTACGGGTTTTGCAAAACGGCGGCGCGGCCCCGCAGGTTGTCGACAACGTCTCGATTGATGCGATCAATTATGACAGCGCGGGCGAGGTTGCTTTGACGGGGCGGTCGTCGGGGCAAAGATCGGTTCGTATTTACCTTAATAATAAGGCAATTTTGGATGCCACGGTTGGCGCGAACGGGCAATGGCGCGCCGATCTGCCCGAGATCGACACCGGCACCTACACATTGCGTGTCGACGAGTTGGACGTCGAAGGCGATGTTGTCTCCCGCACGGAGACACCGTTTCGTCGAGAGTCCGTCGAAGCAATTCAGGCGTTGGATCTAGGGGGCGCAACAGAGCGCGCAGCTGTGGCTTTGATCACGGTGCAGCCGGGCAATACGCTTTGGGGGATTGCGCGGGACAAGTATGGCGAGGGGCTCTTGTACGTCCGGGTGTTTGAGGCGAACGCGGGCCGCATCCGTGACCCCGATCTGATATATCCGGGCCAGATTTTTACTGTTCCCGACTAAGTATATCCGGACATTGGGCGATAGGCTTTGTGCGTTTTCGAACGCCTTCGCCACTGGTTATTTACGCGGCGACGCCCTAGGTTGTGTGTTCGCAAAAGAGGCAAGCATGAGCGGTATGTATTCAACTGATTTAGAACGAAAAAGTGGCATGCGGACAATCCGCAAGGTGGCACCGTATCTGTGGCCGGACGAGCATCCGTGGGTGAAGCGCCGTGTGGTCTGGGCTTTGGTGGCGCTGTTTGTCTCAAAGCTTGTGACGGTTGGCACACCGTTCTTTTATAAAGCCGCCGTTGATGCTTTGTCCGGCGACCAGACGGATGCGGTCTGGATGATGACTTTGGGGGCCGTCGGCTTGACCGTTGCTTACGGTTTGGCGCGGCTATTCGGCGTTGGGTTCCAGCAATTGCGCGATGCAATTTTTGCGGCTGTTGGTCAACGGGCTTTGAGGCAGCTGGCGCTTCAGACGTTCTCGCATATTCACCGGCTATCGCTGCGCTACCACATCACGCGCAAGACGGGTGGATTGAGTCGGATCATTGAGCGAGGGGTGAAGGGAGTCGATTTCCTGTTGCGGTTCATGCTGTTTTCGATCGGTCCGCTGATCCTTGAATTGGTGATGATCGGCGTTGTTCTGGCGGTGGTTTTCGACTTTAGCTATGTTGCTGTTATTGCCGTCACAATCGCGCTTTACATCTGGTTTACCTTTAAGGTGACGGAATGGCGGGTGAAAATCCGCAAGGAGATGAATGATCAGGATACCGATGCCAACCAAAAGGCCATCGACAGTCTTCTGAACTTTGAAACGGTCAAGTATTTTGGTGCCGAGGCGCGCGAGGCGGCGCGTTATGACGTGGCGATGGAGCGCTATGAGGCGGCGGCGTTGAAGACGTCGTATTCGCTGGCGTTTTTGAATTTTGGCCAGTCAGTCCTGATCACGGCAGGGCTGATCATTGTGATGGTAATGGCCGCGATGGGAGTGCAGTCGGGGCAATTGACCGTGGGCGATTTCGTGATGGTAAACGCCTATATGATCCAGATCACCATGCCGCTGAATTTCCTTGGTACTGTCTACCGGGAAATCCGCCAAAGCCTTGTGGACATGGGTGAAATGTTCGATCTTTTGGAGCAGCCTGCCGATGTGAATGACAAGCCGGACGCCAAAGAGCTTGAGATCAAGGGCGGCGAGATTGTCCTGGACGATATCCTGTTCGGCTACGACGCTGCTCGTCCCATTTTAAAGGGCGTTTCGCTAACTGTGCCTGCGGGCAAAACGGTTGCGATTGTTGGTCCTTCGGGGTCGGGAAAGTCGACCGTAGGCCGGCTGTTGTTCCGGTTTTATGATGTGGATGGTGGCGCGCTTCGGATTGATGGGCAGGACCTGCGAGATGTGACGCAAGCCTCGGTTCATGCGCAGGTCGGAGTGGTTCCGCAGGATACGGTTTTGTTCAACGACACCATCTTTTACAATATCGCCTATGGGCGGCCCGAAGCGGCGCGGTCCGAGATCGTTGAGGCGGCGAAAGCGGCGAAGATCCATGACTTTATTTCAAGCTTGCCCGACGGCTATGATACGTCCGTGGGTGAGCGTGGCTTGAAGTTGTCGGGAGGAGAAAAGCAGCGTGTTGGGATTGCGCGCACGCTATTGAAGAACCCTCCGATCCTGCTTCTGGACGAGGCGACGAGCGCTTTGGATACCGAAACCGAAGCGGAAATTCAGAGCGAACTCAACGCGATGGGCGAGGGACGCACCGTTCTGACCATCGCGCATCGGTTGTCGACGATTGCTCATGCGGATCAGATTGTTGTGCTTGAAAGTGGCGTGATTGCCGAAGAAGGCACTCATGATGAGTTACTGAAGCGCGGGGGGCGTTATGCGTCGCTTTGGCATCGTCAGGCGGCTGAGAAAGATCGCGCTGCGTGAAGGCGCGCGCAGTCGGTTTAAGGAAGGGTTGTGTGGGCGTGCGGCGGATTTTCGCTTTCACCGATATCTTCTGAAGCTCGCGATCTAAGCCGCTGATACGCTGCCTTTCTTTGAGTTATCCATAACGTCGATACGACGTCGGTGTTGCGTTGGTGCATGTTCGCTGAACACTGCGTTAGCGCGGGCTGGTTTTTCAGCCCTGCTGGCAAGGTCAAATGACCGCATTAGCGAAGCCTTAACGTGGCGAACGGGCTTTGCCGGCGCGCGTGAAAAGGGGGGCAGTGCCACCCATCTCCTGTGCTGTCGTGCGTCGTGATGGCGTCGTTATTCCGCGGCTGCCCGCAAATCCGGGCTGCCCGCCGCGCGTGGTGCGGATGGATCATCGGATACGTCCCAGATAATTTCGGGGTTTTCGATCTTCCGGGCCGCTTTGCGCAGCGCCTGATCGCGGGCGGTTCTGGAGCCTGACCCGTGGCTGAGGGCGCGCAATGTGTTGATAGTTCTATACGCGCCGGTCCAGAACCAGACCCGCAGGGCGAGCATGGATGGCGTGAAGATAAGCGTCAGAACCGTGGCAATGCCAAGCCCGAAGACCACTGCGGTTGCCAGTTGTTTCCACCAAAGCGCTGTCGGGCTGTCGATGGAATAGCCGCCACCAATGAAGTCGAGACTGAGACCGAACATCATCGGTGCCAGGCCCGCCATTGTGGTGATCGTCGTCAGAAGGACCGGTCGGATGCGCGCCTCGGCGGTGCGCACAATGGCCTCGATCCGGGGCATGTATTGCGAGTATTCCTGATAGGTGTCGATCAGGACAATGTTGTTGTTCACTACAATTCCCGCAAGAGCGACTATCCCCGTTCCGGTCATGATGATCGAGAAGGGTTGGCCCATCACAAGCATTCCGATGAGGACGCCGGTGGTCGACAAAACCACCGCTAGAAGCACCAGCGTAGCGTTATAAAACGAGTTAAACTGCGCCAGCAGGATGATGAACATCAGACCCAGAGCGGCAGAGAAGCCGACCTGAAGGAAGGCCTGGCTTTCGGCCTGGTCTTCCTGATCGCCGGTCCATTCCCAATCCATGCCTGCTGGCAGCGGGCTTTCGCCTTCGATCCAGTCCGTGAGGAACGCGATGCGCTCGTTCGGGGTTATCGGCACGCCGTCGTCGTTCAAAAGGTCCGGTACGACATCGGCTTTGACGTCGAAGTAGCGTTTCTGGTCGACCCTGTTGATCTGCGCCAGCTGTGCGACGGGTTCACGGGTGATGAAGTTCGACAGCGGCACAAGGCCGTCTGCTGTGCGAACTTTGAGCGTGTCCAGTGTTGAAAGGACGCGGTCTTTTTCCGGCAGGCGAACGCGGATATCGACTTCTTCGTCCGAGCTGTCGACGCGCATTGTATCCAGAAGCACGCCGCGCGTGACAAGCTGGACCATGCCCCCCACGGCGGCGACGTTCGCGCCGTAGCGACCTGCTTTCTCGACGTCCACGTTGATCTGCCAGTCGATGCCAGGCAGGGGCATGTTGTCTTCGATGTCGACAAGACCCGGGGTGTTTTCAAACTTTGTGCGCACCATGGCGGTGGTCGAGAGAAGCTGTTCCCAATCATCATATTTCAGACGCAGGTGCACTGGCTTTCCTGATGCCGGGCCACGGCTGAGGTTCAGGATCTCGACTTTAATTCCGGGGATTTGGTCAAGCCGTGCCTGAAGATCGACCAGCACCGCGTCGCCGTCTAGTTGTTCCAGAGTGACGTCGTGAGTGTTGGCGTAATCAGCGCGCCGCTCCCATGGGATCAATTCGATCTGAACCTGCCCGATGGTGTCGGTGGGGCCGGACGCTCCGCCGGTATTGGCATTGAGGCCACCAGCGCCTGCAAATGCAAATGCGCTGTCGATGCCGTTGGTGTCGAGGATGACGTCTTCTGCCTGAGCGACGAGTTGATCTTTCTCCATGATGCCAAGGTTGCCGCGGGCGCGCACGTAGACGATGGCTTGTTCGGGTTCGCTTTCGACGAAGAATTCGACGCCGTTATTGTTGGCTCCGAAGTAGCCGAAGACCGAGACGACGAAAAAGCCAATGGCGACGATGGACACAACCGGCATGACTGGGTTGCCGGCGATGAATTTGATGAAGTGGCCAAAAGGTGTGCGGTGGTAGCCGGCGTTGATAGGTCGCTCGCGACGTTCGACTTTGGCGGCGCCTAGGGTAATAGATGACACCATAGCACCAACCACGAAGAGAACTGCGCCGAAGATGCTTCCGCCCAAGCCTGTGCCTTCCCCGAGGAGGTATTCTGGGTTCAGGACCTGCATGGCGGCAAGGAACATCAAGTAAAGCGATGGCGGCACGAGGAGTGCGCGGACCCACCAGGGTGTCGAGCGTTTCAGCGCGGCAGACGAGCGTTCAAAGCCCCGGCTCATGCGGCCGGCTACGCCGCCCATGACGGGAAGGTAGATAAGGGCCACGACAAGCGATGCGGTCAGAACAAAGATCAGGGTGACGGGAAGCATGCCCATGAACTGGCCTGGTACGCCCGGCCAGAACAGCATGGGCAGGAAGGCGCAGAGCGTGGTCGCGGTGGACGACACGATGGGCCAGAACATGCGTTTTGCCGCCTCGACGAACGCGTGCATGGGGCCCGCACCTTCCTGGATGCGTTTATCGGCGTATTCCACGACGACGATGGCGCCGTCCACCAGCATGCCGACCGCAAGGATCAGGCCAAACATGACGATGTTGGAGACGGTGACTTCCATCAGCGCGAGGAAAGCGAAACATAAAAGGAAAGACGTCGGGATCGCAAAGCCGACGAGAAGGGCCGAACGCGAGCCCAAGGTCGCAAGCACAACGATCATCACAAGCGCGATGGCGGTAAGGACAGAGCCTTCAAGTTGGCTGACCATCGAGCCAACGGTGCGGGACTGGTCATTGGAGGTGCCGACTTTGATGGCGTCTTGTAATTCGGGCGGCCACGAGGCGCGTTCGGCTTCGACTTCGGCCTGAACAAGTGCCGCGGTGTCGATGATGTTGAAGCCTTTGCGTTTCACGACTTGCAGGGCGACGGTGGTTTCGCCGTTAAACCGGGCTGTACCGGTTCGGTCTTCGAAGGTGAGGCGGATTTCGGCGAGATCGCCGAGGGTGATCACGCGGTCGCCATCCACTTTAACCGGCAGGCTGTAGATGTCGCGCTGGTCGTTAAAGGAGGATGGGATTTTGACGGCGAAGGCGCCGGTTGCACTTTCGACTTCACCGGCAGCGATCAGTTGGTTGTTGTTTGTGACAACGCTGATCAGTTCGCCGGCGGTGACGTTGTAGGCTTCAAGGCGCAGCGGGTCGATGATAACCTCGACCATTTCGTCGCGGTGACCGGTGAGAGCGGCTTCAAGGACGGGTTCAAGTGCTTCCAGGCGGTCTTGCAGGTCTTTGGCCACGCGCAGAAGGGTGCGTTCGGGCAGTGCGCCAGTGAGATTCACAATGATAATCGGGAACTCGGAGAAGTTGATCTCGTTGATTGAGTATTGTTTGGCGCCGGAAGGGAATTGGGCTTCGGCGCTGTTCATGGCGTCGCGGACGTCGGCCATGATCTTGGTTTTGTCCCAGCCAAATTCAAATTCAAGCGCAATGCCGGCGTAACCTTCGGAGGCAGTGCCGGAGATGGATTTCAACCCATCGAGGTCGGCCAGTTCGGTTTCCATCGGCTTGACCAGCAGTTTCTCGCTGTCTTCCGCCGAGATGCCGGGGAAGGGGACCGAGACGAACAGTGCCGGAATTTCGATGTCGGGTTCGCCCTCTTTGGGCAGGCTTGCGTAGGCCAGCGCGCCTGCCATAATTGACAGGATGATGAAGGCGATGACCATGCGGGCACGGCCCGCAGCCCAGTCGACGATACCGGTCATTGGGTGGTCTCCTCGCGGTAGGTGACCGTAACGGGAACGCCATCTGTGACAAATTCCTGTCCCACGACGATCACGTCGACGCTTGGCGCCAGACCGCCGACCCAAAAGCCTTCGGTGGTGTCACGCAGTGCAATAACGGGTGCGAACGTGGCGATGTTGTCGACCACGAGGCGCACGCCAAGATCGCCCGCGTCATTCAGCGTAAGCGCGGATTGCGGCAACAGATGCGCGGTGTTTCCGGCGGATTGCACGCCAATTTCGGCGGTTTGGCCGTCGCTGATCGAGAAGTCTGCATTCGGCACTTCGACGTCGACGCGGAACGTGCGCGTGGTCGGATCAGCCGAGCGGCTGAGGAAGGTCACGCGGCCCACGACTTCGCGCCCCGAGGCAAGGCGCGCGCCAGCAAGAGCGCCAAGATTTACGCGGTCGACCATGGTTTCCGGCACAAAGCCCACAAGCTTGATCGGATCAAGTTGAATGATGGTGGCGCAAAGCGCGCCGGGCTGCATCAGGGTGCCAATCTCGGCGCTGTCGGTCTCAAGGAGGCCGCCAAAGGGCGCGCGGACTTCGAGTTGCTCTAGGTTGTTTTCGGCAGCAGCCACGCGGGCTTCGGCGGACTGGATGCCGGAGCGCGCGCTTTCCACGCCGCTGACGGCGGACTGCACGCCGGCGCGCGCGGCTTCTACGCTTGCGGTGGCTTGTGCGACGCGGGAGTCGGAGGCAAATCCGCCTTGCGACAGGCGTTCGGCGGCGTTGTCATTAATCTCGGCCTCGTTCAGGCGCGCGCGTGCCTCAGCGACGCGGGCCTGAGATTCGGGCAGACGCGTAACGGCTTCGCGCAGACCGGCCTGCGCTTCGGCAAGGGCAATGGCACGAGTGCCGGGATCAAGGCGGCAAAGAAGATCGCCTTTCTGTACGCGGGCACCGGCGCGCAGGGGATCCGAGATCACCTGACCAGATGTTTCGGCGCGCATAATAACCTGACGAGACGCTTCAGTGCGCCCGCGCAGGACAACCGCGCCGTCGATTGTCGAGGCGGACGAGCGGATGGCAACCACACTGACTGGCGCGAGCGGCGCGTTTTCGTCGCGATCCACGACTGCGTCGAACACTTCTTCCTGGACGGTTTCGGTTTCTGCTCCGGAAAACGTGACGAGTTCATCGCGTTGAAATACTAGAAGAAACAGAACTCCTACGACAAGAATTGCCGTTACGATTGGAAACAGGCGCATGATATGCCTCTTATGGCTTTTGGACGGCGGAAAAATAGCCGCAAACGCCCGCTGAATTCACTGAACTGATCGGTTCAGATTTAGCATTTCTGCTTTTTTTTTGCAAATTGCAAGAGGGTGGTATGATTTCCTGCCTTTGCAATCGGTAAAAACGCGCGATATGAGGGCGCAAATGTTAAAAAAAATGACCGATTAAGGGAGTGCTCAGGTGTCGGATCAAGACTCGTTTATCAACGAGGTAAGCGAAGAGGTCCGCAAGGATCGCCTGTATCGCTTGTTCAAGCGTTATGGTTGGATTGCCGCATTGGCGATTGTGGTGATTGTCGGCGGCGCGTCATGGAACGAATGGCGCAAGGCGCAAGCCGAGGCGTCTGCTCAAAGCGCAGGTGATGCGATTCTTGCAGCCTTTGACGGCGACGCCGAGACGCGCAGCGCGGCGTTGGCTGAAATATCAACGGGTGATAATGCGGCGCGCATAGCGATTTTGTCCCTGATGCGATCTGAAGCGGCTTTGGCGAGCGATGATCGCGCCGAGGCAGTGGCTTTGCTTGAAGACTTGGCGTCGGACACGAATGCGCCGCGCCCCTACCGGGACCTGGCGACGCTGAAGGCGGTTATTCTTGGGTCTGGCACCACGGATCCTGACGAGCGGATCGCGCGGCTGAATGCCCTGGCCCTTGGGGGCGGATCGTTCCGGCTTTTGGCGGCAGAACAGATCGCTTTGGCCGAGATTGAAAAGGGCGATGCAGAGACCGCGATTGCGCAACTTCGCGAGATCGTGGCAGATGCGGAAACAAGTCAGGACTTGCGCCGTCGTGCGTCGCAGTTGATTGTGGCATTGGGTGGGTCTCTGACCACCGGGTAACCGTCTGGATTAAGGGCCGAGTGAAGGGCACATCGTGGTGAGTAGCAGCTTTAAATCAGTGTCGGGAGTGGCGATTGCTTTGGCGATCCTTGCGGGCTGCGGCGACGATGAGGTGATCCTGCCCGGCGAGCGGCTTGATGTGCGAGACCGTGGTGACAGCACTGCGACGGTGATTGCCGATCTGGGACCGGGCATTGCAGAAGGGCCGGCACCGTCAGTTGGATTGCCCGTCGCGCAAGTGAACGCAGCCTGGACGCATCCTGGCGGAAATGCCGCCCATTCCATCGCTCATCCGGCTCTTCAGCGCGCGTTGGAGCCGATTTGGTCGGCGTCGGTCGGCGACGGAAATTCCCGTGGCCACCGGATCACAGCAGACCCGGTGATTGCAGATGGTCGTATATTTACCCAGGACAGTCGCGCTTTGGTGTCGGCGTTTTCGTTAAGCGGACAAACGCTTTGGACCCACGATCTGACACCGGAAAGCGACCGGGCGGACGACGCTTCGGGCGGCGGTCTCGCGGTATCGGGCAACACACTATTTGCGACGAGCGGCTTTGGCACCTTGACGGCGATTGATGTTTCGACCGGTGCCGTGCGGTGGACGCAGCGGCTAAATTCCCCGGCGACGGGTGCGCCTGCGGTCGACGGCGACCGGGTGTTCGTGACCACACGCAATGCGACGGGGTGGGCGATTGATGCTGCAAACGGCCGTATTCTTTGGGAAGTTTTGGGGCGTAAGGGTGTGTCGGCTCTTGTTGGTGGTCCGGGGCCTTCTGTCGCTGGCCCAATAGTGGTGTTCCCGTTTGCGTCGGGGCAGATGGTGGCAGCTGGAACAAGTACCGGCGCGCAGGTCTGGGCCGCAAGCGTGGCCGGGCAAGATATCAGCCGTGCATTTTCTGCCGTTGGCGATTTGAGCGGCGCGCCAGTTGTGGACACAACGCGTCTTTATGCGGGCAGTCATGCAGGGCGCGTTGCGGCAATATCGCTTGCCTCAGGGCAGGCGGAGTGGACAGCGCGGGTCGGGGCGTTGAACCCGATTTGGCTTGGCGGTAATTCGCTGTTTTTTGTGACGCCGGAGAACGTGCTGACGCGGCTTGATGCGGCGACGGGGCAGCAGATCTGGTCGGTAGAGTTGCCCTTGTTTGAGGCTCGCCGCGCCAGCCGATCGAAGTCGACATTCGTGCATTACGGGCCGGTCGTGGCAGGTGGTCGGTTGATTGTGGCGTCTGATGACGGGGTTTTGCGCGAGTTTGATCCGGTGACCGGAGCCGTCTTGCGCGAGACGGACCTTGGTCGCGGCGCGGCGCGCAATCCGGTGGTTGCGGGTGGTGTTTTGTACCTTGTGACCGACAACGGACAGATCCGCGCTTTTCGCTGATCGTTTAAGCGTGTAAGAGCGCAATCTTACGTTACTTTTGGGCAGGACCCCATGTCATTTACATTGGCCATCGTCGGGCGACCGAATGTCGGAAAATCTACTCTTTTCAATCGGTTGGTTGGAAGGCGGATTGCTTTGGTGGATGATCAGCCAGGGGTGACTCGGGATTTGCGCGAAGGGGCGGCACGCCTTGGAGAGTTGCGGTTTACCGTGATTGATACTGCGGGACTTGAGGATGCGACGGACGACAGCCTGCCCGGACGGATGCGCAAACTAACTGAGCGGGCCGTGGAAATGGCGGACGCTTGTTTGTTTATGATCGATGCACGAGTTGGAGTGTTGCCGGACGATGAGGTGTTTGCGGATATCCTGCGCAAGAAATCGGCGCATGTGATTTTGGCGGCGAACAAGGCCGAGGGCCGCGCTGGTGAAGGCGGGCTTATCGAGGCGTATTCGCTTGGATTGGGCGAGCCGGTGCGGATGTCGGCAGAGCACGGCGAGGGGATGCCAGAGCTGTTGGAGTTTCTGCGCCCGGTTGCAGAAGAAGGCGAAAAGGCCCAGGCGGCGGTGGAAGAAGCGGCACCGTTGACCAACGTTGATGTCGATGAAGACGCATCGGACGAGATCCGGATGCCGACGATCGCCCGGCCATTGCAGGTTGCGGTTGTGGGGCGTCCGAACTCTGGAAAATCAACGCTGATCAATCAGTTGCTGGGCGAAGATCGCCTTTTGACGGGTCCTGAAGCCGGGATTACGCGGGATGCGATTTCGCTTCCGCTTGATTGGGACGGGATGCCGACGCGCATTTTTGACACGGCGGGCATGCGTAAAAAGGCACGGGTTCAGGAGAAGCTTGAAAAATTGTCGGTAGCCGATGGTTTGCGGGCGGTTAAATACGCGGAAGTGGTGATCGTGCTGTTGGATGCGGCGATCCCATTCGAGCAACAGGATTTGCGGATTGCTGATCTGGCCGAGCGCGAGGGGCGCGCGGTAGTAGTCGCCGTGAACAAGTGGGACGTGGAAGAGAACAAGCAGGAAAAACTGCGGGATTTGAGGGAATCGTTTGAGCGGCTGTTGCCTCAGCTGCGCGGCGCGCCTTTGGTCACGGTATCGGCGAAAACCGGACGCGGCATGGATCGTCTGCGCGAGGCTGTTGAACAAGCTTACATCACGTGGAATGCGCGTGTGGTGACGTCAAAACTGAACCGTTGGCTGTCTGGTATGATTGAAGCACATCCACCGCCCGCACCGGGTGGGCGGCGCATTAAGCTTCGCTACATGACGCAAGCGAAGACCCGGCCACCGGGGTTTGTCGTTATGGCGTCTAACCCCGAGAAGTTATCTGATTCGTATAAACGTTATCTTATCAATGGGTTACGGGTCGACTTTGATATGCCGGGAACGCCGATTCGGCTTTGGTTTCGCAGTCAGGCAGACCAGAACCCCTACAAGAATAAGAAGAAGTCGACGCCTTCGCGGCTGCGAAAGCACCTTGGAAAGCCATCCCTGAAAGAGTGACCTTTTACGCCTGCACGCCCGTTTCGGCTTTGCGGATGACGGAAACGAAGAGCGTTGCAAGCGTAACGGCTCCTACGGCCGCAAGGGCTGCGATCATCGGTATTGTCGTCATGTTTTGCACGACCAGGCCGATCAACGCCCATGCGACGGCAAAGACGTATGTGCCGGGCGCTTTTCGGGTCAGGATCATAATCATCGCGATGACGAAAGCGATCGATATGGTAATGACCGCCCAAGTGACCTGACTGAATGCCACGCCGTAGCCTGCACCCAAAAGTGCGACCGAGACGCTGCTGGCAGCCGTTAGCCAGCCCGCATAGAGGCCAATTGGTGCGCGCAGAAGCCACCGGTCGTTCTGGGGCGTCCGCAACAGGGCGATAAGCGCGGTGACCAGCATTGCCCAGATCAGGACAGTGGCCCAGATGGGGCTGACTTCCGCCACGGGAAGCCAGATTGCTCCTATTGCGAGCGAGATGAGAAGCGGCGGGCGCGTGGCGGCCCAGTCAGGATCATCAGCCCGTGCGAAAAGGCCAAAGCCCGTCGAGGCAAGAAGCCAGAGGTAGATCGGTCCCCAGATCGCGAATGCGTAGCCCGCGGGTTGGGCCGGAGGGCTGTCTTGCGGCACCGGGTAGGCGTTTGGATCAAAGCCGTCAAATGAGATGATGAACGGCCCCGCCGCGAAGGCGATGGCGGCGGTGAACACAAGGATGGCGTAGGCGCGGTATGAAATCATGTCTTTTAAGTGGGGCGCGAGGGCAATCTGGCAAGGGCTTGCTGCTTTTGCCGGTTTGGGTCGGCGGGCGCGCGCTTTCGGCGGGTTTGTGCATTGGCCTCGGCTGAACGGCGCGGTTGGTTTGGGGGGGCGCGAAATGGCCGGAGACTCACAAGGGGCGTCTGGACGGTTGTGACGGGTGAGTTTGACCCCTCATATCGGTGTCGAAGCTTCATCCGCCTGTCGGCGGGACCGCCATTCAATCAGGAGAGATTCGGATGGGAATTATTTCGATTTTAGCCGCTTGTGCGATGTTTGGCGGCGCGGTCTGGGCACAGGCTTTGGTTGAGGACAGCGATGGAGACGGCATATCTTCGATGGAAGATGGCGCGGTCGATGAAGAAGAGCTTGCTGCGGCGACCATGTGCATGTGTTCGTGTTGGTGCCACCGAAACTGGCGGTGAGCGACCTTATGCGGCTGATGAAAGGGCGCTCGTCGCACAAGGTACAGCGGGAATTTCCGCAATTGAAGAAACGCTACTGGGGCTGCCACTTTTGGGGCGCGGCGACTTTTCGACAACCAACGATACTCTCACCGAAGACATCGTACTGCAGTACCTCGAGCGATCATATCGCTGATGCTACCGGCATCAGATGGTAGCCGTTCAGTCGTTCTTAGGGTCGCCGCCGGCGCCTTTCGCCGGCGACGGCTTTTTCTGTTCCACAGCGATGTTCATGATTTCCGCACGCCGGGCGCGGTAGTCGGGCTTGGCGTTCAGCGCGTCGATCCGTACTTGGTGGGCGGCGTTGCAGGCGTTGTGGAGGGGCATGAGTTTTTCGTCATCCACGAAGTCTTTGTCGGCAGCGCGCGCGAGGGACTGGCCCTTTGAAATGTCCATATTTCGGTGCGAGTTGCGATTGCGGTGCCGGGAATACGCATTTGAGACTTGTTTGTCTTTGATGACGCCATCGCCACGCCTTGACGAGGAAGCTGTTGATCGAGCGCAACGGGTAGTGCTTAAGTGAAATGAGGTCGCGTTTTCCATGCTAATGATACCGTTTTCCTTTGGATCCTCGGCACGCTCTGTGATGCGATTGCCTGCGCCGTCAGGCCAGACGGCGTCGGTTGCCTAGGGTTCAAGGTCGGGGTGGTGGTTTCGGATTTTCTCAACGCGTGGCGACAGGCGGGGCAGATAATTAACGCCGATTTTGGCGCGCCAACGTCCCGGTCGCGGGGTGTCGTCGGCCGGGAAAAGGTCAGTGACCCAACCCGGTTGGAAGGCCTCGTGGTGATTTTTGCCCTAGTTCAGTTCGCAGATCGACAAAACGTCGAAGGGATCGAGGTTTGCCAAAAAGGCTTTGAAGCGTGCCGTCGCCTGTGCGGATGTTTACAAACTCGTCGACATCAATTGGGAGCATGAAATCGGCTGCGCGAAACACCGGCATGGTCTGGACGAAGCTGAGGGCCGCTGGTTGGGAGTAGCTACGTCCAAAAAGGCTGCCGAGGTTGGGCAGGAGCGTGAGGTCGCCGCGCGCGTCGAGATGATCTAGAAGTGTGTCGGTTCCATCGGTGCAATCATTTAAAAAAGACAACGAAATCTGTGACGCTGAGGGCCCTGTGTCACGCGAGCCAGTCCAGGATGAACGGGCCTTCGTCCTTCATGCAGCTCGCTAGCAGGACGCGTGGATGGGGCGGGGGCCATGGGATGTTCAATTGAACGCCTTGGCTACATTGCGTGTCGAGCATCCGGGGATGCTTCGGCTTTTCGGGAAGTTTCCGCGAAGCCGGAGCGGGGGGGCAATTGGGCGATCAGGCGAGGTCGCCGTCCGGTGTGATCCGGGATTT
>CAJQNG010000031.1 GCA_905479635.1 uncultured Boseongicola sp. | reverse complement strand
CCACGATCTCGCGACGGCAAAGTGTTGCGATCTTCTCGTCATGCGTCGAGATCAGGAAGGTCGTGCCTTCCTCGTGATTGATCTCCGCGATCAGTTCCATCACCTGCATCGCAGAGGCGCGATCGAGGTTACCGGTCGGCTCATCGGCGAGCACGAGTTCGGGGGAGTTCATCAGAGACCGGGCGACAGCGACGCGTTGTTTCTGCCCGCCTGAAAGATTGGTCGTGGGAAAGTCGATCCGGTCGGCCAGCCCCATGCGCACCAGCAGTGCGCGCGCACGAGCACGGGCAGCCGGCGTCTCGTGTCCCGCTCGGATGGCGGTGGGAAAGACTACGTTTTCGAGGGCCGTGAAGTCGGGCAGCAAGTTGTGAAACTGGAACACGAAGCCGATGTGGAGATTGCGAAAATCCGTCAGCGTGGCGTCATCGCCGGCGATCATGTCCTGGCCGAGCATCTCGTAACTGCCCGATGTTGGCTTCATCAGCGTTCCGAGAATCGTCAGAAGCGTGCTCTTGCCCGAACCCGATGGGCCCAGCAAAGCGGCCATCTCTCCGGTCTCAAGCTTCAGGGACAGACCTCGCAGCACGCGTGTTGCCACCTCGCCCGTACCGTATGTCTGAACCAGGTCGCGCACCTCCAGAAGCTTGCTCATTGTCCAATCGCCGTGACCGGATCGACCCGCGCAGCTGAGCGTGCCGGTAGTATCGAGGCGAGGATGGCGCCACCTACAGTCAGGGTGATGGCGAGGCCATAGGAGCCCTGAGTTATGTCCATCGGCAACATTCCCGGCTCGAACGCATCCCGCGAGGGGAAGGGTAGAAGCGCAAGGTATCCCAGTGCCGCCCCCATGAGCCCTCCCATCAGTCCGATCAAAGCCCCTTGCGTGACGAAGACGAAGACGACAAAGCTGCGCGGGGCCCCCATCGCTCGCATGATTCCGATCTCAGGGCGACGTCGATAGGTGGACAGCAACAACGCCGAGGCAACGCCTATCACTATGGTAATGAGCGCGAAGGTTTTCAGGAAATACCCGGTCTGCGCCTGCGCATCCAAGGCCTCCATCAGCTGTTCGGCTCCATCCGTCCAGGGGACCGCATCAAGTCCCGTCAACGCTCGGATCCGAAGGGCCGTGGCGTCGGCAGCGTTCAGGTCATTGAGCTTTATTTCGATCCGAGTCACGCCTTGAGGAATGGCAAAGAGCGTGCGTGCGGTAGAGAGGCTGACGAAGGCACGTGCGCTATCCATTACAGCGTTACCCGTCTCGAAGATCCCGCTCAGCGTCAGGGCCGACGTGACACCATTCGAGCTTTGTACCCGCAGCGTCTGACCGAGCGACAAGGCCAGATCGTCTGCTAGATCGCGGCCAAGCACAATCAGTCCCGAGCTCAGCCGCGCCGAGCCTTCGCCTATATAGCCACTCAGATCCAGGATCACGGACTCGCGCCCCGGCTCCACCCCCGTCACGCTGACCTGCCTGACTTGGGCCCCACGAGTCAGGAACCCCGCGCCGCTGATCTGCGGCGAGACGGCGCGGACCCCCGGTACGGCCTCGATCAGAGGCAGCCACGTGGCTGCCTCGGCCAAAGTCGCTGTTCGCGTACGGCCTCGTTCGGTCACGACGAGCACATGACCCTCAGGCGATATCAGCAGAGCGGGATCTTCGGTCTCGGCCTCGATGGTGATATGCGAGATGTCGCCCACGGTGCGCAGCATAATGAATTCGGCAAGTCCCCCGATCAGGGCGGACATGAAGATGAAAATGAAAACGCCCACCGCGACGCCCACCACCAGAAGCGTTGTCTGCGCCTTGTTCGCCGTCAGGTACCGGGCCGCTATCTTGAGCGCGTAAAGCATCAGGGCTGGTCCACCAGGACGGCTTGCCCGGCCGCGATCCCAGTCGCATCCGCGATCACCACGTCGCCAACGGTCAGACCTGCGGTCACGATCAAGCGCGCGGCGGGCCAATCCAGGACTGTAAGAGGCTGGAACTGTGCCAAGCCATCTGTGACCACAAGAACCCCAAGCTCGCCCGTGTTCGTCAGCATGGCGGTGCGTGGAACGGTCAGCGCCGCACTGCGCTGATCGACGATGATATTCGTCGCAACTGTCAAGCCGATGGGGGCCGTAACGGGCGCGTGAAAAGCTATCTTGATGGCGAGACCGCCAGTAGCTTCGTCTACGCGGGCCGAGACGAAGGTGACATGCCCCTCACGAGTGCCGATATCGCCCGCCAGTTGCAAGACGGCGGGCTGGTTGCGGACGATTTGAGTGGCATAGGCTTCGTCCACATCCGCTTCGACCACCAATTCGCTTAGATCAGCCAGCGTCAGCAGCGGAGTGGAGGGCCCGACGAGTTGTCCGACCTCGGCGTCGAGCGCTAGGATGCTGCCGAGAATCGGGGCGCGTATGGTGTAGCTCTCCAGCAAGGCCTGCGCCTGATCGAGGGCGGCGCTCATACGAGCCACGTCCTGTGCCGCCGATTGAACAGCACGAGTATCGCTCTCCAGCACGGTCTTTGCGACATTCGCACCGAGAGCCGCATCGCGCTCATAGGTTGCCAGCGCCTGTTGCTGAGCAACAAGGGCAGCATCAAGGCCAGCCATGGCCTGGCGAACAGCGGCATTCTGTGCCTTCGCATCGACCTGGGCCAATATCTGATCCGCCTCGACCAAATCACCCTCAACCACGGGAAGCGCGATTAGCCTGCCGGTCCCGGCTGCGCGAAGTTCAACCGAGGAAACTGCTGCGATCCGGCCATTGACAGCGAGAACCCGCGTGATGGGGGAGAATGCGGCAATCTCGACTGAGACTGCCGGGGCTCGCGCCATCCAAAGTTGCGAAGACGCGACGAAGGCTAGCGCTAGACCGGAGATTCCGAGGATGCCCCAGAGCCATAAACGCAGTTTGGGGACAGAGGGTTGCATTGCAGGGCGCAGGGCTGGGACACGCGACGCGCGGGCGGGTTCCGTGGACTGTGCCACGGTCAGGTTTTGCCGGGCAGTTAATTGTTCAGACTTGGTCAAAAAGGGCCACCTTCCTGAGTTACAACCGGACTGAGATTGCCGCCAAGCTCAGATCGGACCCCCACTCGGTCACAATACCCGCATCCGCTTTCCTCGCGCTGACATAAATCAATACGAGGCGCCCGGCCTTCTTGCCACACTTCAGAGTGCATTGGGCCGACATAGGCGGCCTGTTCGTCGGCGCGCGCGCCGGCCAGGCAAATGGTCACTCATGAATTCTCCCCTATCTATAGCTCACTTCGAGATAGGGGTTCCAGTCACCAGAAGGTCAAGGCCCCTAAGCATAGCGCAGTATTTCAAGCCTATAAAGCACTGAAACAGATAGTTTCTTTACCGATATAGAAGATTCTGCGCGCAGTCTTGTGGACGCGAGCAACAATCTCAAAAACACTTGGGGCGGGCGATCCTAAGTCTGGCCTGAGATAGGGCTGCTTCAAATGCGCTTGAAAATAGTCCTGCGCAGCACCACGCGATTACGGCATTTGTCTAACAACCAGAGTTTTGGTACCAGATGCAAATGCGGACGCAAGCAGGTGGTGCCAATGCTGGATGGAACCATCTCCAATTAGATAAATAGTAAGGAACGGCAATTATGAAGGTCCGCAACATTGTAGCAAATTCGTCAATTTTCGTGCTCAGCGCGTGCAATGCTTCGGGCATAAACGGAACTGGCGGTGCGAACACAGGCTTCATTGACGACCTACCCGAAGCCGTTATCGCAATGGCTGCCCCCTATCAGGATCTTGAAGCTGTCCGTCTTCTGCCGGAGGATGGATGTTACTGGTATCAGCATGTCGGACCGGTTGAAACAACCATGCTTCCGCTCATAACCGTCCGCGGCAACAAAATTTGCACCCGGCCGCGATCAGAACCGATCGCAACCAGCTAGACTTCATTAATCTAAACGATTGTACTGCCCCGATCTGGCGGCCTCAGTCAGTGATCGAACGTCGTCGCAACAATATCCGGCACGCACGAACACCCGCATACTTGCCCTCGCCGCACGGAGCGCAAGCTTCCAAAACTGCGCAATCCAGTCAGCTTTTCGCGCTGACTGAGCCTTCAGGTGGGTACAGAAAGGCCGTCGCGCCGGGCGATACCTGGCCGTAAAGCCCTATGATATGCGCCATCACCATCCTTACACAGCCGGAACTCGCGCGCCCGCCGATCGAGCGAGGTTGCGGGGTACCGTGAATACGAAGGTACGTGTCGCGGTTTCCCACGAAAAGATAAAAGGCCCGAGAACCGAGTGGATTATTAGGGCCGCCATCCACACCATTATCGAATTGAGCGTAAGCGCCGGGATCGCGGAGGATCATGTCTTCGGTTGGCCGCCAAGTTGGCCACTTTGTTTTGCGCCTGATCGTATAGGTTCCCGGTTCGTATAAATTTCCCCGGGCGATGGCGACGCCGAACCTCAGCGCGGTGCCATCATTCTGGATGTGATAAAGATAGCGTGCAACGGCATCGACGTGAATGTCACCGGGGGTCAGTCCGTCATTGGCGTCAACGCGTGCTGGTAGAAATCGCTTGTCGAGGCCCCAAGGGTTCGACGTGGCCGGATCATAGTTCACCGGTGTCACCTGGGCGTCCCATTTGGCCCACATTGACGGCGGCGACACAGGGGCTGCCACGATCGGCGCCTGATAGGAACCCAAATCAGTCGGTTCACCAAACGCGGCACCCGCAATTGGCGACGAGAAGAGCGCAGCGGTTGTGGCAACAAAATGGCGCCGGGTTAGCATGGCAAGAATCTCCCAAAACAGCGGTGACAAAAACAGCCTATACGTCACAATGCGCCGGCATGTTGCACCAAAATCCTCTGAGCGGTCCAATCACACTTTCGTTCAACGCAAACGGCCTGTTGGGCATAGTTGCATATATACTTTCGGCCCCTCGCGATAAAACGAACATCGGCCCAAATCTGTTCCACCAAAACCGAACCGTCTCGTGGCTGATACTCGATCCCGCGCTCAGGCAGCGGGTCTGCGACATTCCGAAGCGAAAGTGGGAAGCGTGCGTGCAGCATCACAGCCAGTCGTACGATCTCGGGGTTCGTCTTGAAATTGCGAAAAGGGCTGCGTTTTGTCATCCCGAGAAGCTCGGGGCGCCGCCCTGCCCGGCTCATAACAGTTTCCTCTGACACCACCTAATCCATGCTTGGGAGGGAGCGCTGAACTCAACCGAGAAGCCATCCCCCATCCACATCCACCGTCGTTCCGGTGACAAAACCGTTCTTGATCACAAACAGAATTCCCTCTGCCACTTCGTTTGCAGTGCCGGCGCGCGGGATCAGGTTGTCTTGGGTCATCTTGTCATAAAGCGCTTCACGTTCAGCACCTTGCACAGGCACCATAGGCGTATCAATCGTACCGGGAGAAACCACGTTGATACGGATGCGAGGCGCCACCTCACGAGCCACCGCGCGCACCATCGCTTCGACCGCGTTGCCGACAGAGGAAAGAGCAATCTGCCCCGGTCGACAGTTCCGCGCAGGTGCACCGGAAACGAGCGTGATGGAACCGCCGTCTGTCACATGTCCGGCGCCATATCTGACGACGTTGGCGTAACCCCAAAGTTTGTCGAAGGAACTCTTGAAGCCGTCCATGTCCATTTCGAGAAACGGACCGATTGCACGCCCGCCACCCGTTGCGGCACTCACAAGAATATCCATCGGACCGAGATTGTTCAGCAAAGCCTCGACAGCTGCTCCGTCAAGTACATCGCAGGATTGGGTCATCACATTTGCGGGCAATGGCCCGGCTTTGGAAGGATTGCGGCTAATTGCTGTGACCATTGCCCCGCCAGCGGCCAGCATCTGTGTGGTAGCAAGGCCAATGCCCGATGTACCGCCAAAGACGACGGCTCTCTTGCCAGATATATTCATGTGGAATTCCTTTCGTGATTTGAATCCAGATGGCTTGCGTTCTGTAGGCCTCGTTGAATCCTTTAGATGTCATTACCTTGTGATTGACGTTTCTGTCCTATCGAATGAATTTCTTCACATAGTCGGCTCCCAGACCAACCTTCTCGAAATGCGCACGGCACATATCGATCTTGGTAAAGACGTCTTCGTAACCCAGATGTTTGCCATAGGGATCAACGTAGTACATCACCCCGTTCACCTGAAAGTAGGTTATCATTTCGTCGACATCGTCGGGCACGACCAGCGTGTGTGTCTCGCCCGGAGGCTCGAAGACATAGCTACCTTCCTCGGCGACCCAGTCGTGCTCAAGGTAGTGCCAGTGGCCCTTCAGAACGAAACCGTGCACCGCGTTGGGATGACGGTGGCGTGACAGTACGCCCGACTTCGTCACCTTCAGCAAATTCATCCAATAGCCCTGCGAGACATTCAGACACAGCGGGCGAAAGAACACATGCTCGGCCTGTTGCACCCACATGCGGTCATCGTTGGCGGAGAGCGCGTCGGCCACCACGATTTCGGGCAATGCATCAGGCGGCATTGGCAATTGATAAGGAACGCGGGGGTTTTCATCAACTTCTGCTACTGGCATTCGAAGATCCTTTTGATTCACATTGCGGCGTATCCGCCATCTACGTTGAGTATGGTTCCGGTCACGAATGCGGCGGCGGGACTTGCAAGAAAACACGCCGGACCGATCAGGTCTTCGGGCGTGCCCCAACGGGCCATAGGTGTGCGTCCGAGAATGACGTCTGAGCGCATAGGGTCATTGCGCAGGGCATCAGTTAGCGGTGTCGCGATCCATCCGGGCGCCAGTGCGTTGACCCGAATTCCATCCGGTGCATATGCGATGGCCAATGATTTTGTCAGCTGAGAGATGCCGCCCTTCGAGGCTGAATATGCTGGAACCAAACCGCCGCCGAAGTAGCTGAGCATCGAGGCGATGTTGATAATCGTCCCCTTGTTCGCCGCCAAGGCGTCCCGCGCAGCGGCACAGACCCGCATTGTGCCGTTTAGATTGATGTCGATGACCTGCTGGAACACATCAGGATCATGCTCGGCCTCACGCCTAATTGTGCCCGCTGCATTGACGACAACGCAAAGCCCCTTGAGCGGCGCAACTAGCGCGGTTACTGCAGGGCCATCTTGCACGTCCAGGGCGGAATAAATGAGGTTTCCCTCAGCCTTTGGGATTGCACCCAAGCCAACGGCCAGAACCACATGGCCAGCGTCTGCAAAGCCTCGGGCAATTGCCTGGCCGATACCGCTTGTCGCCCCTGTCACCAGAACTGTCGGAGAAAACGTCATGACCATGCGGTGACTTTCTCTGCTTGAATTTGTCCATATTATGGACTAATGCCCATATAGTGAAATGTTTGCATGGCGATAACGGCACTGTCAATTGCCAAGACCGTAAGGACGTCTGGTAAATGTCGACTTCAGTTCAGGGAGCCCAAAGCTTTGCGCGCAGCATTAGCGTCCTGCAGCTAATCGCTGATGCCGAAGACGCCGTGAGCCGCGCTAGCCTTATGAAGCAGTGCGGGCTGACGCGACCAACTCTTTACCGGATCATCGCCTCGCTTGCGGCGGAAGGACTGATCGAAGCCACCGCTGAGAACCGCTATCGTATTGGTGGGCGTGTGGTCAGCCTGGCACGAACGGCTCTGGCGCAAAACGATGTTCGCAAAGTAGCTGAACCCTTTCTAAAGCGCCTGCGAGAAGCGACAGGTGAGACCGTTCATCTGGCGATCCGAACCGGAGATGAACTTGTCTATATTGATAAAATCGAAAGCCAGGAGGCTGTTCGGATGGCATCGACGATTGGAACGCGTGTTGCATTTCACTCGACAGCTGTTGGCAAGGGATTCCTCAGCGCGATGTCGGTAGCAAAAGCCAATGATCTGATCAGTCGGATCAATCTGCCTGCATTCACTCAATTTACGACAACGGATCGCGAAACACTGCGGGCGATCGTGCGACAAGCAGATCAGGACGGCTATGTATGCGACGATCAGGAAAACGAGATTGGTATTGTTTGTTTTGGTGCAGCTATTTGCGATTCCGTTGACAACCCGGTCGCCAGCGTTAGCGTTTCAGTCCCGCTGTTTCGCCTGGATGATGCGCGCCGATACAGCGCTCCGTTGCTGGAGGCGGTCGCTGCAATCTCAAAGCGAATGGGGTATATTGGCGCGGTTTAACCTTCCCTGACACCGAAAGACGACAGGATAAGGACATGCCGACCTGGCTACCGACCCTGATCACGGAAGCCCCCGAGGAAGGATATGACCTCGCCGTAAAGCTCTCACGCATGGCAATCAAACCGACCTAACCGGATCCGGACGCCCGCGATCGCCTGCGCTCGGCCTATGCCGAAGATGCTGAGGCACTGATCTCCGTCAGTCAGGTGGTTGCCACGCATTTCGCGACCGTGGCCGCAGCCAATGGCTTTTGGAAAGATGCGAGGTGACAACGATCGAAACTGGCAATGATGGCTTCGTCGTAGACGCAGAGATCATCGCGGAAGCCTTAGGAGTTGCCGCTTTGGTGATCCAGGGCCTCATGCGGCCCAATGTGATCTCCTCGCGGTGCGAGAAGGGCGTGGGCGAGGATGAGGGGGTCTGGCGATTGACCTTCTTCCACAGCAACCGTGCCTTTCGCCTGACTGTCGACAACACCGACCAAATCCTCAGTCGCGCCCAGTTCGACGCACCGCGCCAACGCAATGGAACAAAACCACAAACAATGTGAATGGTGCTGTCGGCGGTGTCTGGCTAAGCGGATCTATGCGTTCTGCCGCCGCCCTGAACGTCTAAGCTAGGACATAATTTCCATATTTTCTTGCTGATTCTCGATCACGCGGCGCTAAAGCAGCCGGAATTCTCCTCCCAAAATCCAACAGATGAGGTTAATCTGACAATCCGCGAAAAGATCTTCACTCAGGCGCTTTGGAGTTCTCGGTCTTTAACGGAGTGTTGTCTTTGAGACGAATCGCCTGGCGCTCGATCATGCGATGCACTTTGGGGCGCTTTTTTCCACGATGCAGCTTCAAGAGGCGCTCGTAGGACTCTGCATCGGCCTGGGTTCGTCGCTCATGGTGGCGAATATACTCAACCCAGGTGGGGACATGATAGGTCTCGGTCCAGATATCAGGGTTTTCCAGGTCTCGCAGCAGCGTCCACTGCTGCGCCCCGTCGCGAATTCTGACGCGTCGCCGTTCACTCATCGCGGCCAGGAATTCGGGCACATCGTTTTGGACAATCTCATAGTCGACCATGATCATGATGGGGCCACTCCGCTGTTTAAGATCCAGACGCAAAGATGGCTCTTTAAAGGTGTTGAGCGGGTCGAGATTGAGGTTTGTGAAGTCAGGGAGCGGGACGCGTAAGCCGACCATTGCTCCAACAATCAATAGGGCGGCGGCCGAGAACATCGCCCGATCCACGCCGAAATTTTCGGCCATGGCGCCCCAAGCCCAACTTCCACCCGCCATGCCACCGAATACGCCGGTCTGGTACAGCGCGAGGGCTCTGCCGACCACCCAGCGTGGTGTGGATAATTGGATCGTAACGTTGAACAACGAAAGGGCCATCACCCAGCTTGCACCGGCAAACAGCAATGCCGCTCCACTGAACATGTAGTGATGACTTAGGCCCAGTGTCATGCTGCTGACCGCAAAGGCAAGGAACGCCGCGCGCGTAATATGTTCATTGTGAAATCGTGCCCGTAAGCGAGCGTTTAGCAGCGCGCCGCACACTGCCCCTGCCCCGAAACACCCCAGCAGCACGCCATACACGAAGGCCCCGCCCTGTAAGAGTTCCCGAACGATCAGCGGCAACAGCGCCAGGATCGCGATGGCCGATAGGCCAAACAGAAAGCCACGAAAGATCACTTTCATCAGGTTAGGCGACATGGCAACATACCGAAGCCCAGCAGAAAACGCACTGCCCATGGGTTCGCGTGGCAGGCGGCGCTGTGGAGTGGCAGGCCGCCAGAACCAAAGGGCGGCAATGATGCCAAAGTAGCTGAAGGCATTCACTACAAACGCTGCCGCGACACCTGCGATGGCCACGATTGCGCCGCCTGCAGCGGGACCGATGCTGCGCATCAGGTTAAAGCCCATGCTATTTAGCGAGACGGCTGCCGAAAGTTCGTCGCGCGACACGATATCGCCCATTGATGCCTGCCAAGAAGGGTTGTGCAAAGCCGTGCCGCAACCGATCAGAAAAGTGAACGTCAAGAGCAGCCAGGGTGACAGAAGCCCCTCATAGGCCAGAACGGCAAGTACGATCGAAACCAAGAGCATGAAGGATTGTGCGATCAGCATGACCCTGCGGCGGTCAAAATTGTCGGCGAAAACCCCTGCCAGGAGCGAGAATATCATGATCGGCAGTGTCACTGAGGACTGCACGAGCGCCACCATGCTTTGGGACTGGGTCAGCGACGTCATCAGCCAGGCCGCTCCTACCGCTTGGACAAGCCCCCCGAAATTTGAGGCAAGCGCCGCAATCCACAGCATCCGGAAAGTCTGGTTGCGAAAGAGCGTCAATGTTGATGTGCTTTGCGGCAACAGACGCTCCTTTCCATGACCAACGCCTGCGACGGCAGTGTCAGATTAAACGGATCTAATCGCTCTGCCACTGCTCGGAGCCTTTAAGCTCGGGCACAATTTCTTTGTATTCTTGATGATCATCAACCAGCGCGACACGAATGTCGCCGAAATTCCTCACCCAAACCGTAGCAGATGAGTCTAATCTGACAATGCCCATGCAGAAGATCCGCTACATTCTGAAGAGAACGCAAAAATCGAACGTAGAGCCACACAGCCAGCCAGGTAATCTCAGCACTGGTTTTGACGTAGCGAAATGGTGAGCGTTATGTAATCCGATCAAGCTGCGAACCCGCACGATCGACCTCAAACGGGTTTGCTCTGACAATCCTCGGGCCGATCTTATCTGGCCAACTTTCTCCCGGATACCACAATCACTGCCACGATAATCGCGCCGGTAACTATCAAACGGTATCCCGCCGAGAGCCCAAGCGTGTTCAGCATTGAAACCAGTAAGAACATGAATAGTGACGCGCCCCACAATCCTGTCAGATTGGCATAACCGCCAGCAACCGATGTGCCGCCAATGACCACTACCGCAATGGACATTAGCAGATATTGCTCGCCCATATTCAGGGCAGCCCCACCAGAAAAACCAGCCAGAAAAAATCCGCACACGGAAGCAAACACGGCGCACATCAGATAGGTCAGAAAACGAACCCGCTCGACCCGTATCCCCGCCAGTTTTGCGGCTTTCTCGTTCTGACCCACCGCCAGCACCGACAAACCGAAACGGGTACGATGCAGCAAAAACGCCATACCGACTGTCACGACCAGAACCACCAGCGTCAAAATCGGCACGCCCGCAACTTTGGCCACGGCGAAATCGCCAAGAACTTCAGGTGGCTTCACGCGGAGACCGCGGTTCGACCAGATGGCTGTAGATTGATACAGAAAGGATGCCGAAAGCGTCGCAATGATTGGAGGGATACGCAGAAAAAGTATCAGCAGGAAATTGGTTGTTCCAATCGCCAGACCAACACCAAGCGAGATCAGAAATCCTGGCACCAGAAGGCCCGGATCGCCATTCATGAACTTCATTGCAAGCGTCGCAGACAGGGTCATACAGGCCGGTATCGATAGGTCCACATTGCCGGGTCCAAGGGTGATGACAAACATCTGTCCGATCGCGACAATGACAAAGAACGTCCCAAAAGACGCGGCGGCGGACATCACTTGCCCACCAGCGCCAAAGCCGGAAACGCCAGTAATGATGACCCACATCGAAACCGCGCCGAACCAGGCCCAAACCCAAGGTTTTTGAACAAGTTGCGACACCCAAGTCATATGCGTCGCTCCCGCGAACTGACTAAAAGCCGCAAGGCCAAAACCAGGATCAGAATGGCCCCTTGTGCACCGATCTGCCAATCTGGATTAAGTCGCAGAAAGCTTAAAAACGAACCAGCAAGTGCAAGCGTGATAGCTCCTATAACTGCTCCGACTGGCGACACCCGCCCGCCGACAAACTCACCGCCGCCCAGAATGCCCCCAGCGATAGAAAGCAACGTATATCGAAGCGCGATATTGGCGTCCGCCGATGTTGTCAGTCCAACCAACGCCATCCCGGAAAATACACCGAACAGGCCCGCCAATGAAAACATCGTCACTTTAACGCGCAGTAACGACCACCCGGCGCGTTCGACCGATTTCGGATTGCCCCCCACCCCGCGCAACACGGTGCCGGCAGCCGAGCGCATAAGCCCGATGTGAACGACCAGCGCAATCACTACGGAGGCGATAATCGGAAAGGGCACAAGTGAAGGTTTCAGCGTCATAAGCGTGCGGATCCACTCCGGGGCCGATCCACCCGGGGTTGGTAAGATCAGAACGGCGATGCCAGTCCAAACGAATGACATGCCCAGCGTTACGACAATCGAGGGTAAGTTTCGCAAATGGATCAACGCCCCAAGTGCGCCATAGGCAACAACGCAGGCCGCCAGTGCCAATACGCCTAGGAGCGGTGTGTCGTTCAACCAAGTCGCAGTGATGCACGCCGTAAGTGAAACAAACGCTCCAAGCGAAAGATCAAGATCGTTCACACACAGAATGAACATTTGGGCAATTGTCGCCAAAGCAATCGGAACCGCCAAATTCAACAACAGGTTCAGCCCGAAGTAGCTCATCGTGCGCGGCTGCAAATAGAAAATTGCGGCCAAAAGTGCAGCCAACGACAAAGCTGGCAAAAGCGTGCGCAAGGCCTTGGGTGTCAAGAACCGTGCCATCTAAGCATCCTCTTTTTCAAAGGAAGCACCCAGTATATTGGCCTCGTTCAACGCGTCCCCCGAGAGTTCAGCCACGATCTTGCCTTCGCGGAATACATAAACGCGGTCACAATGTTTCAGCTCATCAGTTTCCGTGGTATACCAAATCAAAGCGCGTCCATTGGCTGCTTCCTCCGCTAGGATCTCATAGACTTCCTGCTTGGTACCTACATCAACGCCGCGCATCGGATCGTCCATCAAAACGATCCCTGCATCAGAGCCGAGCGCGCGTGCAAACAGCGCTTTCTGCTGGTTGCCGCCCGACAATGATAAGATGTTGTTGCCCATATCAGCTGTGCGAACTGAAAGCCGGCTTTGCCAATCTTGCGCCTCTCGCTCAGCACGTTCGAAATCAAACGAAAGGCCCTTCTTTAGTCGTTCAAGCGAACTGACAAAGATGTTTTGCGTGATCGACCAAAGCGGAAAAATTCCATCGGTCTGCCGATCACCGGCTACAAAAGCCGCCCGATCAGTGGCCACGATAGGGCCGCGAGCGCCCTGTGCCGCTTCGAATATTCGAACCAACATTTCGGTTTGGCCGTGCCCGCTAAGCCCCGCAAATCCGACAATCTCGCCGGGGTAAAGAACAAGCTGATGCTCGTCCTCCGCTGGGCCTGTCACGACCGGCGGCCCTTCACGTTTTGCACCGCTCCTTGCCCCAAATTCGCTGTTCTCAGCCAAAACATCGCCCATATCACGCACAAGACGAGCGCGGTTAAAATTCCTTGCCTCGTCAACTGCGACTGAACGACCATCACGCATGACGACGATTTTGTCAGAGGCATCCAATATCTCGCCAAGCAAGTGAGAAATCAGGATCACGCTGCCCCCCTTACCAACGAACTGTCGCACGAAATCAACCAGTTGCGCTGCAGAATTCTGGTCAAGTGACGAAGTAGGTTCGTCCAAGATGACAAGTTCAATTTTTGAGGTGACGCTCGAAAACGCCCGCGCAATTTCGACCATTTGGCGGCGCGCAATTGAGAGCGAGCTGACTTCGGTGTCTGGCGAAATGCCATGCCCAGGAAATATCCGGTCCAGCTCGTCCAGAATGACTTTCCGCGCGGCCTTGCGCCAACCAATGCCTTTGATCGACGGATGCGAAATGCGTAGGTTTTCAGCTACCGTCAGATTGGGGCAGAGTGATAGTTCCTGAAAAACCGAGCGAACGCCGTGCCGTGCAGCACCAGCTGGGTCATAGCCATTGTCCAGTAACACCCCACCAATTTGAACCTCTCCCTCGTCGGGGAGGATCACGCCAGACAGTACATTCATCAACGTCGATTTGCCGGCACCGTTATGGCCTACCAGGCCCACGCAAGAGCCGCGATTAACCTCAAAATCGACTCCAGTGAGCGCGCGAGCAGCGCCGAAATTTTTTTCGACGCCGCTCATTTTTACCAGTGGTGCCGCGCTTTGCATGTTTTGGACTCTCTGTAAAACGCCCTGCAACTCGCTGCACCGGGACGATCAGTTGTCTGAAATGACCGCGAGTGAATCTTCCAAAGAATACTCGACATTGGCGACACCGCCAACTTGGGTGTTCGCCAGATTTTCTTCGAGCGTATCTTGTGAAATTGTCAGGAACGGAACCGACAAGTCCTGCGGAACAGTCGCACCGTCCAGCACTTGCTGAGCCACCCAGAAAGCAAGGGTCGAGACGCCGGGCGCGATAGAAACAGACATTGTCTCGTACCCGTTTGCGTCTTTCTGCTCTTTCCACCAGGTCAGTTCGTCATGGCGGTTGCCCATCACGATAATTGGTGTCGGACGCCCTGCAGCTTTAAATGCCTGCGCAGCACCATACCCGTCACCACCTTGGGTTACGACGCCCTTGATCTCGGGTAGGCTTGGCAAAATACCCGCGACAGCCCGCTGGGACACATCCTGAGCCCAATCCCCGTGAACTGATCCCTGGATTTTGAACTGCGCATTCTCAGCCACCCCCTCATGGATGCCTCCCGAAATCTCATCATCAACGAAAACGCCTGCCAAACCCCGGATTTCAAGTAAATCGCCTCCGTCTGCCAGGCGACTGGCCAGGTATTCAACCTGAACCTTACCCATGTTGTGGAAGTCGACCGCAATACGATAGGCGCACGGCTCCGTCACAATACCGTCGAAAGACACCACAACGACACCAGCGTCGCATGCCTCCTTCACGGCACCATTCAGAGCTTCGGGTGACGCTGCATTTATCACGATGGCATCATAGCCTTGCAA
The DNA here is from genome assembly GCA_905479635.1 of uncultured Boseongicola sp. Lineage (GTDB taxonomy): Bacteria > Pseudomonadota > Alphaproteobacteria > Rhodobacterales > Rhodobacteraceae > Boseongicola. Next base: position 9,658 of record CAJQNG010000031.1, on the reverse strand, counting down.
AATCAGATTCTGAATTTGCGCCGCCTGTTCGGTCACCTGATTTTCGGCCGTCGTAAACGCGTCGGCTGCGGCGACTGTGCCATCCGCAACAGCGGCGCTGGCATTCTTTTCCCAACTTGTGAGCATCGCCTGCCGCCAGGAATTACCCGCATAATTGTTTGATAATGCGATTTTTTTGTCTGATGTATCGGCCACGGCTGTAACAGAAGTTGCAAGTGTTCCCACTGCAGCCGACAGGCACAATAGCCCGAGTGTCGAAAGTTTCATGTCTTCCTCCCAATGCAAAATTCATCGTCTTATTTTAGCGACGACCACTTCGTTTGTCCAAAACGGAGAAGCTTTTTTCAGCTCTTCCAGAACAATCTATGGATTTGTTAACTTGTCGGAACCAGCGCCTGCGAGGGATCGACTGCGTGTCTCAACACCAGACAGTGCGGGTATCCGCAAAAGCCACACTCAATTCGGACGATGTTCATCGTTTTCGCTCAACCACAGCTTCAACTGACCCTCGGCAATCGACATGCCTTCAAGATTCAACAATCCACGTGAAAGAGCGATTGCGACAGAGCGCGTCCTGGAATTGAACGCTGGCCCAATGTTGTCCTGGCTCGCTACGTGCTCGATACCTAGCTTCTCATAAAGTTGCTTCAGCCGACTTTGAACGGAGCGGGTGGAAATCCCGCGTCGTGCGGCAATCGATTTGTCCGTCATACCGAGAGCTATATCCATCAAAACCTCGAATTCGGTGTTGGACAAACCTTCGTGGATATCTTCTGTGCGTTGCTGGACGCCCCTGATTTCACGGTCGATAATACACTGATCTTCCTGAAACACGCCCAGCACCGCTAGACCCAGACGATGCTCAGACGCAGTCTTGAGCAGATATCCATAAACTGCCTCTTTCGGCACAATTCTGGAAATCCCTCGAACGTAGGCTTCGTCGGAATAGTTCGACCAAAACAATATCCGCATATCGGGCCGCTTGGCCCAAATGGTCGAGGCCGCCGCGATGCCGCTGAAAACTGGCATTTGCAAATCCATCACAACGCCGTCTATTTCCTTTTTTAAAACGATATCAATTGCTTCCTTTCCATCCACCGCTTCGTAAAGGGTCTCGCAACTGGGCAATGCATTCCGCACAGTGTTGGACAGAAACGAGCGATGGAACGGGTCGTCCTCGGCAATTAAGATGTTCATTCCGTGTTCTCCAACCGGGGCAACTCGCTTTCTGGGACCGCAACAGCACGGCGGAACACAGCAGACGGCACACCGCTGAATTCCTCGTCGGAAATCTGGCTGTTCAACACATCCAAAGGAACACTCAAGATGGTTTTACTGCCGTCGCCTCGCTCAAACGAGACTTCCGCTCCGATCAACGCAGCGCGCACACGTATGTTATTCACGCCTCCGGTTGAACGCCTCCAACCTTCAGTCGGCTCGCTCCCATCGTTGGCAACTTCGATCCGAATATGGTCGGAAGTTTGCGACAGGCGAACGCTGATCGCCGTACAGCCTGAATGCTTGACCGCATTCGTAACGGCCTCTTGGATAATTCGAAAAACCGCCAACCTGATGCGATAAGCGCCGTGATCCAACACATCACTCGTTGTGTCGACAACAGACGTCGATATCTCGCGATCCACGCCTTGGGTCGAGCGTTTAAGTTGTGCCTCAATCGCCTGTGTTAGCCCGAACAGGTCAAGAACTCCAGGTTTGGCATTTTCGATAATCCCGCGCAGTTCCGCGGTGCAGCGCGAAATCGTGTCGGACAGATTGTGCAGTTCGCGCACTTCAGGTCGCACATCGTCCGCCAACCGTTTTACCCGTCGATAAATCGAGGACAGATCGGCAAGCGTCTGATCGTGCAGTTCCATACCCAGCCGTTGACGTTCAGCCTCCATCGCATCTGTAAGTTTCTGCGCCCCGATCCGCAATGATTGCTCTCGACCACGTGCGGCGCCTTCGGCCGAAGCCGACGCCTGCGCCTGCTCGCCCTTTATGAGCGCGTAAATGTAGGGTGAAATTAGATCCGCAATATTTCTGGCAATCTCAACTTCACGATCACCGTACGCATTTTTCATGTGCGCCGAGATGTTAAGTGCACCCAATAACTCGCCATGAACATTCAACGAAACATGTATCCGGCTACGCAAGTTGGCCTCAAAGATAGGTGCATCAATTGCACCATCGAAATGAAACCTGGCGTCTTCCCATGCGTCATTGGTTGTCTGCAAGTCCACCTCGCCACTCAGAATTTGACGAATGGGGGAAAGGGCGTTTTCCTGCTTTTTTCCATCTATGCCCCAGATGGTCTTAACACCGGTTTCGATGGCAACATGCATGGACTTGTCACTCGGCAGGACGACGGCCACATCCATGTGGTCATAGTCAATCAGCTTCGACTTCACTGCCCCAGCGATCCGATTCAGAACGTTCTGGAAGTCAAGTTCTCCGCCGATAGCACGCGAAATTGCCAGATAATGCTCAAGTTTGATGTCGTCACAATCGTCCATTCGGTCACCTCCCACAGGAAATCTAGGGTATTGCGTCTCTTGCGCCAAGCTTGGCATTGGGTTGTGAAATGCATGTTCGTGCACAAAGACCTGCGGATCACCGCATATCAGGCTGCGCCGAACCGACTGTAAAAAATGCCATCGGACACTGTTTTTCCCTGCCCCGCCACGTTAGCGTCTTAAAACAACAATCAGAGAATTAAGATGCCTGAAGCTCCAATTGTCTATGATCCAAGATTTCGCAACATGATCTTGCCGAACGCAGAATTGGAAAGGCTTGCTGATGGAATGCTTTGGACCGAAGGCCCAGCATATTTTGCCCAGGGTGAGTATCTGCTTTGGTCTGACATTCCCAACAACAAAGTCTACCAATGGGCCGAGGGCATGGGCGTCCGCGTTTTCGACAAGGACGCCAACAATTGCAATGGCCACACGGTCGATCAAAACGGGCGGCTCATTTCCTGCGAACATCTGACCCGTCGCGTGACACGGCGCGAGCACGACGGGTCGGTGACCGTGATTGCCGATCGGCACGACGGCAAGCGGCTCAACTCTCCCAACGACGTAGTGGTCAAGTCGGACGGATCAATCTGGTTTACCGATCCTCCCTACGGAATTCTAAGCGATTACGAAGGTAAGATGGCCGATCAAGAACAAGCAGGATGTTTTGTGTATCGCGTCGATCCGGATGGAGACGGTGAACCAGTGCCCGTTGCGAGGGATTTCGACAAACCCAACGGGTTAGCCTTTTCCCGCGATGAAAGCCGTCTTTATATATCCGACACAGGTCTAAGCCATGACCCAAACGGATCGCACCATATTCGGGTCTTCGATGTCTCGGATAACCGCCTGCAAGGCGGCGCCGTCTTTGCCGAGATCGAGCATGGCCTATCCGACGGATTTCGCGTCGATACGCAAGACAATCTATGGACCAGCACTGGGCGCGGCGTTAGCTGCTATGACTACAGCGGCACGCTTTTGGGCGAAATTCCAGTGCCCGAGGTGGTTGCAAATCTGTGCTTTGGCGGCCCCAAACGAAACCGTTTATTTATCACGGCCACGAAATCTCTGTATGCGATCTATGTGGGCGTTCGCGGTTAGATAGCCTGCAGACTGAGCCGAATGTTTCCGTCTTTATGAAAGTTCGCAAAAGTCCTGGCGGTGCTGTCAGACGAATGCGACCCAGTCTGGTCCTCGTAATCTACCGCCCGCCACAGATAGTGTACGCGCGCATTCGACTGACCCGAGTTCTACGGATCTCGACCGCAAAAACCGGGTCAAATATATTCCACCAAAAACGGACCGTCTCGTGGCTAATGTCGATACCGCGCCCGTGCAGCAAATTTTCCACAGTGCGAAGCGAAAGCGGAAATCGAACGTACAATCACCGCAAGGCGAATGGCCTCAGGGGACGTTTTGAAGAAACGAAATGGGGAACGATTTATCATTCGGCGAAGCTAGATCAGCGCCCTACCCGCCTCAAGTCTGTTTCCTCTGACAAGGCCAGCAGATGGGTTTGGAGTAACAATACGTGATTTTTCCCAACTCCACCGTCTTAGAACGTGTCGTCACATGCAAGGCGATGACTTTCCAATTTGTGGGTAGGACACGAAGATTATCATGTATGCACGTTGGATTGCCGACAAACGTCGATAGAAATGACGAAGTACTTTCGATAGTTTCGAAACACTACACTACCAAGCGACCTCGCGGTGAATTGGGCTATCACGTGCCGTCTCCGGAATCCATCGTCCCGATGGAAACCAGGCCACTCATGCACTAACACTAAAGTCTGACCACTCAGGCGGTGCTGATCATCACCATATGGCTGCCCACCCTACTCTACCGTTAGGAAAGACATGACGAAACCTGTTCAGGCCAACGATTTGGCCACATTCTGCCGTGGCGTTTTAACCGGCGTCGGAGCGGATACCGAAACTGCCCGCGATTGTACCAGATCGATGATGCATGGGTCGATTCACGGGGTCGACAGCCACGGGGTGCGCCTTTTGGGCCATTACGCCAAGGCGCTGCAAGGGGGGCGGTTGAACAAGGCACCGCGGTTGCAATTCACCCGCACGCGGGCCGGTTCCGGCATGTTGCACGGTGACAATGCCCAGGGCGCGCGCGCCACCTATGCCGCGATAGATCACGCCTGCGATTTGGCGGCCGAGGCGGGGGTAGGTGCCGTGGGCATCACAGATTCATCACATTTTGGACCAGCTGGCGCCTATGCGATGCGCGCGGCACAGCGGGGTATGTTGGCCCTGGTCACCTGCAACAGTGACAGTTTCGTACGCCTGCACGACGGGGCCGAGCGTTTTCACGGCACGAACCCTTTGTCCATCGCTTGTCCTACCCTGGGCAACCCCTGGCTTTTAGATATGGCGACCAGTGCGGTGCCTTATAACCGGGTGGAACTGTACCGCTCCACCGGCACCCCATTGCCCGAAGGTGTGGCATCCAATAGCGCAGGCGCCGACACGACAGATCCGCATGTGGCGGATATGCTTGCGCCTTTGGGGAGCATGTTCGGGTTTAAGGGGGCGGGCCTGGGCGGTGTAGCAGAACTTTTTTCGGCCGTCCTGACAGGGATGAAACTATCGCCCGACATCGCCGCCATGGGCGGGCCCGATTTCAGCACGCCGCGCGGCATGGGGGCGTTTGCTATCGCGCTTGACCCCGGCGCCTTTGCCGGGGCTGAAATTGTGCAGGCTGGAGTAACGCGGTATCTGGAGCTTTTGCGCGCTTCTCCTTCCCGGCCCGGGAGAAAGGTGATGGCGCCGGGTGATCGCGAATGGGCCGTGGCGCTTGAGCGTCGCGAAAACGGCATCGTGCTTGATCCGTTGACTGCGGCCAGTTTTACCGAATTGGCGCGCACACTAGGCGTCGATCCAGTGATTTAAAATTTCCCGCGGGAACTCTAAGGGGTGCTGTGAGACGGAGACGACCCAGTCTTTGCAGGGACAGTGAAGCTGCCCTTTTTGCCGCATCGAACGCTTTGTCACGTTAACTCAGATGAACCGAATATGCCGACGCCCCCCAAGATCACGCAGCCACAATCTCGAAACATTCAGTGAGTGCTATGGCGCGGGTTTGATGGAGAGTTCGGCGGGAGATCAGATGGTGTTGCACATTGAAATGGGTGTAGATGGCGTGGTGAACAGACAGAAATCGCTGTATTGATCCGGGTGATTTGAACCGTCCCATTCGGCGTTCTTGTCATTGCGATGGCCCCCTCCCATAGTTTTGCAAACAAACCACTGCCGGGCAATGGATGCGAACCTTCCGTCCGATTGTTCAGTCGATTACCGGTAACATGAGGGTGAGCCAAGCCAAGGTCCCGAAGGGCGGCTGAATATGAGCCCAGCTGATCCGTGATAATATCTTCAGGAATGTAGCTCTGTTTCTTCAATAGTTTCCGCATACGTTTAAGCGCTGCACGCATGTTTCGACGCGACCGCGCCAGCACCTCAAGAACCTCGCCTTCATCGTCAAAAGCGCGCCAAAGGCACGTCCGCTTGCCATCAATGCGAACGAAGACCTCCTCAAGATGCTAGACTCCCAAAGGTCGCATCCTGCAGGATCGCACCCTGGTTGTGATCGCCGGTCCAAACTGCAAAACCCATCGATGGATCGTTTCAAAGCTGACACCAATGCCGCGTTCGTCAAGCATGTGCTTGACGTCTGGAAAGCTCAGCGGAAAGCGAAAGCAGAGCCAGACGGGCCGTTGGAGTATTGAAGATGGAAATCGGTGGCGTGCCTAGGATATTCTGCTCATTCAACGGCATAGCCATTCAGTGTACTCAGACCCACTTGCGGGGGCTCTGGCATCAACTCTGCATCCGCAAGTGGCGACCGGTCCATCGAGAAGCCAATAGATCGTACGCTCGTCTTGACCGATTGCCTCTTCTTCAAAAGAAAGAAGTGCCGAGAGGTCTAAAGTGTTGGGTACGCTGTTTGCTTCTGCCGCCGTTTCCACGATTTTGAGAAGTAAATTGGCCTTGCTCGTCAGGCCGATGTCCAGAATCTCATCATATTCGTTTTTCATTAGGCTGTAGACAACGAAGACACCGGCCAAGATTGCGATGGTGCCGGGAATAATAAGAGATTTGAGGATTGCGCCGAGCAGACTCTTTCGTCGAGTGGTCATGCTACCAACTCGTAACCCATGCCACGGTGCGTTATGATCAGACCTTTTCCTAGCTTTGCTCGTAGTCTGCTGATGTGCGCCTCAAGTGCATTGCTTTCGGCCTCCTCACCGTAAGCATAGATTGACGCTTCCAGTTTTTCCCTTGGCACTATTTTTGATAGCCGGCACACCAGCGTCTCAAGAATCCCCCATTCCTTGGCAGTCAATCGAATGGCCTGATCGTCCCTTGAAACGCTGTGTTCCGCCAGCGAGATTCTAAGGTCGCGAATGAAAATAATCTGGGAATTTTGGTCCGCGCTACGCCGACAGACTGATGTGAATTAGAGCTTTTACCTCATCAAGATCGAATGGCTTTAGAATATAGTCATCCGCCCCAAGGTTTAACCCTTTGATCCTATCCGAAACCTTATCTCGGGCGGTCAGGATTATCACAGGTGTGCTGATGCGCTGGCCTCTTATCGAAGTGAGAAAGGATAGCCCGTCCCCATCGGGAAGGAAGAGGTTCAGCAGGACGACGTCATATTCCAGAACGCGAGTCGCGCTTTCAGCTTCATCGAGAGTGCCAAACCATTCAACGATGTGACAGTCCGCTTCGAGATGCTCAATGAGCGGGCGTGCAAGAGCGGCTTCATCTTCAATCAACAGAATGCGCATTTGGGTGCGTGTGTTCCTTTGCCAGTTTGTGTTGCGCAAAAAAGGAAAACGGAATGGAGGCAAGGTAGAGAAAATTAACGGCGATCATCGTCGGCCAAGTATAGACCATTAGGCACACGATCAAAACGACTGCAGCGACGATGACGAATGGCAGTTGCGACCGTCTGATCGAGGCATGTTTGATCGAGAATGTCGGTATCGTACTGACAGCGAGAAGCCCTACGGCGATAATGTAAACTGCTCGCAAAATTGGAAGATCGGTATTTTCCCAGCCATAAAGCTCCATGAAAACCGGCGTTAAAGCGAGACTTGCCAGTGCCGGTGCAGGGACACCCACAAAAAAGTCTTCCTTTTTTAGTGTCACTTCGGTGCTTTTGACCGACAGGTTGAACCGTGCCAGTCGCAAGGCGCAGCAGACTCCCAAAACAAGCGACGCCAGCCAGCCCAGATTTGCATATTCCGTACCGATATAGAGCGTGTTGTAAATCAACACGCCGGGAGCAATACCAAAATTAAAAAAGTCGGCGAGTGTATCGAGTTCCGCACCAAACGGACTGGCGCTGTCCAGAAAACGTGCCAGCTTGCCATCAGCAGCATCGAGGAACACCGCGAGCAGTATCAAGTAGAGACCCATCTCCAGGTTGCCATCAAGACTCATCCTTATCGAGGTCATGCCGGCACAGATTGCAAACACCGTGACAATGCTGGGAACGATGTGGCGTAACTTGATGTGCGATTTGCGGGTCATACCTGTGTGCCGGCGCGCTGTCGTTGCGGGTCTGACAAGTCTGCCAAAATTGTCTCGCCAGCGACTGCAGTCTGCCCAACAGCAACAAGTGGAGATACACCCACGGGCAAATAGACATCCAGACGGCTGCCAAAACGGATTAGTCCAAAGCGGTGGCCGACGTCCACCGTGTCCCCTGGCTTCACAAAGCAAACAATGCGTCGGGCAACGAGGCCCGCGATCTGTACGACACCAATCTGCACACCTTCACTGACCTCGATGGCCAAGCTGTTGCGTTCATTGTGCTCGCTTGCCTTATCAAGGGAAGCGTTCAGGAATTTCCCGTGGTGATAAATGACCTGAGTGATCTTTCCCGAAATTGGTGCGCGGTTCACATGGCAATTAAAGACATTCATGAAGACGGAAACTCTTTGCAACGGCTTGTTGCCAAGCCCAAGGTCTTCGGGCGGGATAATGTCTTCGATGAGAGAAATAATGCCATCTGCCGGCGATAGAACGAGGCCCTGCTGCTGGGGAATAACGCGCACGGGGTCGCGGAAAAAATAGTAGCACCAGATTGTTGCACCGACGCCGAGCCAGAAGAGCGGCTCCCAAACCAATGCCAGGCCAAGGGTAACAACGGCAAAGATTGCAACGAATTTCCTGCCCTCCCTATGCATTGGAACCGCAACGATTTTGAGCATGTTCATCAGTTATCTTTCAGATTTGAGCCAGGCTTCGTACAAGAACCGATACGATAAACACGGCATTTGCGCCTAGCAGGCACATTGTTGCGAGAGATCCCAGATCTTTCGCATCGCGGGCGAATTCTTCCCAGTTGGGGGCCAGATGATCAACGATACATTCTATCGCGGTGTTCAGGGCTTCGACCGCTACCAGTGAAAAGAACAGGATCAGAAGAATACAATAGTCGGCAAAGTTGGCCCCAATTGCTGCGAACAAAACGACGATAACAGGCAACGCAAAAACGATATGCCGAAATGCTGTTTCATGCCATAGCCTGCGGACGCCTGAGACGGAGTAGCCTGCCGCCGCAAAAATATGGGCAGCTCCTGTGATCCGATCGGGCTTCGGTTGAACATGGGTCTCTGGTTTCTTCATCTACTGGCAACCTTTTGCTCGGTCCGACAAGTCGCAAAAATGTCTAGATCAGCGTTATGAACATTGGTTCTAATGTCTAGCATGCCAAGCAGCGAGTGGAACAGATTGTCGTGTGAAAGGGAGGCATTTTTCTTGTCTGCAAGGCAGTCTTTGGAGATTGAAAATCTTGTCTTGGAAACCGTCTGACATCCATAGGATCATCGGTACTTTAATCTGAAATTCAGGTGCCAGAAAGTATGGTGCGCCGTGGAGATAGAGACCAGCCTCTCCGAGAAACTCACCATGATCCGAAACATAAAGCAACGCGGTCGTAAGCTGGTCCTCGGCTCTTAGGAACTCAATCGTCTGCGCCAGAATCTCGTCGGTATAGGCAATGGTGTTGTTATAGGCATTGGTGATCTCTTCTGGCGTGCAATTTTTGAATTCCGCTGTGCGACAAGCTGGGGTGAAGCGTTCAAACTCTTCCGGGTATCGCAAGTAATACGTCGG
>CAJQNG010000030.1 GCA_905479635.1 uncultured Boseongicola sp. | reverse complement strand
CAACGAGAAGGCCTTCTACCACTTGGACGCACCAGTCCTGCGGATGGGCGCAATGGACGTGCCGATCCCGTTTAGCCCAGCCTTGGAAGACGTTACCGTTCCTACGCCAGAAGGTGTCGCAGAAAAGGCGCGGATGCTGGTCGCGGGGGAGATGATCGATGCCGCTTGACGTCATCATGCCAGCACTCGGTATGGCGCAGGAGACCGGCAAACTGGTGCAATGGCTCAAGCAACCGGGTGATCCAGTAGCAACTGGCGACCTATTGTTTGAGGTTGAAACTGATAAAACTGTCATGGAAGTTGAGGCGCAGGCCGACGGCTTCCTGACTCAAGTCAGCGCGGGCGACGGCGAGGATGTGCCGGTAGGGCAGGTCATCGCGGTCATTAGCGCCACGGCAGATAACGCTTTGGCTGCCCCGGCTACCCCGGCCCCTGTCGCAGCCCCTGAATCGACACCTGTGCTGACGTCAGCCGTGCCAACCGCACCCGTGGCTGCAGCCCCAGAGTCGAGCGATGGCCGTATCCTTGCCTCGCCCAAAGCCCGTCGCTTGGCAGCCGAAGAAGGCCTCGACCTTGGCCAGCTTGCCAATGCCGGGGTGCCAATGCCGTACCACGTCTCTGACCTGACGACACTGCGCAGTATGCCAAGCGCCGCGGCACCGGGGCAGCCGGGCATCATGGTTGTGACGAAGCAGATCACTGCGCGTTGCAGCCAGCAAGGCGCACGCGACTTCATTGACTGGATGCAAGCTGACGGTGCAATTAAGATCCCACCAAACGCGCTGTTTGCCAGCTTTGCTGCCGGTGCTTTCCGTGCAGCAACAGAGGCCGCGACAGTTGTCGTGCACGTCTTTGATCCTGACGGCGACGGTGCTTATTTGCGCAACCCTGACTTCACCCGGCTGTCCGTTACACCTCAGGAAACTGAAGAAGACGCGACGCTGGTTCTTCATAACCTGTGTGATAGCTTTTTGACGTCGCTGCGGTTAGGCGACGCGGGTTTGCCCACCCTGAGCATCGGGGCGGATGGGGATAGCTACCTTATGACCTTCGACTTTGGCGGCGACCATTTGGAAGACGCCCAAGCCATTGCTTTTGTCTCAGGCCTCGCGCGGCGTCTTGCCGACCCACTGCATCACCTCGTTTAGGATACGACCAGCATGGAACACACCAATCTATACATAGACGGCACATGGGTCGAAGGCGCAGAAAAAACCCGCTTTGACGTGATTAATCCCGCAACCGAAGAAGTGCTAGCCTCTGTCGCCTCTGCCGAGGTCGCCGACGCCGACGCCGCGCTTGATGCGGCGGAGGCCGCGATGGCGCTTTGGGCCGCACAGACCCCGCGCCACCGCTCTGAAGTGTTGCGCAAGACCTGGGAACTGATGACCGCCCGTCTGCCGGAATTTGCCCGTCTGATCACGCTGGAAAACGGCAAAGCCCGAACGGACGCGATGGGCGAGGCTGCCTATGCCGCTGAGTTCTTCCGCTGGTTTGCCGAAGAGGCAGTCCGCGCCGACGGAATGATCACCCATGCCCCAGCCTCAGGTGCGCGGATCATTGTGCAGCACAAACCGGCTGGTCTGGCCGTACTTGTAACGCCATGGAACTATCCTGCGGCCATGGGAACCCGAAAAATTGCGCCGGCCTTAGCTGCTGGATGCGCTGTCATTATCAAACCAGCATCTGAAACGCCCCTGACCATGCTCGCGCTTATGCCGTTGCTTGAGGAAGCAGGTGTGCCTAAAGGCCTCGTCAATGTCCTGCCTTCCCGCAAGACCGGCGCGTTGGTCGATCACTTGCTGCACGACCCGCGCGTCCGTGTGGTCAGCTTTACGGGCTCTACGGCTGTGGGTCGCAAGTTGCTGAGCTCTGCTGCCGCACAGGTCTTGAAACCCGCGATGGAACTGGGCGGCAACGCACCTCTGATCGTGTTCGAAGACGCCGATCTGGATGTCGCTGTCGAGGGCACTATGCTCGCCAAGATGCGCAATCTTGGCGAGGCTTGCACGGCCGCAAACCGCATCTATGTGCACGACAACGTCAAAGCCGCCTTTGTCGAAAAGCTGAGTGCCTCCATGTCGGCATTGAAGGTTGGCGACGGTCTGGATCCAAGCGTGGATGTCGGCCCGCTGGTGAATGCTGAGACCTGCAGCAAGGTTGCCGAATTCGTCGAGGACGCGGTTGCAAAGGGCGCGACGCTTCATTGCGGTGGAACCAAACCTGACGGCAAAGGCTTCTTTTACCCGCCCACAGTCTTGTCCGATGTCCCCGCCAATGCCGACTGTGTCAACGACGAGATCTTCGGCCCCGTCGCGGCCATTCAAAGCTTCACCGATCAGGAAGATGTGATTACCCGCGCCAATGACACCGAGTATGGGTTGGTCGCATATGTCTTCACCGAAGACATGAAGCGCGGCATGCAGGTTTGCGAACGGCTGGATTACGGCATGGTTGGCCTCAATCGAGGCCTCGTCTCGGACCCGGCAGCCCCGTTTGGCGGCACCAAACAATCGGGCTTGGGGCGCGAAGGCGGGCACGAAGGCATGCTAGAGTTTATGGAAACGCAATACATATCCGCAAGTTGGTAACCAAGGGGCGGGCGCCTGCCTCAACCAATTGCAATCGCCAGCACTTCGTCATCCACATGCGCAAGATACTGCTCAAAATTGTCAGAGAACATATTCACAAGTTTTCGCGCAGCAACATCGTAAGCTGCACCATCCGACCAAGTCCCCCGTGGATCCAACAAAAAACTTTCCACACCTGGAACCGAGTTTGGTACCTCAAAGCCGAAATTAGGGTCCCGCCGAAAGCTGCTTTCATTGAGCGAGCCATCTAGTGCCGCACTTAGCAGTGCTCGCGTGGCCGTAATAGGCATGCGGTTGCCTTTTCCGTACGCTCCTCCTGTCCAGCCAGTGTTCACCAACCAGCAGTTGGCGCCATGTGACGCGATCTTGGAGCGCAGCAATTTACCATAGACCTCTGGGCGGCGCGGCAGGAACGGTGCGCCGAAACAGGTCGAGAAAGTTGGCTCGGGCTCAGTCACACCGCGTTCGGTGCCTGCCACCTTCGAGGTGAATCCCGACAGAAAATGATACATCGCCTGAGCTGGCGTCAGTCGTGCGACAGGCGGTAGAACGCCAAAAGCATCACAAGTCAGCATGATAATGTTCTTAGGGTGCCCCCCCAGGCCGCTGTCCGATGCGTTCGAGATAAAATCCAACGGATAGGCAGCCCGCATGTTCGCGGTCAGGCTGTCATCGGTATAATCAAGCGCTTTGGTCCGCGGATCGCAGACCATATTTTCGATGACTGTCGAGAACATCGTCGTCGTAGCGAAGATCTCCGGTTCTGCCTTGGCGGATAGGTTGATTGTCTTCGCGTAGCATCCGCCTTCAAAATTGAAGGTGCCGCGGTCTGACCAACCGTGTTCATCGTCTCCGATCAGGACACGCTTTGGGTCCGCAGAGAGCGTAGTCTTGCCAGTCCCGGACAGCCCAAAGAAGATCGCTGTGTCAACAGGATTAGCCTGAGCGTGGTTGGCCGAACAATGCATCGGCATCACGCATTTCAGGCAGCAGGTAGTTCAGCAGGGTGAAAACCGCTTTCTTGTTTTCGCCAGCATATTCGGTTCCGGCGACCAGGATCAGTTTCT
>CAJQNG010000029.1 GCA_905479635.1 uncultured Boseongicola sp. | reverse complement strand
GAGCCCATTGTGTGATTTCGGTATTCCCGCCGCATGTGCTCGCAGCACGAATATTGCTGCAAATGCGCAAATTTCTACGCCGCGGAGCGGCAGAAAAACCGGTCATTCATGCGAGCCGCAGTAAGAACAATACACTCAAGGCGAATATGCGGACCAAACCAACCTCTGCTTAGTTACGCCAGAGGTTAATTTTCGTTTTGCGACTTTGGCAGAAGACGATTTGAAAGTGACCATGATGAATCTCTTTGCTGCCATTGCCCGTCTGGAGAGGCGAGAACTCATCAACAAACCCAATCTTCAACTCACAAATATCTTGAACTCCACTCGATCAGATTCGGCTGAGGCGCCAATCTGCAAAAAGGTGCGCTTGCTTTGAAAATGGCTGCGTATCGTAGCCCGCAAACAAGCCATCTTGCGTGACCAGTACAGTGCGCCACCCACGCGCCGCGGCACCCAGAATATCCGTATGTAGAGTATCGCCGCACATGGCAATCCGCTCAGGGGTCAGCGATGCCAGTGACGCCTCGATCAGATCATAAACTTCTGGGAAAGGCTTTCCGAAGAAATGTACATAGCCTGGGAATTGGTCGGCGATCTGGTGGCCATAGTGCCCTGGTTCAATGGAAAATCCGTTGTCGCGAGGCGCGGCCAGATCTGCGTTTGCGATCAATACTTTTCGCGGGCGCTGCTGCATCGCTGATACCAACAAATCTTGACGCGAGGTGGTCCAGTCAGCTGTTGACAGAAACAGGAATTGTTCGACTTTGTCATAGTCGTCGGCGTTGTCTTTCAGGCGCGTCACGTTGCCAGGCAGGTCGTTCAGCTGATCCGTGTCGGCGGCGATAACACCCCAGTGGCCCTCGCCCAGGTTTTGAAGGGCGGCTTCCCGGCTGGTGATGATTTCGTCATCCTCGACGCGCAATCCAAGACGTTTGAATTTTGCGATTGCACCGTCCCGGTCGTAGCTGGCGGCATTGGTGAGGATGCGGATGGCGCAGCCCCGTGCCCGCAGCTGATCCAGCCGCATGTCTGCACCGGGGATCATCGTTTCGCCCACGTTCAATACGCCAAATGCGTCAAAAACAAAGGCATCGACCTGACCGGCGATGTCCAGCAATGACGTGATCCCAAGCGAGGCTTCGCGGGCGATGACGTTCGGAAACCGTGCCCGCACTTCCTCGTAACGATCAAAAATCGACTGCGTTGTCAGCATGCTTCCCCATTTCGTTTTCTGATCGCCCACTTGGGGATTACCTTAAAGAAAAATTCCATAAGCGAAAGACAAAACAACAAAACAACATTTTCCTGAAGGCCGCTGGTAGTCTGAAGCCCTTATTTTCAGTGCTGTTCTGTCGACACATTGGAACGCATAGGCCAAGCCGTGGAATAAAAATGTTGTTTTGTTGTTTATCGCGGATTAGCGTTGCGAGAGACGCAAGGCCGTGGGGGTGGGATGTCATCAAAAAAACAAAGACGACGCGAAGCGATCTCGGCTTTGGTGCTTGAACAGGGTGCTGTGACCGTTGGTTCACTTGCTGACCGGTTTGATGTGTCCATGCAGACGATCCGGCGCGATGTGGATACCCTTTGTGAGGGCGACATGCTGCACCGTGTCCATGGCCGTATCGAGCTGAGCGAAGAATTTCTCAATACGCCATTCGATCAACGTGCTGGCACGAACCTGATGGGTAAGCGCGCCATCGGAGAGGCCACCGCAGAGCTGATTCCTGACGGTACCACCTTGTTTATTTCCATCGGCTCGACGCCGCTGAGCGTTGCACAGGCACTACGACGCCGGAAGGGACTGACCGTCATCACGAACAACCTGAGTGCCGCGATGGCGCTGAGCGAGGAAGTCTCGAACCGGATCATCCTGCCCGGTGGTGAGGTGCGTTTGCCGGATCGTGACATTCTGGGCAACGAAGTCCTGGACTTTTTTGGGCGTTTCCGTGCGGATTTTGCTGTGTTTGGTGCTGCCGGGATCGCGGAAGACGGCGGGTTGCTGGAATTTCACACAACCGAAGTAAGCGCGACACAAAAGATTTGTGAGAATGCCAAACAATCTCTTCTGGTCATCGACGGGTCAAAGTTCGGGCGTCAAGCCCCTGCATTGGGCGGCAATATTGCGGACATGGACCGGATCATCATCGACCGACGGCCGGGGGCGCAGTTTGCGCCTTTGCTGGACACCATCAAAGATCGCCTGCTTGTGGCTGAAGGACATGCAACATGACAACAACACCGTTTGTGAAGCTCGACGGCGTGGCAAAGCGTTGGAACGGCCAATTGGGCGTTGAAGGCATCAAGCTGGATATTCCCGAGGGCAGCTTCACCGCACTTCTGGGCCCGTCTGGGTGCGGGAAATCTACCACGCTGCGCCTGTTGGCGGGGCTGGAATTGCCCGACGAGGGTAAGATTCTGATCGACGGCAAGGACGTGACGACAAGTGCGGCATCGGACCGAAACCTGTCGATGGTGTTCCAGTCCTACGCGCTTTTTCCGCATCTGTCGGTTGCCGAAAATGTCATGTTTGGCCTCAAGGTCCGGCGCGTCGCAAAGAAAGAGCGGCTGGAAAAACTGCACCGCGCTTTGGAAATCACCGGCCTGCTCGGTCTTGAAGATCGCAAGCCCGGCGAATTGTCGGGTGGTCAGCGCCAGCGTGTCGCCCTGGCCCGCGCCATCGTGGCGGGGCAACGCCTGTGCCTGATGGATGAACCGCTGTCCAATCTTGATGCCAAGCTGCGCAACGCCGTGCGCAAGGACATCAAGAAATTGCAACGCGATCTGGGCATCACGGTCGTCTATGTGACCCACGACCAGACAGAAGCGATGAGCATGGCCGACACGGTTGTGCTGATGAAGGACGGGCATATCCAGCAGGTTGGTTCGCCCGAGGACTTGTACAGCAGGCCCAACAACACCTTTGTCGCCGAGTTTGTCGGCGCGCCGCCGATGGCATTGCTGCAGTCGTCCGTTTTGGACGGGTTTGGCGACGACAAGACAATCGGGATCAGAGCCGAGAACATCCAGATTGTGCCAAAGGGCGAAGGACGGATGCGCTGCACTGTCAATGAAAGTGAATTTCTGGGCGCGGAGACACTGATTGGATTGGATCACGCAGGCGCTGCGGGGCTTTGTGTGCTTAAACCGGGTCTTTCGATGATGGCCGAAGGCAACGAGATTGACATTACCTTTCACGACGAAAATCTGCACGTCTTTGACGCTGCGGGCCAACGACTGGCTGGGTGAAAACCACCTGCCGACACTACAATGAACGAAAACCAAGGGAGAGAGAGATGAAACTATTTTCAACAACCGGATTGGGGCTGGCGACGGCTATGGCAGTTGGTCTTGCCGCGCCAGCAAGCGCTGAAACCGAACTGACCATGTATTATCCGATTGCCGTCGGTGGTGCATTGACCGAAGTGGTCGACGGCATCGTCGCAGACTTTGAAGCCGCAAACCCTGACATCAAGGTGAACGCAATCTATTCGGGCAACTATGATGACACACGGGTACGTGCGCTTTCCGCACTTGCATCTGGTGAGCCTGCGCAGCTTGCGGTGATGTTTTCCATCGATGCTTATGACCTGATCGAACAGGACTTGATCATTCCGTTCGAAGAGGTTGCAACAACAGACGCCGACAAGGAATGGCTGGGCAACTTTTACCCTGCACTGATGGCCAACGGGCTGATCGAAGGGCAGACATGGGGTATCCCGTTCCAGCGGTCCACGATTGTGGCCTACTATAACAAAGACATGTTCCGCGCCGCTGGCCTTGATCCCGAAGCTCCGCCAACGACATGGGACGAGATGATCGATATGGGCAAAGCCCTGACCAAAGGCGACACCTATGGCCTTATGATCCCATCAA
>CAJQNG010000028.1 GCA_905479635.1 uncultured Boseongicola sp. | reverse complement strand
GGCGGACAAGGATTTGGTCCAACGACGTGCAGCGTCCAGCGTGCGAAGAAGCACAGGATCAGGAGGCGATGTGCGACCCCCGAAAATTAACTTTGCTCCGACACTGCGCCGGCGGAGGCGAACCTCTGCAGTGAGATGATGAAGGTCCGATGCGAGAACACCTGGCGGGACGCCGAGACGGTTCGCAAGCGCATCCCGGTCCAGGGCAAGGGTGAGTGATCGTGATCCGAGGCACTGCTAGACAAAACCGACTTGAGGCGGGCAGGGCGTATTTGTAGCGTCTCGTTATGATCAAACCCGATCCATTCCGCTATTTCAAAACGAGCCGTGAGATTATCCGATTGGCGGTGATTTTGTACGTCCGTTTCCCTTTGTCACTTCGCAATGTGGAAGATTTTCTCCACGAACGCGGCATCGATATCAGTCATGAATCTGTGAGATATTGGTGGCATCGGTTCGGTCCGATTTTTGCCGCGGAGATCCGAAAACGGCGTACTTCCGGAATGAAATCCAGCCGGTGGCGGTGGCATCTGAACGAGATGTTCGTGAAAATCAACGGTGAGCGACATTACCCTTGGCGAGCCGTCGATCATGAAGGCGAAGTCCTGGAAAGCTTTGTGACGAAGACACGAGATAAGAGGGCTGCGCTGAAATTCTTAAAGAAAGCAATGCGCAAGCATGGTCGGCCAGAGGTCATCGTTACGGACCGGCTGCGCTCGTACGGAGCTGCGTTAAAGGAGATTGGCGCTGAGACAGGCAGGAAACCGGCCGCTGGCTGAACAATAGGGCAGAGAATTCACATCTGCCGTTTCGACGACGAGAGAGGGTGATGCTCCGTTTCAGACGAATGCGAAGTCTGCAGAAATTCGCCTCCGTTCACGCCTCAGTCTACAATCACTTTAATCAGGAATGCAGCCTCTCAAGTCGACCCAATTTCAAGCTCAACCGCGCCGCCGCTCTTGCCGAGTGGCGTGGCCTCTGCGCAAAATAAGAGGCAGCGTCACTGTCCGTTCGGAGACTGGTTCGAATTCGTCTGGCAGCACCGTCTGCTATCTACAATTGAACAGGGTTTCTCGACAAGGTCACAGCCCTGCCAGAAGCTGGGCCATAACCTGTCAACATTACTCAGAGAAATCGTCAAGGAACGCGGAATAGTCCTCCCAGCTCTGCTGATCGGCTCCTTCATTATAGTTGGGAAATCCAAAAGCTGAGAAAAGGTGCCCGGCACCCGCATATGTGTGCGCAGTCAGACTTCCGCCAGCGAGATCGACATCGTCTGTGAAATTAACAAGGGTGGATACCGGAACTCGCTCGTCAGAGTCTCCAATGGCGACAAAAAATGGTGCGACACCATCCGGCAATATCCGGCCCTGACCTACCGAAACGCGGCCAGAGAAGATCGCGTAGGCATCAACCTCCAGTTCGTTCCCGAGCCCGGACCAGGCCAGTTCCATCGCCACCAAAGCGCCCATGGAGTAGCCCATGACCAGCAAAGGTTCAGCCCCATGCTTTCGGGCCTCATTGATGGCTGCGGTGAGAATTTCGTGCATCCTCTCCTGGTCAGAGGTCACGGCCTGAAGCCCGGTCTGTCGCGCCTCCATTGTCTTAGGCTGCTGTCCGGCAGGGTAGAGGTCGGCAGCGAAAGTCGTGAAACCCAAGTCGGCCAGCATCTGGGCTCTGTCCATTTCATAGTCACTCAGACCATTCCATGTGGGCAGAATCACGATAGTCCCACGTGGGTTTTCTGCTTGCGCCACGTAGCCATCAAATTGGGCGTCCCCGACTGTGTAGGTTACTCGTTCACCTGCCCCCGCCACGGTCGCAACCACCGCAAAGGCGGTGCTCATTAGGATCAGCTTCGACATGCTTTCTCTCCCTTCTTCCTTTGTTCGTTGCAGCGATGCATGGTTTGCTTAGCCGCTATGCGCCGTTAAACTAAGCCGGACATGTGCAGAAAGTCCCGAAAGACTACCGAAGAAGTGGCGAAGAAATGACGAAGACCGTAGATCAGGTTCAGATTGGCGATGCAGTTTTCGATCCAGATTCGGGAGAACTGAGCGTTCATGGAGATCGCAGCAATCTCCGCCCCCAAACTGCCAGGGTCCTAACAGTTCTGGTAGAGCGCGAAGGGTCGTTGGTGTCCAAGGCCGACTTGCTGAACCACGTTTGGCCAGACACTCACGTTACCGAAGACAGCGTAGTTCAGTGTATATCGGAGATTCGGAAGGCTTTTCGAGACGTCGGCGGCGTGGAACTCAGGACCATTCCAAAGAAGGGCTACCGCCTCGTTTTTCACATGTCCGACGCGAAACCTCCGAAGCCGGGCTCTCCCCCGTTGCGCCGCTTTCTGCTTCTGACCGGACTGTTGGCCGCGTTCATCCTTGCTTTGCTTGGCGGCCTGTTCTGGTCCAAGGAACCCAGCCCATCGCCCCACCGGACGACCGTTGCGGTAATGCCATTCCAAAACATGAGCGGCGATCTGGGACAGGCATACTTCTCAAATGGTCTCGCTGAGGATCTGATTGTCGATCTGTCTGGGCTCTCCGATATTCGCGTTGTCTCGCGTGGCGCCAGTTTCTCGCTGGATGCGTCAACGACGAGTGTTCGGGAAATGGCGGACATACTTCGCGCAGATGTCATCGTGGAGGGCAGCGTGCGGCGCATCAGCAATAGCCTTCGCCTTTCGGTTGCCTTGGTCGACGGCGAAACGGGGGCAAATCTGTGGGCCAAGCGTTTCGAAGGAACACCTGAAGATGTGTTGACCTTTCAGGATGAGGTCGCCCACGAATTGCTACGGACGCTGTCGGTGCGGCTTTCCGGTGCGGAGCGTGCCCGTCTCGATGTGCGGGGAACAAACAATATCGAAGCACATGATGCCTATCTTCGCGGTCGCGAACTCGAAAACCTTTATACCAGCGAGACCAACCTGAAAGCTGAGGCCGCCTTGAAAGAGGCGATCCGGATCGACCCTGACTACGCGCTTCCCCACGCTCATCTGGCGCAAGTCTACAGCTTCCGGGTTGAGAATAACTGGACCAGAGACCGGGAAGGAAACATCGATGCAGCGTTCTACCACGCTGAACGGGCTATTGTGCTTGATCCGGAACTGCCATTTGCTCACTTCTCGCTTGGTCGCCTTTACACCCGCAGTTTTGCGCCAGATGAAACACGTGCGATCAACGCTTACAGAACCGCAATTCAACTCGATCCCAACTATGACGATGCCTATGTCTTCCTCGCCAACATTCACATTTTCAATGGACGCGCAGACGAAGCTCTGCCGTTGATCTTGGAAGCCTTCGAACGCAACCCGCTGCCGCCATACTGGTATGACCTTGCCGAAGGCATGGCGAATTATTTTCTGGAAAACTACGAAAAGGCTGAAGCCCATCTTGTTCGAGCCCGCGACAGGAACCCATCAGCCCCGTATCCCTATCGCTTTCTGATCGCGACCTATGGGCAGTTGGGGGACACAGACGAAGCCGAGTGGATGGCGATGGAATACGAGGCACTCGGACGTGAAGCTACGGTGGAGGACTTGCTAAACTCAGCGTCCATTCAGGACCCAGCCTACAGAATGGCCTTCGCGGAAGGTTTTAGAAAAGCCAATGTGCCAGAAAACTGAAGAACGAGGTCGTTTTACCGACCACAACCTTTTACGCGTGCGCAGCGAAGCGCGGACTTGTCCCGCTCTGCGGTCCTTCTCCCACCGAAAATGCTGCGCGATGCACGAATGGCCGCAAAGCGAAAGCTGCAGCGCGGCGTTGGAACGACCGACGAGCGGCGGCTTTGGGCCGACTACAGCATCCTTAAGGTGCGGTGATTGGCGGAGGCTTACGACGCTTGCCTGACACTGCATTTCCTGTGATTGCCGCAAGCAGCACGGCACCGCCGATCAGCGTATTGAGGCTCGCTGTTTCACCAAGGAAGAGCCAGACCCAAACCGGGCCAAGCAGGACCTCGGCCAGCGATAGCAGGGCAAGCTCTGCAGCTGGGAGACTGCGGGATCCCAGTGTGTAGAGGATCAGTCCCGCACCCACCTGAAAAACCCCCATGCCCATGGATATAGTGCCATCGTGCAAGCTGAGAGCAACGGACAGCCCCGAGAATTGGCATATCCCAAATGTGACGAGGATGGCGAACAGTCCGGACAGGAATACCGATGGGAGCATTTCGCCCGTCCGCCCCCATCGCAAAGCAACGGTGAAGACGGCGAAGCCAAATGCCGACCCAAGCGCGGCAAGGCTGCCTCTCAGGACGACGCTGCCGGACTTATCGGCAACCATGATCGCGATCCCGCCTATGGCAACAGCAATC
>CAJQNG010000027.1 GCA_905479635.1 uncultured Boseongicola sp. | reverse complement strand
GTTCAACTCCCCAAGCGTTTCGACCTTCTGCAGTTGCTCGATAGTAGGAGTCCAACATGTCCAATACCCAGTCTCGCCGAGTGAAGCAACATACCGTGGTTCGCGTCTGGATCTATCTGTGGCCCCTATTTCGCCAGGATCAATTGCCGATCAAGGGCCGGCAGATTGTTCTTTTCCGCAAAGGTCACCAGATCCGCTAAGACATCTATTCTCCAGTCGTTCGCCATCTTCGACTCTCTTTTTCAAAGAGTCATGCAGCACTAATACAGCCTACTTCTTATATGAAAACGTCGGTGTCCAAAGTGTCTTCCAATGTTCGCAGTCCCGTACGCGGGGATTGGACGAGAACGGCCATGTTGCCGGGCTTGTGTTCGTTGCGCAGCATCTTCATGTGCGCTGCGGGCAAATCCGCCCAAGTAAAGACCTCCGACATGCAAGGATCCAGGCGCCGCTCGACCATCAGCTTGTTGGCAGCACTTGCCTGCTTCAGGTGGGCAAAGTGGCTGCCCTGAAGACGCTTTTGATGCATCCACATATAGCGAACGTCAAAGGTGCAATTGAACCCGGATGTCCCGGCGCAGATCACAACCATTCCGCCCTTCTTAACCACGAATGTGGATACCGGGAACGTAGCTTCGCCGGGATGTTCGAACACCATATCGACGTTGTTGCCTTTGCCGGTGATTTCCCAGATTGCCTTACCGAACTTGCGCGCTTCCTGGAACCACTCCGCATATTCCGGCGTGTTAACGGTGGGCAATTGCCCCCAACATTTGAAGTCACGACGGTTCAAAACGCCCTTGGCCCCAAGGCTCATGACAAAATCGCGTTTGTCTTCATCCGAGATCACGCCGATTGCGTTGGCGCCCGCCGTATTGATCAGCTGGATCGCGTAAGACCCAAGACCGCCAGACGCGCCCCAAACCAGAACATTCTGGCCCGGTTTCAGGTCGTGAGGCTCGTGTCCAAACAGCATCCGGTACGCCGTTGCCAAGGTTAGCGTGTAGCAGGCGCTTTCTTCCCAAGTGAGGTGCTTGGGGCGCTCCATCAACTGCTGCGCTTGCACGCGTGTAAACTGAGAGAATGACCCGTCCGGCGTCTCGTAACCCCAAATGCGTTGCGAGTTTGAGAACATCGGATCGCCGCCGTTGCATTCTTCGTCGTCGCCATCATCCTGGTTGCAGTGGATCACGACTTCGTCGCCGACCTTCCAACGCTTTACCTTATCACCAACCGCCCAGACGATGCCCGAGGCATCCGAGCCTGCGATATGATAGGACTGATTATGGCCGTCAAACGGGCTGATCGGCTGTCCGAGGGCCGCCCAAACACCATTGTAGTTAACGCCAGCGGCCATCACCAAAACGAGCACTTCATTGCTGTCAATTTCTGGCGTGTCTACGACTTCGACCTGCATGGCGGTGTCAGGATCGCCGTGACGTTCGCGGCGGATCGCCCAAGCATGCATCTGTGCCGGAACATGGCCCATCGGTGGCATTTCGCCCACGGCATAGAGAGCCTTGATCGGGGATGTCTGGGTGACTGTTGCTGCCTTCGCGTCCAACGCCATCTGTCGGCTCCTTAACACTATCACGCTGCACCGCAGAATCGCGTTGCGCCTCTGGTGGAATTAGCGCCCATAAAGTAATTATGCA
Source organism: uncultured Boseongicola sp. (assembly GCA_905479635.1). Lineage (GTDB taxonomy): Bacteria > Pseudomonadota > Alphaproteobacteria > Rhodobacterales > Rhodobacteraceae > Boseongicola. The sequence goes on along the minus strand of CAJQNG010000027.1, from coordinate 18,856 downwards.
AACGATTTTTTATGGTTTTTGTAATTTTATGTCTTAAGGGAATTGCTCTCGGTTGAAAAAGCCGGGATCGCAATGGCTGCATCTGCAGCAAGGTATTGTCGAATGGAATTGGCATAAAAGATCGCCAAGTCGGTGGCGACAATCCTGTAAATCTCATCTTCGCGAGACAGGATATGACGTACGACCAAGCCCTCAAGAACACCTGCAAGAGCCTCGTTGTCGCCCTCGGGCGCTGCGAAATCTGGAGGCGTTCCAACAAAGGCCGCACGCAATTTCTCGATCTCTGCGCTGATGTCTTGCATCGTTGCGCGACCGTCGCGCTTGAACAAAGCTGTCATAATCAGTGGCACCGTCACGACTGGCACGGACGTGCGAATATCCTCTTTCAATCGCTCGCCGAGAAGATGGACGAGATCTGCGGTTTGCGGCGCTCCAGCCGCGAGTTCACTAAGCGATATTGGCCTGCCGAAAGTTACGCCGGCAACGCCGAACCGGGATTCAAGCCCTCGGAGTCGACGCCAGATATATCGCAGCGTAAATTGCACGCCTTCAGGCGCCGAAGCCCTAAAGCGACGCGTTCCGGACCGGCCGGCAGCCACAAGAATACGGTCCTCGACAACGCGATCATAGTTCAGCGAAACAGGGACAAACACAACGTCAGGACCATCGGATCGCCAGCCCTGTACGATGTAGCTGAGGATGCCTAATTTGGGGGGGCCAACCAGCCCGTTCCGGCTTAGCCCGCCTTCGGGGAACACCGCTTGAGTGACGCCAGCTTCGGTCGCCTTTTTCACGTAAGATGCCAGAACCTTGCGGTACAATTCCGTGTGGGATCGACGCCGGATAAAATAAGCCCCCATGGCCCGCACGATCCGGCTTAATGGCCAGACATGCGCCCAGTCCCCCGCCGCGTAGCTAAGAGCCGACTTGTCGCCCGCAAGATAGGTCACCAGCACGTAGTCAAAGTTTGAGCGATGGTTGATCACGAAAACCAGTGTGGCGTTATGATCGACTGCTGAAAGAGCCTCGTCGTCGACACGGTGCAGTCGCACATCGAATAGCTTGTGCGACAGCCAACGGGTCCCGCGAATTGCAATACGGAAATAGGCCGTGGCGCTAAACGACGGGACGATCTCGCGGGCGTATCGGTGCGCTTTCTCAAAGGCGACGTCCTCGCGGACACCTTCGCTTTTGGCGTATTCGGTGACAGCGCGCACGACTTCGGGGTCATAGATGACTCGCTGGATCATGTCTTGGCGACGCAGGAGTTTGAAGGGTTGTATCGGGCGTTCGAGGCGCTTGTTCAGTTCGCCAACGAACCGCTCGGCGCGGCGGCGGAAATACCAACGCACCGATGGAAACAGCAGATGAGTGGACGCAGTCACAGCCGCGAACACCAGAACAAGGACGAGAAGCCAAAGCGGCAAGGTGACCGATTGTGTCATGCCCAGACAGTGACAGCCTGCGCTGCGAAGGACAATCCCGTCATGCCGCGCCGCAGCGAATTGACAGAGATACAAAATGACTTTAAATCACCTCTTGGCGAAAGATTATTTCAGACGAGCTTGGAGGGATGCGCGCATGTCGCAAGTGCAGAATGAAACCGCTCGAAAGAGTGCCGATGATCCCTGGTTGTTTCGCACATATGCCGGACATTCGACCGCAAAGGCGTCTAACGCGCTGTATCGCGGTAACCTTGCGAAGGGTCAGACCGGCCTGTCTGTCGCGTTCGATCTGCCCACGCAAACGGGCTACGACAGCGATCACCGCTTGGCGCGGGGCGAGGTCGGAAAAGTTGGCGTGCCGGTTGCGCATCTAGGCGATATGCGCGCACTTTTTGACGCAATCCCATTGGATCAGATGAATACGTCGATGACCATCAATGCCACTGCACCTTGGCTTTTGGCGCTCTATGTGGCCGCGGCAGAAGAACAGGGCGCCGATGTCTCGAAGCTTCAGGGGACCGTGCAAAACGACATTATTAAGGAATACCTTTCACGCGGGACCTATGTTTGCCCACCGCACCCGTCGTTAAGAATGATTACCGACGTTGCTGCCTGGACGCGAGAACATCTTCCAAAATGGAACCCGATGAACGTGTGTTCCTACCATTTGCAAGAAGCCGGAGCGACGCCGCAACAAGAGCTCGCCTATGCGTTGGCGACGGCGCAGGCCGTTCTGGACGACCTGAAGAAAAAGGTTCCGCCTGAGCATTTTCCCGCAATGGTTGGCCGTATCAGTTTCTTCGTGAATGCCGGTATCCGGTTTGTCACGGAGCTATGTAAAATGCGCGCATTCGCCGAGCTTTGGGACGAGATTTGTCGGGAACGCTATGGGGTCGAAGAGGAGAAGTTTCGACGTTTTCGGTACGGAGTACAGGTGAATTCTCTGGGGCTTACCGAACAGCAGCCCGAAAACAACGTTTACCGTATCCTATTGGAAATGTTGGCTGTGACCTTGTCAAAGAATGCGCGCGCGCGGGCAGTTCAGCTTCCCGCCTGGAACGAGGCGCTTGGCCTGCCACGGCCCTGGGATCAGCAGTGGTCCTTGCGGATGCAGCAAATTCTGGCATTTGAAACCGACCTTCTGGAATACGGCGATCTGTTCGACGGCAATCGGGTGATTGCATCGAAGGTTGAGGCCCTGAAAGCAGGGGCGCGCGCCGAGCTTGCACATATTGATGCGATGGGCGGCGCGGTCGAAGCGATCGAACATATGAAGATGCGTCTGGTCGAAGCAAACGCTGACCGTATTCAGCGTATTGAGCGTGGTGAGACCATTGTTGTCGGCGTTAACAAGTATGAATCCGGGGAGCCTTCGCCGTTAACCAGCGGCCCGGAGGCCATCATGCTCGCTGACCCAAAGGCCGAGGCGGATCAGATTGCGCGGCTTGAAGCCTGGCGCGCAGCGCGTGACCAAGACGCGGTTCGCGCAGCCCTCGCGGATTTGGAAGCAGCCGCTCGGGATGGGACCAACATCATGCCAGCATCGGTCGCTGCGGCGAAAGCGGGTGTTACAACGGGCGAATGGGGCGATATCGTCCGCGGTGTTTTCGGACAGTACCGTGCGCCGACCGGGGTGTCGCAGGCGCCGTCGAACAAGACGGAAGGTCTTGATGAGTTGCGCGCTGAAGTGGACGCGGTTTCAGCCAAGCTTGGAGAGCGGCTGAAGTTTCTTGTGGGCAAGCCGGGTCTTGACGGACACTCGAATGGGGCCGAGCAAATTGCGACGCGCGCGCGCGATGCAGGCATGGACATCACATATGAAGGTATTCGCCTGACGCCGCCTGAAATTGTCGCCGCTGCCAAAAAGCAAGGTGCGCATGTCATTGGATTGTCAATTCTTTCCGGCAGTCATATGCCGTTGATTGAGGAGCTGTTGAGTGAACTGCGGGGCGCCGGACTGGGTCAAACGCCGGTCGTCGTCGGCGGGATTATTCCCGACGTTGACGCGGAACGGCTGCGCACGATGGGGGTAGCCCGGGTTTATACGCCGAAGGATTTCGACCTTAACCGGATTATGTTTGACATCGTGGCACTTGCTGACCCGGCAGGTGTTGCCACTGAGGAAGCGACCCGTTGATCAAGGTTAACTGTTGATCTTCTGAACAGGCTCGTCGCGGCTGTTGCTTTGTCGGATATTGCCTTCGGGGGGGCGGTTGAAATCTCGGATCGAGCGGCAGGCAACAAATGCCTCAAATCTGGGTCGCAATCATGTCTTCGGTGTCGATATACCACAACCGCCCGCCCGCCGTGCTGACACAGCCATCAATCCCCTGATCTTCGTGCGTCTCCATATCTTCCCGGCTCGCAACCTCCGACCACGCGTTTGCGTCATATTCCGGGTGCGAGTGGTAGGGTGCGTCGATTTCAATGCCTTCTGGCGTGTCGATCTCGCACCAGTCGGGACCGCCTTTTGCGGCCGGGGTCGCAACCAAACTGCCGCCTCCGTCAAACTCGAGATCGCCGCACTATTCGACATTGTCGCGAAATGACTGGGCCTGGAGGTTGCCCAAGACGGATCGGGCAAGATCGGCCTCTGGGTCAGCGGATGCAGAACTGGTGCCGAGTATAAACACAAGGCTTACGACAAAGCAGCGGACCATTGGCAACCTTCCGTTTCCGAAGTAGCACTTTAAAAGCCATGATATCATTCACGAGAGGGGTCCTGACATGACGATTCACATTGGTGCCAAAGAAGGCGATATTGCTGAAACCGTGTTGCTGCCTGGAGACCCGTATCGTGCGAAATGGGCCGCCGACGCATTTCTGGACAACGCACGTCTGGTCAACGAAGTCCGTGGCATGCTTGGGTTCACGGGCACGTGGCGCGGCAATCCGGTGACCATTCACGGTTCCGGAATGGGAATGCCAAGTCTGTCAATTTACGCGACCGAATTGATCAGGGATTACGGCGTGCAAACGCTGATCCGGATCGGGTCGTGCGGCGGAATGCAGGACGGGGTTAAGGTACGCGATGTTATATTGGCGATGACAGCATCGTCGCTTTCAACACCGTCGCGGGGTATCTTCAAAGAGTTTCAGTTCGCGCCTTGTGCCGACTACGGCCTTCTGCGCGCAGCCGCTGATGCTGCCAAAACCAAAGGCGTTTCCACGCATGTCGGAGGGATTTATTCGTCGGATACTTTCTATGACGAGCGGCCAGATCTGAATGAGCAAATGATGCGGCACGGCATTCTTGGCGTCGAAATGGAGGCCGCTGAACTTTACACTCTGGCGGCACGCTATGGACGCCGGGCCTTGGCTGTCCTGACCGTGTCGGACCACCTGATTACCGGGGAAGCCTTGCCAAGCGACCAGCGTGAGAAAAGCTTTGGGGACATGGTTGAGATTGCTTTGGAAGCTGCCTTTGCGTGACATCGAGCCCCTGGGCTATGCCTGACGAGTTTGTCTATGAGATATCGCCGGCCGGCTTAGTGAAAAGCATTTTTAATCAGTGGCTTGAAATATTCTATATCCACAGAAACTCGTCACCCGAGATATGACCGGGCAACGAGTTTTGGATTTCACAAAGACGATTAAGAGGTGGAGGGCGCGTCTTTTTCTGCCTTTTTGAGAAACCATTTACGGGGTTCACGGTCGGGGCCGTGCCAGTCTTCATCACGGGTCAGCCACATCGTTCCGGCAAGAGCGAGAAAGGCCAATGTGGAACCTGCAAGGAGGGCATAATCTGCGCTTTGCAGGATCAGATAGAGGACGGCGTAAACGATGATTAACATCGCGGCGAGCGTTGTGGTGCGTTTGGCGAGTTTAAGCGCTGTGGCTCCAAATAGGGTTAGCAGACCGATCGTGGCTGATGCCGCGAGAAGGTAGGCGGCTGCGAAGCCGATTTGCTCGGCGAAAGATGCCATGAGCAGGACGAAAACGGACTGCGCCAGGCCAATCATCAAGTACTGAACGGGATGCGCGGGCTTCGCGCCGACACGGTCGAGAAGCAAGACCGTGAGGAAGGTTAAGCCGATGAAAAGGATGCCATAACGGGCGGAGCGGTAGGCCTTTTGGTAGAAGTCGTTCGGGGTGATAAACCGCACGCCCATTGATGCGATGGACCGCGCAGTCGGGTCGAGCGGTTCGCGGCTTAGCTGCGGAAGGGGGCGGGCCAGATGCGGGACGCTCCATGTGGCTGTGAAGCCATCTTCGTTAACGCTTCGCGCGTCAGGGAGGAAACTTCCGAAGAAGCTTGGGTCGGGCCAATCGCTGGTAATCGCGAGGTGGCTGGTGCGGCCTGTGGCAGTGGCAGCGATGTGTTGCGCTCCGTTCAGTTTCAGGGTCAGCCGGTAGGGTCCGGACCCGCGCGGATCACCCGGAGTTGCGGTAATTCCGCCACCAGATTTTCGGTTGACGGCGGCGATGGGTTCTAGCGTCATGGCGGCGCCGTCGGAAGTGAGTTGCGCTTCGCCGCGTAGCGCCCGGTTGGATGTGAGGTAGACGTCAATGCGCGCGTCTTTCCAGTGAAGGGTTTCTTTCCCACCAAGTGCGTCGGTTGCAGATAGAGCGTTAAAATCGAAGGCGATTTCGACCTGTGCGGTGTAGACTGGCACGTCGAAAATGCCGCGGTTTCGCCTTTCGGACGTGGTGTCAACGGTGATGTCGAGGGTGTCTGCGAAGAGGTGAACGGGGGGCCGCGTTTCGGTCACGGTTTCCTCGAAACGCTCGAAAATCGGTTTGCCGTTCTCGTCCTGAAGGGTGAGGCCGGTGGAGCCGTCAACGGCTTCGCGGCGGCGGTCGTAGGTGACGTCTTCGGTGACGGGGATGATCAGAACGGGGCCACTAATTTGTTGGGCGCCCCCCCATTCGAGACTGATATCGGTGACGGTTTGGCGAGCGTAGGTGGCGCGGTCGTCGATGATCGAGGAGACGAGGTTAAGAGGTATGAACATTAACAGTGCGAGAAGCCCAACGGCGATGAAGCGGAAGCCTGCAGATCGAAACATGGTTTGTCCCTTGTTTTTAGGTGATGGGGACAGTCTTGGCAAAGTCGATTGCAGGTTGTCTGGCGTGGTTCAGGACCGCTTGTGCAGGGAGTGCGGAGGGGCGTGCACGACTTTGCGGCACGTTGCGGGGCGTCGGCGCAAAGGTGCCCCAGTTCGCCAGTACGTCGATGGATTTGTGTGGAAGTACGGTTTTTTCTATCACGGCCGTGTAACCTCGGCATGGCATCAGTGCAGGCCTTTGGTCCGATAAACAAAGAGTTCAGGCCTGGCGTTGATGCGCAGGCTTAACGATCTGGGTTTTCGCAGGTGGTTGGGGATCGGTCGGCTTTAAGGCGGGCGTTGCAGTAACTGCATGCCCATTCGCCCGCCGCGCGGTCTTCTCGCCAACGGCAGTTTCGGGTCAGCGTGGTGGCCGTGCGCTTCCACAAGAGGTAGGCGAGCGTGCCGAAAAGGAGGGTGAGGAGGAGGATGGGCAATTGAAAAGCTCCTTTGCCTCACGCGACTTGGCGTTCAGACGACCCGTTCGACCATCATTTTCTTGATCTCCGCAATGGCTTTGGCCGGGTTCAGACCCTTGGGGCAGGTTTTGGCGCAGTTCATGATTGTGTGGCAGCGATACAGCTTGAACGGGTCTTCCAATTCGTCGAGACGCTCGCCTGTGGCCTCGTCGCGGCTGTCGATGATCCAGCGGTAGGCGTGCAACAAGGCGGCTGGGCCGAGGTAGCGGTCGCCGTTCCACCAGTAGCTTGGGCAGGACGTCGAACAGCAGGCGCACATGACGCATTCATACAGACCATCGAGTTTTTCGCGGTCATCAATCGACTGGCGCCACTCTTTTTGCGGGCGGTTCGTTTTGGTTTCGAGCCACGGCATGATCGAGGCGTGCTGTGCGTAGAAGTGTGTGAGGTCAGGGATCAGGTCCTTGATCACCGGCATGTGCGGCAGCGGGTAGATTTTGATGTCGGCCTTCACTTCGTCCATGCCGTAGATGCAGGCAAGCGTGTTGATGCCGTCGATGTTCATCGCGCAGGACCCGCAGATGCCCTCGCGGCACGAGCGGCGGAAGGTCAGGGTCGGGTCGATCTCGTTCTTGATCTTGATGAGCGCGTCCAGAACCATCGGGCCGCAGGTATCCATGTCGACGTGGTAGGTGTCGACGCTTGGGTTTTGACCGTCATCAGGGTTCCAGCGATAGACCTGCACTTTGCGCAAGTTGGTGGCACCTTCGGGCTTGGGCCAGGTCTTGCCTGTGCGGATGGTCGAGTTCTTGGGGAGGGTCAGTTGGACCATTGTGTCTCTCCTTTAAAGACGATCCAGAAGGACGGGTAGTCCTTCGGTCGCTAGGCATTGAATGGTTTCGGGGCGCGAGACGATACGGGTGACGATCTCGGCGGTTGAGGCAGTCGGGCCGGTGACGCTGTCGGCGGCAAGGGCGAAGATTTCCTGTGCCGTTGCATTGTCGATGATGCAATCCGAGGCCGGTTCCAACGGGATACCGGGGAAGCGTTCGGCCAGCACGGGACGCACAGCCTGTTTGGCGGCGTCGCGTGCAAGAAAGTCCTGCTGCGCGGACGAGCAAGCAGCGAGGGCGAGCGTGGCGAAAAGGACGAGGCGTTTCATCAAAGCTCCAGCGGGCGAATGGGGGCTTCGCCAGTTTTACGGCGCACGCAGCTTTCGTAGACTTGCTGCGGGTCTTTTCCGATAAGGAAGTCAGACGAGATGCCAATTTCAATGCTGTTTGTCACGCGGCCATCACTATTGACGCCGATGCCGATCTGACCGGTGGGGCCAGCGGCACTGCGTGCCTGTTCCTCGCATTGCTTGGCCGCCAGTTCCGGGGAAATGGGGCCACAGGCGGCAAGGGTGACAGCCAGAGTGAGCGATATGAGGAGCGTGCGGATCAATATAAGCGCGCCTTAGGGGCGATCTTTTTGAGGTCGATGCCGCCTTCCGCTTCGGTGGTGAGCGGGTCGAGATGCACAGGGCGGTAATCGAGCTCGACCTTGCCGTTCACCCGCGCGAGCGTGTGCTTGCGCCATACTTTGTCGTCGCGATCTGGATAGTCTTCGTGAGCATGAGCGCCCCGGCTTTCTTTGCGGGCTTCAGCGCTGACGACGGTGGCCAAAGCGTTCGGCAGGAGGTTCGACAGCTCCAGAGTTTCCATCAGGTCCGAGTTCCAGATCAGCGAGCGGTCGGTCACTTTGATGTCGGCTAATTTGCCTGCGACATCGTACATTTTCTCAACACCTTCGGCGAGGGTTTTATCGGTGCGGAAGACGGCGGCGTCGGCTTGCATGGTCTTTTGCATCTCAAGGCGCAGCTCTGCCGTCGGCGTGGCGCCGTCCGCGTGGCGTAGACCATCGAAGCGTTCAAGGGCGGCGTCGACGCTTGCCTGGTTGAGCGTTGGGTTGCTGGTGTCCGGATCGACAACCTGGCCGGCCTTTATGGCAGCGGCACGGCCGAAGACCACCAGGTCGATGAGGCTGTTCGAGCCCAAGCGGTTTGCGCCGTGCACTGATGCGCAGCCGGCTTCGCCAACAGCCATGAGGCCCGGCGTGATGCGGTCGGGATTGTCGGCCGTCGGGTTTAGCACTTCGCCCCAGTAGTTCGTCGGAATGCCGCCCATGTTGTAGTGAACCGTCGGCAGAACCGGGATCGGCTCCTTGTTCAGATCCACCCCGGCAAAGATGCGCGCGCTTTCCGAAATGCCCGGCAGGCGCAGGGCCAGCGTTTCGGGCGGCAGGTGGCTTAGGTTCAGGTGGATGTGATCGCCATCGGCGCCTACGCCGCGACCTTCGCGGATTTCCATTGTCATGCAACGGCTGACCACGTCGCGCGAGGCGAGGTCTTTGTAGGTCGGAGCGTAGCGCTCCATGAAGCGTTCGCCTTCGGAGTTCGTAAGGTAGCCGCCTTCGCCGCGCGCGCCTTCGGTGATGAGGCAGCCTGCGCCGTAGATGCCGGTTGGGTGGAACTGGACGAATTCCATGTCCTGAAGCGGCAGACCTTGACGCGCGACCATGCCGCCGCCGTCACCGGTGCAGGTGTGCGCAGATGTGGCCGAGAAGTAGGCGCGGCCATAGCCGCCCGTGGCAAGCACGGTCATCTTGGCGTTGAAGACGTGGATCGTGCCGTCTTCGAGATTCCAAGCGACGACGCCCTGACAGGTGCCGTCTTCGGCCATGATCAGATCAGTTGCGAAGTATTCGATATAAAATTCTGCATTGTTCTTAAGGCTTTGGCCATAAAGCGTGTGCAGGATGGCGTGACCCGTGCGGTCCGCGGCAGCGCAGGTGCGTTGCACGGGCGGGCCTTCACCGTATTCGGTTGTGTGGCCACCGAAGGGGCGCTGGTAAATCTTGCCTTCTTCGGTGCGCGAGAAGGGCACGCCATAGTGGTCAAGTTCATAGACAGCTTTTGGCGCTTCACGGGCGAGGTATTCCATCGCGTCCGTGTCGCCCAGCCAGTCCGAGCCTTTGACGGTGTCGTACATATGCCACTGCCAGCTGTCGGGCCCCATGTTGCCCAAGCTGGCGGCAATGCCACCCTGCGCGGCAACGGTGTGCGAGCGTGTCGGGAATACTTTGGTGATGCAGGCAGTACGCAGGCCCTGTTCGGCCATACCGAGGGTCGCGCGTAGCCCGGCACCACCAGCGCCGATCACGATGCAGTCGTAGTCGTGTGTTTCGTATTCGTAAGCAGCCATGTGAATTCCTTAGAGCGCGATTTTAGCGATGGCGAAAACGCCGGTCGCCGCCGCGCCGTAGCTGAGGCAGGTCAGAAGAATGATGGTGATCTCGCGGGCGAGGCCATGCATGTAATCCTCGATCAGCATTTGCACGCCGGTCTTGAAGTGCATGAACGTCGTCACAACCATGAGAGCCGCAATGATCGCAGGGAATGGACGCTGGAAATAGGCCAGAACCGCGTCGTGTGGCTCGCCCGTCATCGGACCAAAAGTGAAGACGAAGAATGGTGTCAGGATCAACAGCGCGACTGAGGATTTGGTCATCGACCAGTGGCGCTTGGTGCCTTCGCGGGCAGACCCCATTCCAACGGCGCGTTTGAGATCGGTCATGTAATCCATGTGCGTGTTCCCCCTCAGACAGCCAGAAGTGTGATGATGGTGAGGATCAGCGACCCAGCGATCACGGCAAGGCCCATCTTTTCCGCGGTTTCGATCTCAAGGCCATACCCTGCATCCCAGATAAGGTGCCGGACCCCGGCAAGCGTGTGATACCAAAGCGCCCAGACAGACAATGTCATCACCAGATCGCCGAACCACGATGTGATAACGCCATCGGCGAGTGCGAAATAGTTTGGCGATGTCGCTGCGGCAAGAAACCACCAGACAATCAAAAGCGCGGCGACAAGCAAGGCGTTGCCGGTGATCCGTGTAAAGATCGAGGTTATGGACGTCATTTGCGGACGGTAGATCGTCAAGTGCGGAGACAGGGGACGTTTCCCCCGGTTCACATCAGCCATTTTCGGCTCCCACGTTTCATATTTTGCCGATGGTTATCAGATTAATCGCCGATGTCACGTGTGCCAAAGCCGCAGCGCGGCAATTTGCGCAGAAATCCTGCAAGTTTCTCAAATTCGTGATCACAGAAAAATCTGGTGTGATCACATATTTCACCCTTTGCTAAAGTCCTCCGCCGGAGGCACTGCGACAGGGCGCGCGCCGAGCACAAATGTCGTTTTGTCCTGTTGGGGCGGCGGCTTGGATCAGGTCGCGATAAGCGCCCAGATATCCAAGTCAAGAAGAACGCCGGGCGCGTATTTGCCATCGGCGCCCTTCAAAATGAAGGGCGCTGTTTCAGCGCGGTGGGCCACAAGCCGCAAACGAATAGCCCCGACGCCGGGGGCTGGGGTTTCGGCTCTGTCGAGCACTTCTGACCATGCCGCGATTGTATCGCCTGCAAAGCAAGGCGCGACGTGACTGCCGCCATTCAGGGCGACAACCATCTGTGCGTTGGCAAGGCCATTGAAGCTAAGCGCGCGCGCCATGGAAATCACATGGCCGCCGTAGATCAGCCGTTTACCGTCTTCGCGGTTGGTCGCGTCGAAGTGGACTTTGGCGGTGTTTTGCCAAAGCCGCGTGGCCAGCATGTGTTCGGCTTCTTCGATGGTCACGCGGTCGACATGGTCGATTTTCTCACCGATTGCGTAGTCGCCCCAGCGGTGCGGTTCGCCGGCCAGCGCAAAGTCATAGGCAGTGAAATCAAGGCCCTTGGGCAGAACCAACGTGTCGGGCGCAACCGTCGGCGCAAGTTCAGGAAGCACCGTTTCGGGCGCATCCGCGTCCCCATCGCGCTTTTTGACCATCACCCAGCGCACATAGCTCATGACCGCTTCGTCACGTTGGTTGAAGCCGGTCGTGCGGACCCAGACGACACCTGTTTTGCCGTTGGAGTTTTGTTTCAGGCCGATCACTTCGGACTGCGATCGGAGCGTGTCGCCCGGCCAGACCGGCGCCAGCCAGCGCCCTTCGGCGTAGCCAAGATTGGCCACGGCGTTCAGGGAAATATCAGGAACGGTTTTTCCGAACACCACATGGAAGACCGCCATATCGTCGAACGGACTGAACGGCAGGCCGCAGCTTTGTGCGAATTGATCCGAGGAATAAAGCGCGTGTCGGGCGGGATACAGCATGTGGTACAGGGCGCGCTCACCCATCGTGATCGTTCTTGGAACGGCGTGGGCGATGGTCTCGCCGACGCGGTAGTCCTCGAAGAAGCGCCCGAGGTTTGTTTTCATGGGATTAGCCGCCGAATGGGAAATAGCCGAGCCAAGTGTGAATGCCTGCGATAATGCCGTAAATCACCAGCGAGATGACCAAGAGCTTCACATCTCCGGCGGCTGATCCGCCCTCGTAAGGGGTATAATCCGGGACGGCGCGGTTGATGATTACCATTTGCGCCAGCGCCCAGATTGCGAGGCCACCGAATAGCACGATCGAGGCCGTGTCGCCATTGACCAGAAGGTGCGAGGCGGCCCAGACCACAACGCCGGTCAGCATGGGGTGGCGCATCTTTTTGCGCAGGCGGCTTTTGGAGGAGCCGAGACCGAGTAGCGCGACGGCGGCCAGCATCAGGAGGTTGTTGATCCCGGTTGTGGCGGCAGAGCGGCCCCAGAGAAAGTTCATCTCGGCGCCGCGATAGCCGATGACCATCAACACGATCGAGACGACGAGAAGGATGGCGATGATGCCTTTCGAGGCGTCTCCCATTTTTTCCTGCAGTGCGCCGCGCTGTGCGGGAGCGAAGCGTTTGAAGAAGTGGGCGGCAGTCCAGATGAAAAGGCCTGTAATAAGAAGGGTCATGTTTTTAGGGTCCGTGCGGCGATGGCGTCGGCACGGGCAAGAGCCGTGCGCGCGGTTTCGATATGCAGGTTTTCGACGATTTTGCCGTCCACCACGGCGACACCTTCGCCTTGTACGCGGGCGGCGTCAAACGCTTCGATCTGACGGCGAGCGAGGTCGATCTGTTGAGGCGTCGGGGCGAAGACGCGGTTTGCGATGGCCAATTGTGCCGGGTGGATAAGCGTTTTGCCGTCCATGCCTAGCGCGCGGCCGTGTTCGCATTCGGCTTCCAGGCCTGCATCGTCTTTGAAAGCGTTGTAGACGCCATCGACGCATACGATCCCGGCTGCGCGCGCGGCCATCAGGCAGATTTGAAGGGCCGTCATCAGCGGCAATCGGTCGCTGCCCGTGGCGCACCCAATGTCTTTGGTGAGGTCGTTGGTGCCGAGGATGAAGCCTTTGACGGTGACATAGTCCGCGATGGAAAGCGCGTTCAGGACGCCACGTGGGGTTTCAAGCATGCACCAGATGGCAAGCCCACCGGTGATCGCGGCGAGGGCTTCGGTGTCGTCGGGGCCGTCGACTTTGGGCAAAAGGACGGCGTCGCATTCCATATTCGCGACGGCGCGGGCGTCGTCCCTGCCCCATTCCGTGTCCAGCGCGTTGATGCGGACGATGCGCTGGCGGTGGCCGTAGCCGCCGTTTTTCAACTCGCGGGCCAGTATTTCACGGGCGGAGGTTTTTTCTTCGGGTGTTACGGCGTCTTCGAGATCGAAGATGATTGCATCGCAATTCAAGCCACGTGCTTTGTCGAGGGCGCGCTCTTTTGAGGCGGGAATGTAAAGTACTGACCGGTAAAGTGCCGCTGCTGCGCTCATGATTCGACCCTCCAAGCAATAAAGTTGCGCGGAAACTGCAGTTTTGCGCAGCATTCCGCAAGCGCTTTCGCCGCATTGCAGCGACAAGAGCGGCTGCGTGGTTGAGGTGTTCGCGTCGGTTGAGACCGGGACAGGGACGATCGCTGTTGCGTTGCCTAACGGGACGACCTGCCGTGTCGCTTCGGGCGAGGCTCTTGCGGTCCTGGCCAAAACGCCCGGCCCCGGCGGCCCGACAAGTCAGGTCAGCGCGTCGAAGATCAGCTTTGCGCCGGTGGCGGTCAAAAGGACATAGGTCACGATGAAGAACAGGCGCTCCGGGATTACACTGTGCGCCCACACGCCCAGCCAGGCTCCAAACAGTGCGGCGGGGGCAAGATAAAGCCCGGCGATCAATGTTTGCGACGTAAAAATACCTAATATTGCGTAAGGAATGGCCTTGAAGATGTTCACGGCCCAGAAGGTGATCACTGTCGTCGCCTGATAGGTGGTTTTCGTCATGCCGCGCGCCAGAAGATAGACAGCAACAGGCGGGCCGCCTGCATGGCTGACAAAGCTTGTGAAGCCACCAACGGCGCCTGCAAAAATCCCCGCGCCGGGGGGGAAGGAACGGTCGGGTATACGGATCCAGTTTTGCGCACGGGCCAGTTGGAACGCGACGAACGCCAGCGAGATCACCCCAAGAAAGACGCGCAATACGTCTGCGTCTGCAGCGCTCCAGAACAATGCGCCGATGGCAACACCCGGGGCGGCTCCTAAGATCAGAAGTCGCGCATCCGGCCAGCTCCACCGCTTCCAATAGGGTTTAAGTGTCGCAGCATCGATCAGCATCAAAAGCGGCAACATAAGGCCGACGGCCAGTGCCGGATCAACGATAAGCGCCAACAGGGGGGCCGCGACGAATGCCGCACCCGAGCCGAAGCCTCCTTTTGAAATTCCAGCGAAAATCACCGCCGGAATCGCAACCAGGAAGAAGGTAAGGTCAAGCGTCATGAAAGGCTTTCGTGCAGACGGGATGCGCGGCTCATAGCGCGCTGGATGGGGCATGGGAAGGATCACATCTGCCCGCTTCGGCCTTGCACCTTGGCGCGACTGTGGCTACCCCGACTGAATAGCAATCAATTCCTGCGGATCGGAGACTCATCCTCATGTCCAGACCAAAGATCGCGCTTATCGGCGCAGGCCAGATCGGTGGCACACTTGCTCACCTTGCTGCCATGAAAGAACTTGGCGACGTCGTCTTGTTCGATATTGCTGACGGTACGCCGCAGGGCAAAGCCCTTGATATCTCGGAAGCCGGTCCATCAGAGGGCTTTGACGCCACTTTGAAGGGCACCACGGATTACGCTGACATTGCGGGTGCAGACGTTTGCATCGTTACGGCCGGTGTTGCGCGCAAGCCCGGCATGAGCCGCGATGACCTTCTTGGTATTAACCTTAGAGTGATGAAATCGGTTGGCGAAGGCATCAAGGCGAATGCGCCGGATGCGTTTGTGATCTGTATCACCAACCCGCTTGATGCGATGGTTTGGGCGCTGCGCGAATATTCCGGCCTGCCGCACAATAAAGTTTGCGGCATGGCAGGTGTGCTTGATTCTGCGCGCTTCCGGCACTTCCTTAGTCTTGAGTTCGACGTGTCGATGAAGGACGTCACCGCGTTTGTTCTTGGCGGTCACGGTGACACGATGGTGCCATCGGTGCGGTATTCGGCCGTTGGCGGCATTCCTTTGCCTGATCTGGTGAAGATGGGCTGGACCACGCAAGAGAAGCTGGACGCGATTGTTCAGCGGACCCGTGATGGCGGTGCTGAGATCGTGGGCCTTCTGGGCAATGGCTCGGCTTATTACGCGCCTGCGACAAGCGCCATTGAAATGGCGGAAGCCTTTTTAAAGGACCAGAAGCGTCTGTTGCCCTGTGCGGCTTATGTGGACGGTGCGCTTGGTCTTAAGGGCATGTACGTCGGTGTGCCGACAGTCATCGGTAAGGGTGGCGTCGAGCGTGTGGTCGACATTCAGCTTTCAAGCGAAGAGCAAGCGATGTTCGACAAGTCGGTGGAGGCCGTTAAGGGTCTGGTCGATGCCTGCAAGGCGATTGACGACGGGTTGAGCTGAGGCGCGCGCCTAAACTATTCAAGGAAGCCGCGCGGTCCTAGGGGGCGGCGCGGCTTTTTGTTTTATAAAGCGTGTTCGCCGGGAAGACTTCGTCCACCTGATAGACATCGACCGAAAAAAACCTGTTCGGCAGGGATTGGCCAGAGGTCAGTGGTGGGTGTTCAAATAGGATGTAGTTGGGCCATCGATCCGGGTTGGTGGTTACCCGCGGGTGCGGCCCTTCCTCTATGGTGTTTTAGGATGGTTGCGACTTTTGGGTGGCCAAATATCAGGCTATGCGCTTTGAGGATTTGCCCGGCGAATTGGAAGAATAGTGCGAAGAATTCACCCTTCAGACCCCTGCGGACGTGATTGTGGTCTTGTGAGTCGCGGCAATTCGGCGATTTTTCGTAATTTTGTGATCACACGCAAAAACGTGTGATCACAAAAAGCAGGAATGACGCAATAATTGCCCCCAATTGCCCCCAATTGCCCGTTTCCCGTTTCTTTTGCTAATTTTTCTGTGTCATGCAGGGGAAAAGGGAACGAAGGAGGCCTCCGGTGAACATCCACGAATATCAGGCGAAAGCACTTTTGCAGAGCTACGGCGCTCCGGTTTCGGACGGACGACCCGTCATGCGATCGGAAGATGCAAAGACTGCTGCTGGCGAATTGGACGGCCCGCTTTGGGTTGTGAAGGCGCAGATCCACGCAGGTGGACGCGGCAAAGGCAGCTTTAAAGAGGCCGACGCTGGCGACATGGGCGGTGTGCGTCTTGCGCGGTCCGTTGAGGAAGCCGCATCGGAAGCCAAGCGGATGCTGGGGCGTACTTTGGTCACTAAGCAAACCGGTCCTGCGGGCAAGCAGGTGAACCGCATTTATATCGAAGACGGGGCCGGCATTGAGACCGAGATGTATCTCGCGTTGCTGGTTGATCGTCAGACAAGCCGGGTCAGCTTTGTGGCATCGACCGAAGGCGGCATGGACATCGAAGAGGTGGCCCACAACACACCCGACAAAATTCTGTCGTTCAGCGTTGATCCCGCGACCGGGTATCAGGCGTTCCACGGCCGCCGCATCGCGTTCGAGCTTGGCCTTAAAGGGCCACAGATCAAACAATGCGTCATTTTGATGGGCCAGCTTTATAAAATGTTCGTCGAAAAAGACATGGAGATGCTTGAGATCAACCCGCTGATCGTGACCGACAAGGGCGATCTGAAATGCCTTGATGCGAAAATGGGTTTTGATAGCAACGCGATTTACCGTCATCCCGATATCGCCGCTTTGCGCGACGAGACCGAGGAAGATCCTAAAGAATTGGCCGCCTCGAAGTTCGATCTGAACTACATCGCTTTGGATGGCGAGATCGGCTGCATGGTGAACGGAGCAGGCCTTGCCATGGCGACGATGGACATCATCAAGCTTTATGGCGCCGAACCGGCGAACTTCCTTGATGTCGGAGGAAGCGCCACGAAAGAGAAGGTCACCGAGGCGTTCAAGATCATTACCTCGGACCCGCAGGTGAAAGGTATCCTTGTGAACATTTTCGGCGGGATCATGCGCTGCGATGTGATCGCGGAAGGCGTTGTATCGGCGGTGAAAGAGGTTGGCCTTAAGGTGCCATTGGTCGTGCGCCTTGAAGGCACGAACGTCGAGAAGGGCAAAGAGATCATCCGCAATTCCGGGCTGAACGTCATCGCGGCGGACAATCTGAAAGACGGGGCCGAGAAGATTGTGAAGGCGGTTAAGGGGTAATCCTTTGACCGCTTCGGCACATATGACGCGCGGGACGACTGTGGCGACACTGGCCTTTATGGCCGGTGCGGCGGCGGCGGATGACACCACGGCGGAGCGCGCCATGGGCGCGTTTTCCGACAACTGCTTTTCTCCGTTTATGACGGCTGCGCGGGTGTCGGAGCGGTTTGCATCGAACGACGTGCGGGTTGATTTCTATGATCTCGAGCCGTTTTCCAAGGCTGACGTGTCCAAAGCGACAGGGCGGGTTACCCCCGGAACCGATCGTCGGTGCGAGGTTGCTTTTGACGGAGATCATGCTGGTGTGGCCGCAGATGTGGCTGTAGCGGCACTGACCCGTGAAGGCATCCTGACCGATGCCGCTCTTCAAAGGACACATCGCGGTGCCCGCACGTCGGGCACCGCATTGCTGGCTGCACGCCAGCTAAATCCAAGACGTATTGCCGTGGTTCATGTGGGCACACGCCCCGGACCAAACGGTATCGAAACTTTTATGAATGTAGAACGGCTTCGGCCGCAAAAATAGGGAACTGCACATGGCTGTCCTCGTCAACGAAAACACCAAGGTCATCTGTCAGGGCTTCACCGGCTCGCAGGGTACATTTCACTCCGAGCAGGCGATTGCTTACGGCACCAAAATGGTCGGAGGCGTCACACCGGGCAAAGGTGGTCAGACGCACCTCGATCTGCCGGTGTACAACTCGTGCCACGAAGCGGTGGCGATGACGGGGGCGAACGCGTCGGTGATCTATGTGCCGCCGCCGTTTGCAGCAGATTCGATTCTGGAAGCGATTGATGCGGAAATTCCGCTGATCATTGCGATTACGGAAGGCATCCCGGTTCTAGACATGATGCGGGTGAAACGTGCGCTTGAAACGTCGTCCTCGACATTGATCGGGCCGAACTGCCCCGGTGTTATCACGCCAGATGCCTGCAAGATCGGCATTATGCCCGGTCACATCCATCGCCGGGGTTCGGTCGGAGTTGTGTCGAGGTCCGGCACTTTGACTTACGAGGCCGTGAAGCAGACGTCTGATGTGGGCCTTGGCCAGTCGACCTGCGTTGGTATTGGTGGTGATCCGATTAAAGGAACCGAACATATCGACGTTCTGGAGTGGTTCCTCGCTGATGATGAGACGCAATCGATCATTATGATTGGCGAAATCGGCGGCTCGGCAGAAGAAGAGGCCGCGCAGTTCCTGGCCGATGAGAAAAAGAAGGGCCGTTGGAAGCCGACGGCTGGTTTTATTGCCGGTCGCACAGCGCCTCCGGGGCGTCGGATGGGCCACGCGGGCGCGATTGTTGCCGGCGGCAAAGGTGGCGCGGACGACAAGATCGAAGCGATGAAGATTGCCGGGATCGTTGTGGCGGAAAGCCCGGC
>CAJQNG010000026.1 GCA_905479635.1 uncultured Boseongicola sp. | reverse complement strand
GTCTGTCATTGACCGCCACTGCCCGCGCGCATGATCGACGGCCTCTGGGTTGGCTCCGTCAAACAAGATGCACACACGTTCAGCGGCTTGCGCTTCGACCACGTCGATCGCCGCCTGACCGACGGCCATCACGCAATGCGCGCCATTGGTTGCGTCACCTTTTGTCAGCAATATAGGTTGATCTGCATCATGTGGGCCACCTGCGATACCGTGTGGTAAAAAGCCGTCTCCCAACCAAAGCGCACTGTCCAAACGCTTCATCAAAGCGTCATCGCCGGATCGCACGGCTACACGCCATCCCGCCGCCAACGACTTTTGCAACAGCATCGGCAGGGTTGCTTCAAGCGGATGCTCGGTAAGGTGATAGAAATAGACAGACCCCATCGTTGCTACCCTTCAAATCGATCCGAAACCAAACGATCTAAAGCACGTACACCCCAGCCCGTCGCCCCCTTGGGCGACAGTGTCGTCGCCTCATCCGTGCTGGCAACACCTGCAATATCGAGATGTATCCATGGTGTGTCTTTCTTCACGAAGCGCTGCAAAAACTCAGCAGCCGTGATCGACCCCGCAGGGCGCCCGCCGATGTTTTTCACATCCGCAATTCGGCTCTTCAAAGCCCGCGCATAGCCCTCGCCCAAAGGCATCCGCCACGCGCCTTCGTCCTCTGTCGCTGCCGCCGCTAAAAACGATCCCACAAGCGTGTCATCGTTGGAAAACACACCCGCGTTCTCATGGCCAAGTGCGACAATGATCGCCCCCGTCAGCGTCGCAAGATCAATCATCGCACGTGGCTCGAAGCGCTCTTGAGCGTACCACATGATGTCGCACAGAACGAGGCGGCCCTCGGCGTCGGTATTGATTACCTCTACCGTGTCGCCCTTCATCGATCGCACCACATCGCCGGGGCGTTGCGCACGTCCGTCCGGCATGTTCTCGACCAAACCGACAATCCCGACAACGTTTGCCGCCGCTTTACGAAGCGCCAATGCTTTCATCACACCAGCAACGGTGCCTGCACCGCCCATGTCCATCGTCATTTCTTCCATGCCGCCCGCAGACTTAATCGATATGCCTCCAGTATCAAACACAACGCCCTTGCCGACCAAAGCAAGCGGCGCTTCGGTGCCGCTTCCGGTCCATTCCATAATCACGACTTTGGAGGGCGTCTCGCTGCCAAGGCCCACGGCAAGAAGCGTTCGCATCCCAAGTTCTTCCAAACGGTCCTCGTCAAGAACCCCAACCTTCAGACCAAGCTCTCGCAAAGCTTCTAGTCGGTCGGCGAAGGTAACAGTTGTCAAAACGTTGGCTGGCTCATTGACCAGATCGCGGGTGAAATAGACACCTTCGGCAACAGCCCGCACCCGCAAAAGGTCACTCTGCAAGTCATCGGGCTTTGCCACCATCATCGTGATCTCAACGGTCCCGCGTTCGCCATGATCGGTCTTGTGATCGCCAAAGGCATAGGTCTTCAGCAGACATCCCATCATTAAGTGTTCAAGTTTCTTCCGCTCGCCAGCAAGGATGAGAACCTCGCCCTTGACGGCACCGGCGCCAATCGCAGCACCTGCGCGACGCTCCGCTTCCGGGTCGGCCGTGAGGTCAAGGCGGATAACTTGCACAGCGTCAGCCCGCATGCCTGTCGGGAAGGCCAGGTCAGTTGCTTCCCCTTCCTTCATTTTGGAAAATGCAGTGCTTTCTGCAAATCGCTCAAGCGCGCCTCGCATCAGCCGGTTCACCCGCCGCGCAGATTGATCAAGTTTGCCGCTTTCAGGCATAAGAATAACGATCCGACCCTCGATCTCGGCTATCTGATCAAGGCTTGTTTCGCTGAGTGTGAATGTGGGCAAATCCGTCATTGCGCGCTCCTTGGAATGGCATCCCAACAACGTAGTCTTCCGGCTGGGCCAAGACCAGCCGATAACGGACATCAATCCGTGCCAATCCCTGTTCCCCGCGCGCGCGCTGTGGTTTAAGAAAGGCCAATGTAGCCAGGTCAGTCAGTGATGATCGGACGATTCGACAAATACCTCATGACGCAGCTCTTGACGCTGTTCGGCTTTTTTGCGCTTGTACTTGTGCTTGTGTACTGGGTGAACCGTGCCGTCGTTCTTTTTGACCAGTTGATCGCCAACGGCCAATCAGCGGCTGTTTTCCTTGAACTTTCAGTTCTTTCTTTACCAAACGTAATCCGAATTGTGCTGCCGATTGCTGCCTTCGCCAGCACCCTTTACGTCACCAATCGCCTGACCACAGAAAGCGAACTTGTTGTTGTGCAGGCGACCGGCTTTTCGCCGTGGCGACTGGCCCGCGCCGTTGTGTATTTCGGCTTGATTGTGGCAATCTTGGCTTCGACACTTGGTCATTTCCTTGTGCCCGCCAGCCTGCGACAACTGGCGGCCAGGTCCGATGATATTGCTCAAAACATGACGGCACGGCTTTTGACCGAAGGCCAATTCATCCATCCCGCCGATCAGGTGACGTTCTACATCCGGGAAATTT